>CAXSGT010000092.1:0-12179 GCA_964236835.1 uncultured Polaromonas sp.
GCCACCGTGTCGCGGCGTATCCCAAGCTCGACATCGACTACGCTGGTGAGCAGGTTCAGGCCCTGGGACCGGCCCGCCAGGTCGAGCTGGGTCCGTGCGATTCGCACATCCAGCCGTTGCCGCGCCGCGTCGGCGCTGACCAGCGCCGGCTGGCGCGGCTCCTTGGGCAAATCGGGCAGGCGCTCGGGCAGTTGCAGTTGCCCGGCTTGCGCGTCGGTCAGGCCCAGCCGGCGGATCAATTCCTCCCGCGCCGCGGTCACCGCGTGCTGGCTCGACGCCAGCTGCGCTGCGGCGTCCGCATAAAAGACCTGCTGGCGCGCCCGCTGCAGCCGGGTGAAATTGCCCACCTGCCGCATGCGCCGCGCCAGCTCGCTGCTAGCCTGCGCGCTGCGGTTGACTTGCCTGGCGTAGTCCAGCATCTGCTGCGCCGCCACCGCGCGCACCCATGCCTGGCGACTCTGCGTGACTTGCTCAACCACGCTGGCGACGAGCTGCACCCTGGCCTGCTCGACTTGGCCGCGTGAAATCTCCATGCGCCAGGGCAGCGTCAGCACGTCGAGCAGGCCAAACGACAGCAGCCGGTTCAGTTCGAGTTCGCCGCCAAGCGTCGTCCGCTCGAAGGCGAAGACCGGGTTGGCAATCCGGCCGAACTGGGCCGCCCGCGCCATGTCCGCCCAGCTTTGCGCCAGCAGCGTTTGCACCGCCGGGCTGTTGGCCAGCGCCAGCTGCACGGCGTCATCCATGCTCAACAGATGGGCCAGCAGTTCGCTGCTTAATTTGCCGCGAGCCTGCCGCTGTTCGTCGTCGCGGCTCAACGCAAGGTTGCCGCCGGTAAAGCTGCTGGCCGCATCGTTGGCGTCGCGCACGGCTTGGTCGATATCGACCGCTGCGCAACCCGCCAGCAACACGCTGGCCGCGGCCAGCGCGGTCAATCGAAAAATCGTTTTCATGGTTTTTTCTGTGTTGGTTGGGCTGGCGCTGCGCTCGGCGCGGGCTTGGCCGCACCCTCTGGCGTTTGCGCCTGACTCGCCTCCTTGGCGTATTCGCGCCAGCCGCCGATCCGCGCCGCGCTGTCGTTGGCTTCCTTCCAATTGACGATTTTTTCTTCGGTAAAGGGCTGGTAGTTCTCCAGTGTGGAGCGGTAGGCCGGCGGCGGCCGGGAATTGGCGGCGGTTTGCGCGCCAGCTTGGGCGGCTCCCAACGATACCGCGAGCAAAACCAGCGCGGCGGGCAGCTTGGAAAAGAGGCGAATGCGCATGAAAAATCTCCTGAAACACCAGCGGTGCGATCGCAAAAAATCGCGGCGATCCGGGCAGGCGCACGGGGTGAAAAGCCCCGAAATGCCTTGCCGCCGGCAAGTACAGACCCAATACGGGCCTGACGGTCAGGAAATGGGTGGTTTCTGGCGCAGCGCGGCGTCGGCGCTGGCGAATTGATCCGCTGCCGCGTGGGGCAGGGCAAAGGCTTGAAAAGTGGGCGGCGCCGTGGACTCAGAATGCGAAAGCGCTACCGTGTGGCAAACCTGACAGGCCGAACAGGTGTCGCAGTGCGGATCACCAGCGTGTTCAGCGTCTTCATCTGCGCCATGGCCTGCGCAGTCACTATGCGTTCCAGCAATGCCCGGAATTGCTGTTTCATGGTCAAAATGGGCTATTTCGCCCGCTGCATGGACTTGAGTAGCTATGCTTTTTGCGGCAACCTGCATTTGCCGCGGCTGACCAGCCGCCATCCCGGTCGCCATCGCATCACCAGCCCAGCCGCGCAGGGGCAGCAGGGCGATCATCACGATGAGGAGCAGGCGATGCATGCAAAGGTGAGGCGCCGCGGCTTGAAAAGTTCAATTTATCAAGCACGGAAAATTCAAATACATTAAGGCCGTTCTCACTGCGCTGCGTAATCACAGGAAGGCCGATCAAACATGCAAACCAAAGCCTGGCAACCGGGCGTTCTCGCCGCGCTGGGCTCGGCGCTGCTGTTCGGCGCCGGCACGCCGCTGGCCAAATTGCTGCTCAAGGGCGTCAACCCGTGGATGCTGGCGAGCCTGCTTTACCTGGGTTCGGGCATCGGGCTGGCGATTTACCGCAAGTTAAGCGGCGCTTCCCGGCCCCGGCTGAATCCGGGCGAGCTGAAATGGCTGGCGGCGGCGGTGCTGTGCGGCGGCGGCCTGGCGCCGGTGCTCTTGATGGCTGGCCTGTCGGCGATGGCGGCGAGCCATGCGGCTTTGCTGCTCAATGCCGAAGCGGTTCTGACAGCGCTGCTGGCCTGGATCGTGTTCAAGGAGAATTTCGACCGGCGCATCGCCGCGGGAATGGCCGCGATCGTCGCCGGCGCGCTGCTCCTGAGCTGGCCGCAGGCGCCGTCGCTGGCAAATCCGCCTGCGGCGACCAGGGCGTGGCCGGCGCTGGCTGTGGTGGCGGCATGCTTTTTCTGGGCGCTCGACAACAATTTCACCCGCAAGGTGTCGCTCGCCGACGCCTCCTGGATCGCCTGCGTGAAAGGGCTGGCGGCGGGCGCGGTGAATCTGGCGCTGGCTTTCGTGGCCGACGCCCGGCTGCCCGGCGCGGCGTCCGTGGCCGCGGCGATGGCGGTCGGTTTTTTCGCTTACGGCGTGAGCCTGGCGCTGTTCGTATTGGGGCTGCGCCACTTGGGCGCGTCGCGCGCCGGCGCCTATTTTTCGATCGCGCCCTTTGTCGGCGCGCTGTTCGCGGTGCTTTTTCTCGGCGAGCCGGTCACCTGGCAGTTGCTGGCGGCGGCAAGCCTGATGGCGCTGGGCGTCTGGCTGCATCTGACCGAGCGGCATGTCCATGTCCATCACCATGAAGCGCTGGAGCACGAGCATCCGCACACGCACGATGCGCATCACCTGCACGACCACGCCGGCACAGTGCGGGGGCCGCATTCGCATCGCCACCGCCATGAACCCATGACCCACAGCCATGCGCACTTCCCCGATGCGCACCACCGCCATCCGCATTGAGACCTCTAGTAACAAACGCGCGTCATCCGCAATGTCCCCGATGCACGCGGCGGCCGGTGTGGGTAGGCTCGGCCTGATCAGACCGCCTGGGAGCCCGCCTTGCCGACGCCGACTTCAACCGACCAGCCCGCCCGCCACGACCTTCACTACGCGGTCTGGCCGAAACGCCTGCCGCGCCGCATCACGCCGCCGCAAACGTCGCTCTGGCACAACCTGGCGGTCAGCGCCCTGCGCTTTCCGAACAAGCCGGCGCTGGTGTTTTTCAACCGGGCGTTCAGCTACGCCGACGTGCTGCGACAGGCCGAGCGGCTCGCCGCTACGCTGCATGCGCTGGGCGTCAGGAAGGGCGACAGGGTGGTGCTCAGCATGCAGAACTGCCCGCAATGGGTGATCGCGCACTTCGCCATCCTGCGTGCCGACGCCGTGGTCGTTCCGGTGAACCCGATGAACCGGGCCGAGGAGTTGACGCATTACATCACCGACCCGGACGCGAAAGTCGCGATCACCACTGGCGACCTGGCGCCCGAGCTCGTCAAGGCGAATTCCCAGCTGCCGACGCAAGACCGGCTAACGCACCTGATCGTGACGCATTACAGCGACGCGTTCGATGCTGCCACCGTCCCGCAGGAAGGCGAGGGGGAGGGCGAGGGCGCCATGCCCGAGGCGTGGCGCGACTGGCTGCTGGCCCGGCATGCGCCGCCCGCGCTCGAAGGCGGCGAGGTTCTAAGCTGGGGCGACGCATTGCAACCCCGCAGCGAAGCCTTGCCGGCGCACTCCGCAGCGCCGTACGACATGGCCGTGCTGCCCTACACCAGCGGCACCACCGGCCTGCCCAAGGGCTGCATCCACACGCATGCCAGCCTGATGCACAACGCCGTCAGCACTGCCGCCTGGGGCAACAGCACGTCCGAAAACGTCGTGCTGTCGGTGGTGCCGATGTTTCATATTACCGGCATGGTGTCGGTCATGCACACCGCGATTTATTGCGGCGCCACGCTGGTTGTCATGCCGCGCTGGGACCGCGAACTCGCCGGGCGGCTGATCTCGCGCTGGCGCGTGACGCACTGGACCAATATTCCGACGATGGTGATCGACTTGCTGGCGAGTCCCAACTTCGCGAGCTTCGACCTGTCTAGCCTGGTGTATATCGGCGGCGGCGGCGCCGCGATGCCGCAGGCGGTGGCGCAGCGCCTGTGGGAGCAGTACGGCCTGCGTTTTACCGAAGGCTATGGCCTGACCGAAACTGCCGCGCCGTCGCACAGCAACCCGCCCGACGCGGCCAAGCAGCAGTGCCTCGGCATTCCCTTCATCAGCACCGACGCGCGCGTCATCGACCCGCTGACGCTGGAAGAAATGCCGCAGGGCGGGCAGGGCGAAATCATCATGTCCGGTCCGCAGAATTTTTCCGGCTATTGGAAGCAGCCCGAAGCCACGGCGGCGGCGTTCATCGAGCAGGGCGGCAAGCGTTTTTTTCGCTCGGGCGACCTGGGCCATGTCGATGAGGAGGGCTATTTTTTCATCACCGACCGGCTCAAGCGCATGATCAACGCGTCGGGCTTCAAGATATGGCCGGCCGAGGTCGAGTCGCTGATGTTCGGCCACCCCGCCATCCAGGAGGCGTGCGTCATTTCCACCCGCGACGCCTACCGCGGCGAAAGCGTCAAGGCCGTCGTCGTGCTGCGCGCCGCGTTCCGGGGCCGGGCGAGCGAGGCCGACATCATCGACTGGTGCCGCGAGCACATGGCCGCGTACAAATACCCGCGCGTCGTCGAGTTCGTCGATGCGCTGCCGAAAAGCGGCTCAGGCAAGGTGATGTGGCGCGCGCTGCAGGAGGCCGAGGGCAAAACGGCGCCGCCGGCATGATGCAGTAAAAATAGGAATAAAATAGGCGGTTTACGCAATACTGGTATAGCTTTATAGCTATTAAAAATATAGCATAAACCACTTAGGCCGAACTTTTCTGACAAGCGATGGAATCTGTTGATCCCCGTCCACCGAAATCGGTTCTCGAAAAACCGCCGGGCGGCGGGCGGCTGCGGCTCTACGAGGTGATTTTCGAGTCCGACACCCACGCCGGCCGGCTGTTCGACCAGGTCCTGATCGGCGTCATCCTGCTGAGCGTCGCGGTGGTGATGGCCGACAGCGTCGAGTCGATCAACTGCCAGCATGGCCGGGCGCTGGCGCTGGCCGAGTGGCTCTTCACCGCGCTTTTTACGCTCGAATACCTGGCCCGGCTGCTGTGCCTGCGCAATCCCTTGCGCTATGCGACCAGTTTTTTCGGCGTCATCGACCTGCTGGCGCTGCTGCCCACCTACCTGGCGCTGTTCATTCCCGACCTGCACACGCTGATCGACGTGTGCGTGCCGCGGCTGCTGCGCGTGTTCCCGAGGCCAACTTCTGCTTTCCACTGCGGCGCCGAGCTGTCCTCCAGCCCCGGATCAAGCGCAGCGCCGTACAACGCCCATTAGCCGCAGCCCGAATCAGCCGCCGCCGGCGGTCAGCCGGCGCGGCGTGATCTCGACCGATTCGGCACCGCTGCTCATCCAGACCGTGCCGTCCTGCACCGTCACCTGCAACTGCATGCCGCGCTCGGCCAGCCGGGCCAGCGCCTGGCTCTGCGCGGCGTCGATCTGCCAGATGACCAGGTTGGCCGCGCGCGTCAATTTCGTTTCAATGCCTTTCCACCAGACCGGCGTGCTGCTCGAAAAGCTGTACACGGTCACGCGTTCGGCGCGGCCGGCGGCGCGCATCAGGCGCTTGTCGTCGGGCTGGCCGACGTCGATCCAATGCAGCACCCTGCCGGTGTAATCCTTGTGCCAGAGCGCCGGCTCATCGACGTCCCACAAATCCTTGGCGAATTCGAGATTGCCGCGCTTGTCGTCGCCCGGCACATGGAGCGCGAAAGCCAGCAGCCGGATCATCATGCGCTCGTCGGTTTCGGACGGATGGCGGGCGATGACGGCATTGTGGTCGGCATAGACGCCGCGGTCCATGTCGGCAATCTGCAGCTGGGCTTTGTGAATGGTGGCTTTGATGGCCATGAAAGCGTGCTTTCAAAATAACAGCCGCCGAGCGCCGGGCGGCGCTGAAGGTTTTTGCGGGTAAGCGCCCATTGGAACATGCGCGCCCGCCGGCGCCGCGGCAAAATACCGATGTCGCTTCGTCCTACGCCGCAAGCCGGCGCGCTCTGCTAAAAGATGAGCTTGATAAAAATTGGATGGCGCGGCAACAAACGCAAATCAGGAAAGAAAATCGATGAAAGCAATCTGGAAAGGCGCAGTGATTGCGCAAAGCGATGCCACCGTGGTGCTCGAGGGCAACCATTACTTTCCCGAAGCGTCGCTCAACCGCGACTACGTGTCGTTCAGCAACCACCACACCACGTGTTCCTGGAAAGGCCAGGCCAGCTACTACTCGCTGCTGGTCGACGGGGAGATGAACACCGACGCCGCCTGGTACTACCCGGAGCCCAAATCGGGCGCCGAGGCGATCAAGGGCCATGTCGCTTTCTGGAAAGGCGTCGCCATTGAGCCATGAGCGGCCCGAGCTTTCCACGGCCGCGGGAATCGACCGTGCAGGCTCCGCAACCCGGCACATCGGCCCGCACCGTTTTAAAAGAAGGCCTGCGCATGTTCAAACACATTCTCGTTCCCGTTGACGGCTCGGACAGCGCGCGCCAGGCGACCGACAAGGCGCTGGCCATCGCCGAGGCGTTCAAAAGCGCGGTGACGCTGATCTACGTCATCGACCCCTACGCCTTCACCGGCATGGGAAACGACTTTTCCTACAACCAGTCCGATTACCTGAGCGCCGCCACCCGCGAGGGCCATGACGCCATCGCGGCGGCGCGGCGGGTGTTCGACGAGCGCGGCGTCGCCGCCAGCGGCTCGGTCGTCGAAGGGCACTCGGTTTACCAGGCGATCCTCGATACCGCCGAGGCGATCGGCGCGGACTTGATGGTGATGGGCTCGCACGGCCGCCGCGGCCTGGAAAAGCTGGTGCTCGGCAGCGTCACAGCCCAGGTGTTGTCGCATGCGCACCTGCCGGTGCTGGTGGTTCGCGACTGATGCCTGCCCCAGCGCTTGCGATGTTCTCGCCCGGCTCGGCGTTCAGGCTTGACTTGAAAATTGAAAATTGAAAATTTAAAAGGAGTTTTGCTATGGAATTGATGAATCACGATCTGGCGCACGAGTTTCCGCAGTACCTGGAAAAAATGGACGGCCTGAAGTCGTCCGACGCCCACTTTGCAGCACTGGTCGCGCGCTACGACGCCGACAACCACACCATCACCCAGTACGAGCAGGGCCATGAGGCGCTGGCCGATGACGCGCTTGAAGTGCTGAAGAAAAAACGGCTCGAGACCAAAGACGAGATTTATCAGATTCTTAAATTGAGTTGATGGGTTTTTGGCCCACTTCGATCAAACCGGAATGATTCGATCGGACGCAGCGCAGGCCTTGGACAATCAGCTGAGCCGGCATTACCACGGGCCTCGCAGTCAAAAGTCGGGTGTGCTTTCAAAATCCAGCAGGGCGCCGCTCGCCGGATGCCGAAAGCGCAGCGCGCTGGCATGCAGCAGCAGCCGCGGCGCCTTTGCCCGCACCGCCTCGGGCGCATACAGCGCATCGCCCAGAATCGGATGCCCCACCGCCTGCAGATGCACCCGCAGCTGGTGCGACCGGCCGGTCAAAGGCTCCAGCTCGATTCGCGCGCGGTTCGCCGTTTCATCGAACGCCAGCGTTCGCCAGCGCGTCTGGCTCGGCTTGCCGTGCGCCGCGTCGATGATCCGCAGCGGCCGGCGCGGCCAGTCCACGCCGATCGGCAGGTCGATCAGACGCCAGCCATCCAGCCCGGGCGCCGGTGCCGGGCAGCCCTCGACGACGGCCACATAGCGCTTGTAAACTTCGCGGCGCTCGAACAGGCGGCCGAGCGCACGCTGCATGCCGATGCCGCGCGCCATCAGCATGAGGCCCGACGTGGCCATGTCGAGCCGATGGACGACCAGCGCGTCCGCAAAGCGCGCCTGGACCCGGCGGCTCAGGCAATCCTGCTTGTCCTCGCCACGCCCCGGCACGGCGAGTAGGCCGGAGGGCTTGTTGAGCACCAAGATGCCGTCGTCGGCGCGGACGAGCGTGAAAAAGTCGCCAGCCGCATCGGCGCAGGAGCGTCGTTCAAGGCTCAAGGCCGAGGCGGTAGAAAGTTGTGGCGCGTCGGGCCTGTGCGCCGGGTCTCGCGCAGCATGAACAGGTACAGGCTTTCGACCTTCTCGCGCGCCCACGGCGTTTTGCGCAGGAATTTCAGGCTCGACGCGACACTCGGCTCGCTGGTGAAGCAGCGGATGTCGATGCGCCTGCCCAGGACTTCCCAGCCATAGTGCGCGGCCAGCGCGGCGACGATGGCCTCGAGCTTGACGCCGTGCAGCGGATTGCCCGGCTGCACGGGCGGCGCAGCGCTTTTTTCCAGTCCGGCGGCGGGCGAATCGGGCGGCATCGAAATCGGCCTATTTGTTTTTCAGCTTGCCGCGCACCGGTATCTGCGTGACCACCGTCGGGCGCACCGCATCGGGCGAAACCAGCTTGGGCGGCGACGTGTCCTTCTTGGGTTTTTTTACCATCTTGTCGTTGTTTTGCTGACCTTTTGCCATGATGCTTTTCTCCAGTGGTGTGAAAAAGTGAAGGCTTGAATTATCGGCGCAACTTTGCTTGCGCGCGAGCGTGGCCTGCCCAAGAAGCTATTAAATCAGGAGTGGCGCCCAGACCCGGCCGGCCAGCGTCCGGCTGTTAAGCTTCGGACTCCATGCCAGGCCACAGCTTCACCGAACTCATGCGCCAGCGCGCCTTCGTGCGGATGTGGTTCGCACGACTTTTCGGCGCCGCCGGCAGCCAGATGCTGATGGTCGCCGTCGGCTGGCAGATGTATGAGCTGACGCACAGCGCCTGGGACCTGGGACTGGTGGGGCTCTACCAGTTCGCGCCGGCGCTGCTGCTGACGCTGGTGGCCGGCCATGTGGCCGACCGGCTGAACCGCGCCCGCATCGTCGCCGCCTGCCTGGTGACGCAGGCGGTCGTGGCGCTGATCCTTGTCGCCGCCACCGAGGGTTGGGGCGCGGGGGCCGGTTGGGCGTCGCGCGAGCTGCTGCTGGGGCTGTCGGTGCTGCTGGGCGCGGCGCGGGCATTCCAGATGCCGGCGCAGCAGGCCTTGATGCCGATGCTGGTGCCGCCCGCCATGCTGTCGCGCGCCATGGCCTTCAGCTCGGGCGGCACGCAGGCGGCGGTTATCGCCGGGCCGGCGCTCGGCGGCGTGATTTTCGTTGCCGGCGCCACGGCGGTGTATAGCGTCAGCGCCGCGCTGTTCGCCATCGGCTGCGTGCTCGTCGCGCTGGTTCGCTACGACCATACGCCGCCGGCGCGCGAGCCGGTCTCGCTGCGCACGCTGCTCGCCGGCGCCGAGTTCGTCTGGCGCAAAAAAGCCGTTCTCGGCGCGGTCTCGCTCGACTTGTTCGCCGTGCTGCTCGGCGGCGCAACGGCGCTGCTGCCGATGTTCGCCAAGGATATCCTGCATGTCGGGCCATGGGGCCTGGGCCTGCTGCGCGCCGCGCCCGCGGTGGGCGCTTTGCTGGCGTCGGTGGCGCTGACGCGCTGGCCGCTGGAGCGCCGAGTGGGCCCGGTGATGCTGCTGGCAGTCGCGGTGTACGGCGTTTGCATGCTGGTGTTTGGCGTTTCGACCAGCTTGGCGCTGTCGCTCGCCGCGCTCGCGGTCTCGGGCAGCGCCGACATGGTGAGCGTGGTGGTGCGCCAGACGCTGGTGCAGACCGAGACGCCGAACGACATGCGCGGCCGCGTCAGCGCGATCAACTCGGTGTTCATCGGCGCGTCGAACCAGCTCGGCGAATTCGAGTCCGGCGCGACGGCGGCGCTGCTCGGGCCGGTCGGCTCGGTCGTGGCCGGCGGCGTCGGCCCGCTGCTGGTCGCCGCGCTCTGGTTCAAGGGTTTTCCGGAGCTCGCCCACCGCGACCGGATGGCGAGCCCTGCGCCGCGTCCGAGCGCGTGATCGACGGCCGGGCCGCGCGTCAAGGGGCCTGTTTGGCGCGGATGCGCTGCACCTGCAGCGCCGTAACGGCGCTCGCCTGGTTGCCCCACGCGGTGCGGATGTGGCTGATGACGGCGGCGATTTCGGCGTCGTCCAGCACGAGCACGAAAGGCGGCATGCCGAAGGGCCGCGGATTGCCCGCCGTGGCCGGCGCGTAGCCCCCATGGAGCACCATTTGCACCAGGTTTTCCAGCGCCGGCATCGTCACCGCGCGGTTGCCGGCGAGCGCTGGATAGGCATTGGCGACGCCCTGTCCCTGGTCGCCATGGCATTGTGCGCAATGCCGGTCGTAGAGCCGGGCGGCTTGCGCCGCGTTGAAACGTGTATCGGCCGGCGCCGCCACTGCTGCGCCCGCATGCGAGTCCTGGCGCGACGCAGGAAGCTCTTTCAGATACCGCGCCATGGCGTTCAGGTCTTGCGGCGTGAGATATTGCGTGCTGCCCAGCACCACTTCGGCCATCGGCCCGGCAACCGACGCGCGTGCCGAAACGCCGTTTTTCAGCAGGCGGACGATTTCCTCGCGGTCCCAGTCGGCCACGCCCGCCTCGCTTTGCGACGCCAGCGAAGGCGCATACCAGTTTTGCATCGGGATCAGTCCGCCGGCGAGGTCCAGCGCTTTGCCGGCGCGCATGCCGCCGAGCGCATCGCGCTGCGAATGGCACGCGCTGCAATGGCCCAGCCCGGTGACCAGGTAGGCGCCTCGGTTCCATTCTCCGTCCCGGCCGGTGTCGGGCCGATACACGCCCGGCCTGAAATACAGCGCCCGCCATACCGCCAGCGCCGCCTGCGACCGGTACGGAAAACGCAGCGCATGCGGCTGATTCGGACGCGCCACCGCGGGCAGGCTGCGCAGATAGGCGAACACCGCGTCCGAGTCCTCGCGCGTGACCTGGGTGTAGCTGGTGTAGGGAAACGCCGGATACAGCAGCCGGCCGCTTTTCGAGCGCCCGTTGTGCAGCGCGCGCCAGAAATCGGCCGAAGTCCAGGTGCCCAGGCCGGTGCCCACATCGGGCGTGAGGTTCGAGGTGAACACGGCGCCGAATGGCGTGGCGATGCCCAGGCCGCCCGCGTAAGGTGGGCCGCCGCGTGCGGTATGGCAGGCCATGCAATTGCCGGCGCGCGCCAGATAAGCGCCGCGTGCGATCAAATCTTCACGCGATAGGCGGGCCGGAGACGCCGCGGCATCGGTTTCGCCGCGCATGTTCAGGAACCAGACGATTGCAGCCGCCGCAGCGCCCGACAGGCAGACGCCCCATGCGAGGCGGTGCCATTTTTTCATTTTCGCCCCATCGTTTCAGCCGCGCCGGCCAACGGCGGCGCGCTGCCGCAGCGTAGGGTGACGGTCCCAGGCGCCAATGCGCGGGGCGGACCGGCACGGGTGTCGGCGGGCAAGGGCTGCGCCGCGACCCAGCTGGCAACGGCATTGACGTCGTCCGCATTCATGCGCGCTACCACCTCCCGCATGCAGTCCGGCGGGTAAGCGCGGCGCTGGCCGGCCTTCCAGGCGCCGAGCTGCGAGTTGAGGTAATCGCGCGGCAGCCCGAGCAAGCCTGGGATGGCGGGCGCCACGCCCGTCATCGCCTGGCCATGGCATTGCACGCAGGCCGGCAGCCCGCGCGCCGGGTCGCCCTGCATGACGAGCCGCTGGCCGTGGCGCAATACCTCGGGCGGGGCCGAGGCCGGCAGCGGCGCCGGATAGGGTATTTCCAGCGCGGAAAAATAGTGCGCGATTTCGAGCAGGTACGCATCGCTCAGCGGATCGATCAGCTGCGTCATCAGCGCATAGTGGCGCCGCCCTGCTCGAAAATTGAGCAGCTGGTTGTAAAGGTAGCCTGCGGGCTTGCCGGCCAGGCGCGGGTAGTAGCCGTCGGGTGCGGCGCGGCCTTGCGGGCCGTGGCAGGCGGTGCAGGCCAGCGTGCGCTGGGCAATCGTGTCTTCGAACGGCGCCGCGGCATCGGCTGGAGTCGTGGTTGCCGCTGCCAGCACGCTGCAAATCCACCAGGCCAGCAGCGCCGGGCAGCGCTTCGAGATGAATAACACGCCGTTTTTTTGCATCTTGGAATCATGCCTGAGCCGGCGCGATTTTGCAGCGCCAAGCGATCGAGCCGATCCT
>CAXSGT010000093.1:0-11950 GCA_964236835.1 uncultured Polaromonas sp.
CATGCTCGAGAACCGCAAGATGATGATGCGGCTGTTTCCCGAGCTGTTCAGCGAGCACCGGGTCGCGCCGGTGGCGCACTACCCCGACATGCTGCTCGAGACGCTGCTCGCCATGGCGCCGGCCGCCAGCGCCGACCCGACCGTCGTCGTGCTGACGCCGGGCATGTACAACTCGGCCTATTTCGAGCACGCATTTCTGGCGCAGCAGATGGGCGTCGAGCTGGTCGAGGGCAAAGACCTGTTCGTCAAGGACAACTTCATCCACATGCGCACCACGCGCGGCCCGAAGCGCGTCGATGTGATCTACCGCCGCGTCGATGACGATTTTCTCGACCCGATGGCCTTCAAGCCGAACTCGACGCTGGGCTGCGCCGGCCTGCTCAATGTCTATCGCAGCGGCAACGTCGCCGTCTGCAACGCCATCGGCACCGGCGTCGCCGACGACAAGTCGATCTATCCCTATGTGCCGAAGATGATCGAGTTCTACCTCGGCGAGCCGGCGATTTTGAAAAACGTGCCGACCTACATGTGCCGCAATGCCGACGACCTGGCCTACACCCTGGCCAACCTGAAAGACCTGGTCGTCAAGGAAGTCCATGGCGCCGGCGGCTACGGCATGCTGGTCGGCCCGGCTTCGACGACGGCCGAGATCGAGGACTTCCGCCGCGCCATCGTCGCCAATCCATCGGGCTATATTGCCCAGCCGACGCTCAGCCTCTCGACCTGCCCGACCTATGTCGAAAGCGGCGTCGCGCCGCGCCATATCGATTTGCGCCCGTTCGTGCTGAGCGGCAAGGACGTGCAGATGGTGCCGGGCGGGCTGACGCGGGTGGCGCTCAAGGACGGCTCGCTGGTCGTCAATTCGTCGCAGGGCGGCGGAACGAAGGACACCTGGATTCTGGAGGGCGACGCGCCGCCGCCGCCGGCGCCGCCGATGCAGTCGCAGTTGCAGACCATGGGAGCCTGAAGCATGCTGTCCCGCACCGCCGACCATTTGTTCTGGATGTCGCGCTACACCGAGCGCGCCGAGAACACCGCCCGCCTGCTCGACGTGAACTACCAGACCTCGCTGCTGCCGCAGTCCAGCGACGACGCGCAGGCCGGCTGGCGCGGCCTGCTGAGCATCAGCGAGCTCATGCCCGCCTACACGGCGCGCCACGGCGACGACATCACGCCGCGCAATGTGATGGACTTCATGGTGCGGAACGAGAAAAACCCGTCGAGCACGATTTCCTGCCTGAAAAACGCCCGCGAGAACGCCCGCGCCGTTCGCGGCACGCTGACCACCGAGGTGTGGGAGACGGCGAACCAGACCTGGCTCGAAGTCATCCGCCTGCTGAACAACGGCGACTTCGAGCGCGACCCGAGCCAGTTCTTCGAGTGGGTGAAATTCCGCTCGCACCTGCTGCGCGGCGTGACCGCCGGCACCATGCTGCAGGACGAGGCGTTCCATTTTTTGCGGCTGGGAACGTTTTTGGAGCGCGCCGACAACACCGCCCGGCTGGTCGATGTGAAGTTCCACGCCATCCAGAGCGATTTTCCGAGCGCTCCGGAAGAAGACGGCGAAGCGCAACGGCACGATTTTTATCATTGGAGCGCGATTTTGCGCAGCGTCTCGGCGTTCGAGGTGTACCGCAAGGTTTATCGCGACGTCATCAGGCCCGAGCGCGTGGCCGAGCTCTTGATCCTGCGCGCCGACATGCCGCGCTCGCTGCTGGCGTGCCTGAACGAGCTGATCATGAATCTGTCGATGGTCACCAGCGATCCGTTGAGCGAAACCCAGCGCCGCGCCGGCAAGCTGCGCGCCGAGCTGCAGTACGCGCGCATCGACGAGATCCTCGAAGCCGGCCTGCACGCCTTTTTGATGCAGTTCCTCGACCGCGTCAACGAGCTCGGAGCGCACATCAGCCGCGAGTTCCTGGTTCCCTCGACGCGCTGACGCGTTGCCGCGCCGCGCCGCCAGATCGACACCGCGCCAGCGATGAAGCTACAGATCCGGCACACGACCGACTACCGCTACAGCGAGCCGCTGCGCTACGCGCTGCAAACGCTGTGCCTGACGCCGCTGAGCGGCCCGGCGCAAACGGTCGATTTCTGGAGCCTGGGCGCGCCGGAAAAGCTTTATGCGCAAAGCGACACTTTCGGCAACAGCGTGCACTCCTACACTTTTGTCGCCAAGCCGGCGAGCGACGTGCGCTGGAGCCTGGTCAACGGCGCCGGCACCGTTGAAACGCTGGGCGTCGCCGAGTTCACCGACGAGCACAGCCTGCCGCCGCCGCAGCTCTACCTGCGCGCGACGCCGCTGGCCGGCCCGCATCCGCTGCTGGCCGAGTTCGGCCGGCGCTTCGTGTCCTGGCAAGCCGGCGCGGGCAACCCTGATTTGCAGGAGATTTTGGCCCTGGGCGCAGGCGTATCCAGCGCGGTTAGCTATAAAAAAGATAGCACGAGCGTCGCGACGACGGCGCTGCAGGCGTTCGAGGCCGGCGCCGGCGTGTGCCAGGACCAGGCGCATGTGCTGGTGGCCGTGTGCCGCAGCCTGGGGCTGCCGGCGCGCTATGTCAGCGGGTATTTCTACGCCGCCAACGAGCCCGACCTGGCCAGCCATGCCTGGGCCGATGTCTGCCTCGACGTGGCCGCCCGGCGCTGGGCCAGCATCGACGTGACGCACGCCTGCCTGATCGACCAGCGCCATGTCCGCCTGGCGATGGGAACCGATTACAGCGCCTGCCCGCCGGTGCGCGGGGTGCGTCGCGGCGGCGGCGCCGAGTCGATGACGGTGAACATCACGATCGAGGCGGTGTAAACAAGCTTGAAGCATGAGGCTCGGACAAAGACAGTAAAGCCATGGCGGGGCAGGTGCGCATCCTGGGTAAAGGCCGCCCTGACCATAGCGCCTCCGACTATGCGCTGGAAGCGTATAATCAGGCCGTGCTGTTTGTCGAACTCACTCCGTTTATCGCCTTCAGAGCAGCGCATTGGACCGACGACGAGTTGCGGGCTCTACAAAATCACCTGCTTGAAAATCCCGATGCTGGAGACGTGATTCGCGGCAGTTCGGGTTTGCGCAAACTGCGATGGGCGGCCTCGGGGCGCGGCAAACGTGGCGGGGCCAGGGTCATTTATTACTACTACGTTTCGGCTGAGCGTATTTACCTGATTTACGGCTACGCCAAAAGCGATCAGGAAAACTTGGCACCTGATCAAATCAGGCTGCTGGCGCAACTTATGAAGGACATCGCTCATGGATAAACAACACTTCGAGCAACTGGTCAAAGGCGTGAGAGAAATGAAACGCCACATCGCCGGCAAAACCGTGCGCGGCGCTGTTGCGGCTGAACTGCCTGTGCCTGATGTGCGAGTCATCCGCGAGGCCGCTCACGTCAGCCAGAGCCAGTTTGCTAAATTAATTGGCGTGAACCTGCGCACCCTGCAAAACTGGGAACAACACCGCACACGCCCGACCGGGCCAGCTCGCGCTTTGCTCAAAATCGTGGCGTCCAATCCCAAGGCCATTGAGGCGCTGCATACCTAACGACGCGGGCGCTTCGTAGACAACGCTATTACTTTGATAGCTGCTTGCGTCTGTGGTTATTGGGCTAGTAGCCCAACCGAATTGACTTGACGAATTGCCAGAGAACGAATTGAAGAACCCAGCATCCGTGTCCCGAGCGGAGTTGCTTGCGATGCTCAAGCGGCTCTATGACGTTCATGGGGCTATCGCTCTATCGACTCCGTTTCTGGAAAAGGAACGGTTGTACTCACTTGGTCTTGCCCCCGTAAAACCGGACACGTCCTATGCGCAGTTTGACGCTGATGGCGCCGGTTGATTTTGACACTGCTTTGTCAGGCAGTGCCTGAATTCCCGAGGCGATTTCATTTTCAGTAACGAGTGGGGATGCACCTCATTGAAGTGCTCGAACGCCGCAGGCAGCTGGCGTATTACGCTGGCAGCATCGCTCAGATCCATGCGGCTGAGGTAATCGCGGCGAAACGCATTGACGAAGCTTTCGGCCATGCCGTTGCTTTGCGGGCTGCACACCGGTATCGTGTCGGGCTTGAGTCTCAACTGGCGGGCCATCTGGCGCGTCTGAGCGGCAACGTAAGCACCACCGTTATCACTCAAGAACTCCAGTGTGTGACCGCCAGGCATTGACTCGAGGGTCCCGAAGCATTTTTCGACGGCCTCGATGAGCATCTCGCGCACCGGCTCGCCTGGCAGACCTTTGCCTTCCCCAGGCCCGCCAGGCCATGATTTCGCGGTCGCAGCAGTCTTTCGTGAACGTTGCCGTGACGGTCTGGCCCGAGTCGCACTGGATTTCAAAGCCGTCCGAGCACCAGCGCTGGTCGCTGGCGTTGACGGCAACCTTGCCCGTGTGGGGCCGGCTCGATTGCCTGCGCCGCGGCGACTTGGGCAGCAGCAAGCCGTTGCCAGCCATCACGCGATAGATGCGTTTGTGGTTCACCCGGGACAAGCCACTGGCGCTGCGTTGCCTGTTGACCAACGCGCAGGCGCGCCGGTAGCCGTAGCTGGGAAGCTGTGCAACGTGTTCGCGCACTTGTGCGAGCAGTTCCTCATCATGCACAGGCGTGCGCCCGGTACGCCCGTCAATCCACGCCTCAGGGCGACTGCGCAAATTGCAGATATGCGAGCGCGCCAGTGCCAATGAATGGCAGACCGCCTTTACGGCTCGTCCTTGGGCAACAAGGGCGAGCGCGCAATCCACTTTTTTGCCGCAGCGTATTCCACAGCCTCCTTCAAAATCTCGTTTTCAAGCGTCTTTTTGCCCAGTACCCGCCGTGGCCGCCCGGCGCTGGGCCAGCATCGACGTGACGCACGCCTGCCTGATCGACCAGCGCCATGTCCGCCTGGCGATGGGAACCGATTACAGCGCCTGCCCGCCGGTGCGCGGGGTGCGTCGCGGCGGCGGCGCCGAGTCGATGACGGTGAACATCACGATCGAGGCGGTGTAAGCGGCTGAGGGCTGGCGGCGCTGCACCTTGGCGCAATGGCGCTTGCGCGGGCATTCAGCGCCGCGAGGGCTTTGATCGAACGCCGACATTGCGGCTCAGTTCGCTTTGAAACACTTTTTTGAGAACCACACGCAGCGCGAAAATCGCGGCGAACATGCCGAGCTGCCGCCAGGTCGCCAGCTCGAGCGTCTTCAACAGCGTTGCCGCGGTCTTGAAGTCCAGGCCCGCGATGGCGCCGCTGGCCATGATCGCGCGCGCCGCGCCGATCGAATGCCGGCGGCACAACGCATACATGGCGCCCACGGCGTGCGCCGCGACCAGCAGCGCGCCCGCCAGCTCGATCCACGTTGCCAATTCTCCCCAGGGATGCGCCATCATCGAGTCAGCGCCCCGGCTCGGCGGCCGGTTTTTCGCCCGAGGTCTGGATTTCGCGCTCCAGGAAGTAATTGAGCAGCGTGCGCAGAATGACGATCGCCGCCAGCTTGCCGATCTCGTCCCAGGAGGGCGCGATCGCGGTGCGCAGGATGTCGGCCGCCAGCTCGAATTCCAGCGCCAGCGACAGCCAGCGTCCCAGGCGCAGCCGGACTTCGATCTTCGCGTCCTCCGGCTGCGGCGGTCGGACGAAGAACAGGCGCAAGGCCTGGTAGGTCGCCTGCAGCGCGGCCAGCGCGATCACCAGCGCGGCCAGCGCCTCGACACCGTTGGACAGGTAAATCGTGTAGGTCTTGATGAGTTCGTTCAATTTCTTCGCCTTTTTTGACACACGCCATCGAACTTGCCGGCTATCCACCCTGCTGTGGAATGGCCTGATCGGAGCGCAAAGTCAACGCGTTCATTAAGTTGGTTTAAATTAGTCTAGTCAATTAATTGCAGCGCAGCGCCGCCGGCAGGTTGGACGAGTCTGTCGGCTTTATCCAGCATTTGCTGGCGATTCCTAAAACGTCTTCTGTTGGCGGCGTGGCCGATATGCCGCGTTTGGAGATGCAGCCGCGTGACATTGATTTTTCATGATCCTGCTCGACACCGTGGTTCTGTCGGAGGTTTGTTTTTGAGTCGACGGCCGTCGCCGACCGTTCATTGCCCCAGCCGCGCCGCGACCTCCCGCCCCAGCTCGATCACCGCCATCGCGTAGTAGCTGCTCCAGTTGTAGCGCGTGATGACATAAAAGTTCTCGGTTCCCGCCACGTAGCTCGGCGCGTCCGGGCCGTTGAGCAGCTCGATCAGCGCCAATGGGCCATTGTGCGCCAGCGCCGGGCCTTCGAGCACCGCGCCTTTGGCGATAAAACTGGCGACGCCGAAAGTCGGCAGAATATCGGGCGCCATCAGCGCGTCCATGTCGAGCCGGCCGGCGTCGAAGCCCACCGGGTAGTGCGTCGGCATGCCGGGCTGCCAGCCGTAGGACTTGAAATAGCTGGCGACCGAGCCGATCGCGTCGGCCGGGCTGCCCCACAGGTCCACCCTGCCGTCGCCGTCGAAATCGACCGCGTGTTTCACCCAGCTCGACGGCATGAACTGCGGCATTCCCATGGCGCCGGCGTAGCTGCCCCTGGCCTCGAACGGGTCGGCGCCGCGGCGGCTTTGCAGCGCCAGAAACTGCTCGATCTCGCCCTTGAAATACGCGCTGCGCTCGCCGGCGCGCGGGTGGCTGGGCGGAAAGTCGAACGCCAGCGTCGCCAGCGCGTCCATCACCGCAAAGCCGCCGGTGTCGCGGCCGTAGATGGTTTCGACGCCGATGATGCCGACGATGATCTCCGGCGGAACGCCGTACTCTTTTTCGGCGCGTTCGAGCGCCGGCAGGTTCTGGCGCCAGAAGTTCACGCCGGCCTGGATGCGGACCGGGTCGATGAAGCGGCCGCGGTACACCCGCCAGTTTTTCACGAAGGGGCGCGCCGGCGGCTGCATCAGCCGCGCCACGGTGGCGTTGAAGCGCGCCTGGCCGATCGCCTGGCGCACCCAGCCGGCGTCCAGGCCGCGGCGGCTTGCCAGGTCGTCGGCAAAGCGCATCGCGTCGGCGCGCGCGCCGTAGCTCGGCCCCTGCGCCTGCCCTGCGGCGCTGCCCGCGGTGCTGGCAGCAACCTTCTTTTTCAAGGTTTTTTTGCTGTTTGCGCTTGCTGCGCCTGCGAAAGACGCTATTAAAATAATAGCAATTCCGAGATGGAAAGCAGATTTTCGAAGTGTCATGGAAAAGAAGTGGTGAAGCCGCTGCGGATTTTAGTTGGGCCGGTCCCGCCGGCCCAGCCGCCTGAAGCGTTTTTTCAGCTGACCGAGCTGGCCCGGCGTGCCGGCCGGCGTTGCCGCATAGCGTAGCGATTCGAGCTGCATCAGCCAGTCATGCAGCGGCTGGCCCGGAACGCCGCGCTGCTCGAGCACCCGCCGCGCCAGCTGGCGCGGCGAGGTCGCCGGCGTGCTTTCGATGCCGTCCCGGGCCAGGCGCTTTCGCGCCCGGCCCAAGAGGCGCAGCCACGGGTCGTGCTGGGTTCTGTCCCACAGCGCCCAGCCGCCGCCGGCCAGGCTTGCCAGCACGATGACGCCGATCAAGAGGTAGCTCAGCTGCAGCCGGCTCGGCGAGTCGAACCCCAGGTTCCTCAGCATGTCCAGCTGCCGCCCCTGGGTGTAATTCAAAATCTGCTGCGACCAGGCGTTGTTGACCGCTTCCCAGGTGGCGCGCAGCTGCGCCGCCAGCGTCGGGCTGAACTCGCCGAAAGCCTGCGCCACCGCGCCGCGCGGCGCCAGCAGCCGCTGCGCGCCGCCGGTGCGCCCCGGCGCCACGGCCGACGTCGGGTCCACCCGGACCCAGCCGCCGCCGGCCTGCCAGACCTCGGCCCAGGCATGCGCGTCGCCCTGCCTGACGGTCCAGTAGCCGTCCACCGGATTGAGCTCGCCGCCCTGGTAGCCGGTGACGATGCGCGCCGGAATGTCCAGCGCCCGCATCAGCACCACGAACGCCGAGGCGATGTGCTCGCAAAACCCTTCCTTGCGGTCGAACCAGAACTCGTCGGCGGTGTGCCGGCCATAGACGCCGGGCTCGAGCGTGTAGCTGTAGCCGCCGGTGCGCAGGCGCTGCAGCGCGACTTGCACCAGGGCGGCGGCGTCGGCGCGGGCGTAGCGCGGGTCGCGCCGGATGTCGCTCGCCAGCGCCAGCGTTCGCGGATTGAAGCCGGGCGGCAAATCGACGAATTCCTGCAGTCCGAGCACCTGCTGGGCCGGGCCGTGGCTGAACGTCGGGTAGCTCACCGCCCGGTAGCGGACGATATCGGCGACGGGCCGGCTGGCCAGCCATTGCAAATTGGCCTGCATCACTGGGCGGTAGCCAGGCAGCTGCGGGCCTTGCGCGGTCGCTTCCAGCACGAACAACCAGGGCCGCTGGGTCGGCTCCAGCGTGATCTCGTAGCCGACGGGCTCGCCGCTCACCCGCAGATTGGCCGCCAGCGCGTAGCGCGGCGGCAGGCTCGCCCGCAGCGGCAGCCATTGCCGGCCATCGAAGCCGGAGAGCACCGGTCCGCGAAAGTACAGCTCGCGCTGCGGCGGCGGCTGGCCGTCGAAGCGGATGCGCAGCGCCACGCTGTCGTCGAGCGCCAGCTTCGCCATCGCGCCGATTTCCATGCTGGCGCTCAGGCCGCTGCGCCCGGTCATGGCGTCGCTCGGAACGCCCCACAGCGGCGCCAGGCGGGGAAACAGCAGGAACAGCACCAGCATCACCGGCGTGCCCAGCAAGGCCATCCGGCCGGCGATTCTCGCCGCTTGCGCCAGCGGCGGCTTGCCCACAGGCATGTGGGCGTTGACCAGCGCCGTCAGCAGGCCCCACAGGCCCAGCACCATGCTCAAGGCCGTCAGGAGCGACTGCGAATAAAAGAAATTGCTCAGCATGCAGAAAAAACCGAGGAAGAAAATCACGAAGGCGTCGCGCCGGGCGCGCAGCTCGAGCGTCTTGAGCGCGAGCAGCACCACCAGCAGGGTGACGCCGGCATCGCGGCCGAGCAGGCTGCCGTGGGTCGCATAGGTCGCCGCCACGGTGACGGCGAGCAGCAGCGCCAGCCAGATTCGCGCGGGCAGAGGGCCGGCCCGCAGCGCCAGCCCGCCACGCCACAGCAGCACGGCCGCCGCGCCGGCGCTGCACCAGAGCGGCAGCCGCAGCGCCTGCGGCAGCAGCACCCAGGCGATCACGGCAAGCAGAAAAAGCGTGTCCCGGCCATCGCGCGGCAGCGTTCTGAGCGTCGCCAGCAAGCCTTTTAGCATCGGGCGAGCGCTTCCAGGCACTGGCGTCTATGCGCCTGGCCGCCGGCTGGACCGATCTCCAGCGCGGGCAGGCGCAGCCCATAGTCGAGCCCGAGCCGGTCGGCCTGCAGCACCCAGGCGCACAGCCGGGACAGCTTTTGCTCGGTGTCCGCGGCGCCCGCGAGCCTGAAGTCGAGCCAGAGTTCATGGCGCTGGTCCTGGCTGGCGTCGCGAACGACCAGGCCTTGGCCATCGACCTTGGCGGCTTTTTTCCAGAGCACGTGCTTGAGCGCATCGCCGCGCCGGTAGCTGCGAACGCCGTCGAACTCGCCGCCGCCCGGCACCCGCGCCGCCGCTGCCGTCCCTTGCGCGCGCGGCTCGCCTAGCGGCAGCGGCGGCGGCATGGCCTCGGGCGCCGGATAGACGATGACGTGCGCGGCCGGCCGCCAGACCGTCCAGACGCGAAAGGCGCCCAGCGGAAAGCGGGTTTCCGCCGTCAGCGTCGGCAGCCGGTGCAGTCCGCGCAGCGGCGCGGTGAAGGCCACCTGCACGGCGCTGCTGCCTTGCGCCGGCACATCGGTCCAGGCCCATTGGCGTGATTGCCGCTTCGCGCCTTTCGCCCCATCGGGCGCGCCGGAGTCGAGAACGCGCACGCCGATGCCGTGGCGCGGGGCATTCCGCGCATTCGTGAGTTTGACATCGAAACTTATGCTGGCGCCCGCGTGCTGGGCGGCAGGCGCTATCAAATTCATTGCAAGGCCGCGCAGCGTGCCGTGGCAGACGTGCATGCCCGCCAGCGCGGTGCCCGCAAGCAAAAATGTCAGCAGGTAGCCCAAATTGAGCTGGTAGTTGATCGAGGCGACCAGCAGCACCGCCAGCGTCAGGCCCAGCATCAGGCCGGGGCGCGTGGGCAGGATATAGACGGTTCGCTGCGTCAGCACGACGCTGTCGGTCAGGGCGAGGCGAGCCTCAAACCAATTCTGCAGGCGCGCTTGGAGGAACGACATCGGGCTGGGAAGCAGGCCAGTCGCGGGCATTTAAAAATCTCGCGTCCGGCTCAGGGCAGCGGCACGGCGTCGAGCAGGGCGCGCACCTGCGCCACCGCGCCCCGGCCGGCGCTGCTCACCGGAACGAGCCGGTGCGCCGCGGTCTGCGGCAATATGGCCGCGATGTCGTCGGGCGCGACATAGTCCCGATGGCTCAAAAAAGCCTGCGCCCGGGCCGCGCGCATGATCGCGATGCCGGCGCGCGGGCTCAGGCCCTGCGCGAACCAGCGGCCCGAGCGGGTCGCGGCCATCAGGTCCTGCAGGTAGTTTAGAAGCGGCTCGGCGGCATGCACCTGCTGCACGCGCCGCTGCAGCTCCACCAGCTCGTGCGGCGCCAGCAGCGCCGGCAGCGAATCGGCCATGTCGCGCCGGTCGGCGCCCCGGAGCAGCTCGCGCTCGGCGGCGCGGTCCGGATAGCCGAGCGAAATCCGCATGTGAAACCGGTCCAGCTGCGACTCGGGCAGGGCGTAGGTGCCGAGCTGGTCGTTCGGGTTTTGCGTCGCGATGACGAAAAACGGCAGCGGCAGCGGGCGCGTCTGGCCCTCGATGGTGACCTGCTTCTCCTCCATGGCCTCGAGCAGCGCGCTTTGGGTTTTCGGGCTGGCGCGGTTGATCTCGTCGGCCAGCAGCACCTGGGCGAACATCGGGCCTGGATGGAACACGAAGCTTTCCTTTTGGCGCTCATAGATCGACACGCCCGACAAGTCGCTGGGCATCAGGTCGGCGGTGAATTGCACGCGTGAAAACTGCAGGCCGAAGGCGCGCGACAGCGCATGCGCCAGCGTGGTCTTGCCGACGCCGGGCACATCCTCGATCAGCAGGTGGCCTCCGGCCAGCAGGCAGCCCACGCAGTCGCTGACCTGATGCGGCTTGCCGACAATGACCGTGTTAAGCTGATTCAGCAGGCTTTGAAGTTTCTCTTTGACGTCCATGGCTCCAACCATAACGTAATTATTTGCAAAAGTTTCGCATCATGAAGACAACTGGCTATTTCACCCATGCCGACTGCCGCAAGCATGAAATGGGCGCCGGTCATCCCGAGTGCCCCGAGCGGCTCGACGCGATCGAGGAACGGCTTTTGATGAGCGGCGTCGGCGCCGCGCTGGAGCGGCGCGAGGCGCCCGAGGCGGCGCTGGCCGACATCGAGCTGGCGCACGACCGGATGCTGGTCGCGGCCATCCGCGGCCTGGGCGACGAGCTGGAAGATTCCATCCGCGCCGGCGGGCCCAGGTATGTGCATATCGACCCCGACACCGCGATGAACGCGCACACCTGGAGCGCCGCGCTGCATGGCGCCGGCGCGGCGATCGCGGCGACCGACAGCGTCATCGCCGGCGAGATGGAAAACGCCTTCTGCGCGGTTCGCCCGCCGGGCCATCATGCAGAGAGCGGCAAGGCGATGGGTTTTTGCCTGTTCAACAATGTCGCCATCGCCGCGAAGTACGCGCTGGCGCGCCATGGCCTGAAGCGCGTGGCGATCGTCGATTTCGACGTGCACCATGGCAACGGCACCGAGGACATCGTTCGCGGCGACGAGCGGATCTTGATGGTGAGCTTCTTTCAATATCCTTTTTATCCCTACAGCGGCGTTGACCATCAGGCACCGAACATGGTCAATATTCCGGTGCCGGCCAACACGAAGGGCCCGGCGGTGCGCGAACTAATCGAGACGAAGTGGCTTCCCCGGCTCGAAGCGTTCAAGCCGGAAATGATTTTTA
>CAXSGT010000094.1:0-11870 GCA_964236835.1 uncultured Polaromonas sp.
CCCAGGCGGTCGGCACGTGACCGGCGACGACGTCAACGACCGATGGCCCGACGCCGCGGTAGGGAATATGCGTCAGCTTGACGCCGGCCGAGCGGTTGAGCCATTCGGCCGCCACATGCATCGGCGAGCCGGCGCCGGGGCTGGCGTAACTCACCGGCTTGCCTGCTTTGGCAGCGGCGATCATCTCGGGAATGGTCTTGAAGCCGGCGTTCGCATTGGCGACCAGCACCAGCGGCTGGACGGCGGTTTTGATGATGGGCTCGAACCCGTTGAGCACGTCATAGCTCGCGCTCGGCGCGAGCTTGAGCACCATTGGCGCGGTGGTGAAGGGATTGGGCGTGAACAGCAGCGTGTAGCCGTCGGGCAGTGCGCGGCCGACAAAGGAGTTGCCCAGCGTGCCGCCGGCGCCGGGCTTGTTGTCGATCACAACCGGCTGCTTCAGCCGCTGCGAAAGCTTGTCGGCGAAAAGCCGGGCGATGGCATCGGTATCGCCGCCGGGAGGATACGCCACCACGACCGTGATCTGACGCGTCGGGTAGGACTGGGCGGACGCTGGTCCGCAGGCAAGAGCGGACAGGGCGGCAACCGCGATGGCCGGTACCCAAAACTTGTTGAAAACGTTTTTCATCGTGGAACTCCTCGGTACGCCTCACTTTTTCCCGACGGTTCGGAAAAAGATCGCAGGCCGAAATTGGCTGGTCCGTCTGCCGTTTCGATGGTTTTCACGCTATCGAACGATCAGCGCATCTTAAAATTCTTGATTTGACTAGTCAACTTACTGCAAATACTGATTGACATTTAAATTTATTAAGATTCATTTAATTGCTGGCTGGCTAATAGTCGCGTTCGAGCGCTTGTGAAACAATGCGTGGCGCCGCCGCGATGGGCAGGCGCAACCCATGCAGGCCAACAATGACAAGCAAGCCGACTTCCCTGAAAACCGCTCTCACGACGCAGCCGGCGGCCGATCCCTGGTCGGCCTTGCCGCCCTCCGGCGACGGCCTGACGGTCGACAACTTCCTGACAACCTTCATGAGCCAGGTCGTCAACGCGCTAAAACGGGCCATCACCCTGCCGTATGCCGAGCAGTTCGGGCTAACGGTGCCCGAATGGCGTTTGCTGTCGCTGCTGGCGCATTCAAAACGTCTGCCATTCGCTGAACTCGTCTTGCGCTCGACCTCGGACAAAGCCCTGGTCAGCCGGACCGTGAGGCTGCTGGAAAAGCGTGGCTTCGTCGAAATCCAGGCCGAAGGCAACACGCCGCGCAAACGGCTGATCTGTCTTATCACTGCGGAGGGAATGGCGTTGCACGACAAGGTCATTCCGCTGGCGCGCCGAAGCCAGGCCGAGGCCATACGGGTGATGACGCCGGAAGAACGGCGCGTGGTCTTTCATGCGCTCAGGCGCGTGCAGCAAAGCTGTGTCGATAAAGCGCCCGCGCGCGGCAAACAGGCCGGTGGCCTCGTCTAGCGATGTATTTAACAGATCGCCGCTGAGCGGGAAAATCAAGCCATT
Source organism: uncultured Polaromonas sp. (assembly GCA_964236835.1). Classification (GTDB taxonomy): domain Bacteria; phylum Pseudomonadota; class Gammaproteobacteria; order Burkholderiales; family Burkholderiaceae_C; genus Polaromonas. Next base: position 1,516 of record CAXSGT010000094.1, read on the forward strand.
CGCGCGGCAGCAGCGATATCGAGCGAACGCAGCCGCAAGACCGGGTCGTAAATGTCGCAGACCAGCATGAACTCGTCGGCGTAGGTGGCTTGCGCCAGCGCGCTCAATGCCTGGCGAATCGTCTCGGGGCCGCCGATCACGCCGGCGGCCAGAAAGTCGTCGATCGCAGCGTGTTCTTGCGGCTGCAGGCGGGCCGCGAAATTTTCGATCGGCGGCTGCAGCCCGCGCCGTTCACCGCGCAAAATGCCGAGCACCCGCTGGTAAGTGCTGCTGGCCAGGAATTCGGCTTCCTCGTCGGTCGGCGCGGCAATCAGCGGAACGCCGACCGTCACATACGGTTTGGCCAGCGTTGCCGACGGCCGGAAGCGTTGCCGGTACAAACGAATAGCTTGCAGCAGCAGGCGCGGCGCGAAATGCGAGGCGAAGGCATAGGGCAGGCCGCGCTCGGCCGCCAGCTGCGCTGAAAATAGGCTTGAGCCGAGCAGCCAGATCGGCACGTTGGTGCCCGCGCCCGGCATGGCGATCAGCCGCTGGCCCGGCTGCGCCGGCGCCAGGAAGCGCTGCAGCTCGGCCACATCCTGCGGAAAATCATCGGCCGACTCGACGCGCTCGCGTCGCAGCGCGCGCATGGTAGCCTGGTCGGTGCCGGGCGCCCGGCCCAAGCCCAGGTCGATGCGGCCCGGATAGAGCTCGGCCAGCGTGCCGAACGCCTCGGCCACGACCAGCGGCGCATGGTTCGGCAGCATGACGCCGCCGGAGCCGACCCGCATCGTCCGCGTGCCGCCGGCGATATAGCCGACCAGCACGGCAGTCGCCGAACTGGCGATGCCCTGCATGTTGTGGTGCTCGGCCAGCCAGTAGCGGGTAAATCCCAGCGCTTCGACATGCTGCGCGGTTCGCAGTGAAATCGCCAGCGCGTCGGCTACGGTTCCGCCCTCGCGCACGGCGACCAGGTCGAGCATGGAAAGGGCAATGTCTTTGAGGTCTTTCATGCGGCTGATTGTCCCGTGTTGCGGGTGTCCGCGCTGGCGGGTTTCGTCATAGCCGCAGCGCCTCGGCGTAGCCCGTCATTTCCAGGTAGCCCATGCCGACGCGCCGGCCCTGGCTGTCCGTCAACCGGCTCAGCCCTTCCCAGTAGATCGAGCCGGTCGAGTTGCGGCTGTCGAGCTCCTGGTCGTCGATGACGGCTGCTACGCTATAGGACGCCATCGGGGTCGTCACACGCCACTGCACCGGGTAGCGGGTCCGGCTAAGCGGGCTGGTCCAGCTCCGGGTGGCAGTAAAGCCGACCTCGCCGCGCTTGAAGATTCGCAGCTCGCCGCTGGCCGAGCGAAACGAGCCGCCGTCCCAGACCGCGTTGCCATCCTTGTCGCGCAATCTGAACGCCGTCAGCGCACCGCCATCGTCCAGGTTCATGCCGATCCAGTCCCAGCCGACGGCGCTGGGGTGGAGCAGCTCGTCGCTCCACTCGTGGTCCAGCCAGGCTTTGCCGGCGACGTCGAAGTTTGCTCCCTGGATTTGCAGGCTTCCGCGCGCCGCCAGTTGCGGCTGGCTGTAGTAGTAGCTCGCCTGCTTTTCGTCAGGCCCTTTGCGCGACAGCCCCTGCCGGCCCTGGAGCAGCACGCCTTGGGTTTCCTTGAATTGCAGCCTGATCGCGAAATCCGCCGTCGGCAGCTCGGCGGCATAGCTCGCGCCGTCGGCTTTGAGCGACCAGTCGCGCAGCTTGAGGTTCATGTCTTGCTCGCGGCCGGCGGCGACGCCGAAGCCGGCGCGCGCGATGCGTTGGTCGTGCCAGAGCCTTTTCCCCCGCACGTCGGTGATGGCCGCGTGGGCAAAGATTAGCTGCCGAGCGGCGAATTTCGACTCCATGGCTTGCGTACCCTCAACGCGCGAGCGAAAAAACGTGAGTTGAAAGCCGAACTCACGGCTATCGGGCTGGACCGATTCGGCATGGCCGGTGATGTACCACCACTCGGTGCGAAATTCCGGATGCGCGCCCCGGTCTCGCGGGAACAGCAGTTGCCGGACCGGCAGGGCCTGCGCCCGTTCGACCCGGCCCGCGATGCCCGAAAAGCCGGCCAGACCGGTGAGCAGCAACCGGCGTCGGTTGGGTTGGGTGGATAAAGCCATGAAATCAGCTGATTTTCCTGGCTTCCTCGACTTGGTATTCAAAGTAGCGCTGGAAGCTGAAAACAATGCTCGACATCAGGGCGATGGCGCCGAACAGCAAGGCGAACACCACCGCGCCGATCGTCAGCCAGTTCGTCTCACCGGCCGCCGCATCGAGCGCTGCGGGATTGTGCAAGGCATTCCACTTGCCCGGCGCCATCAGGCCGTAGTAGATCGCCGTCAGGGCGGTGGCCGCCAGCGTGAAACCGAGCAGTGGAACCAAGAGCCAGGCCAGCTGGTCGTCCTGGCCATGAACCCTGACGCGCTCGACGCCGTACCATCCCAGTGCGGCGACCGCCGGATACGCCCAGGCCCACCGGTCGCGCCAGCCATACAGATAAAAACGGTGCAGCCCGAACTGCCCGCCAATAAAGGCAAGCCAAGCGGCGATCGTCTTGTTTTTCCGGGCGGGTGCGTTCATGCGGACGATTATGAGTCGAGCGCCGCCTCGCAGCGCGCGAGCAATTCGGCCAGCAAGGCGCGGCCCAGGCCCTTGCGCTGCGCATCGGGCGCCAGGTAGATCGAGTCCTCGACCGAATAGCGGTAGGCCGGGCGCGGTTTGAACCAAAATTCGTAGGCGAAACCGGCGATTTCCCCATCCCGCAGCGCCACCAGGTAGGGCAGTCCCTTTGACAGTACATCGGCCCGACGCGCGCGGCCATCTCGGCGGCGTTCGGCGGCGTGGTCTCGAAAGTACCGGTGCCATGCAGCACATGATGGGCGTAAATCACGGTGATGGCGGCAACATCTTCATTGCGGCTGGGGCGTATTAGGTGCATGTGGCGCGGGAATTGCGGACTGGATAGCGGGTGAGGCCGCAGGCTATAATCGCAGACTTTGCAGCATTTCGCTGGCCGGGTGGCCATGTCGTGTCTCCAAGCGCTGCGGGAAATTTTCGGGGTGTTTCGCCCCGCCACCCAAGGATAAATCATGGTCGTCATCCGGCTTTCACGCGGCGGTTCCAAGCACCGTCCATTTTTCAATATCGTCGTGGCCGACAAACGCGTTCGCCGCGATGGTCGCTTCATCGAGCGCATCGGTTTTTACAATCCGATCGCCAAGGGCGGCGAAGAAGGCCTACGCATCGTGCAGGACCGCCTGACCTACTGGACCGGCGTGGGCGCGCAGGCGTCGTCAACGGTTTTGCGCCTGATCAAGCAGGGCGCTGGCAAGGATGCCGCGCCTGTCGCTGCTGCTGCCGCCGCCTGATCTTCAAACGGTTTTGATGCCGCCCGGTCTTCAGCCCCCCATGGGCTTGATGCCGTCAAGCCTGCCGGAAGACGCGCTTGAAATTGGGCGCATCCTCGATGCCTGGGGTGTGAAGGGCTGGGTTAAAGTCCTGCCGCACAGCAGTGAGCCGGAAGCGCTTTTTTCAGCGAAATCATGGTATTTGCAGCCGCCCGAGGCCCGGTTCCGGCCCGGTTTCATGGCATTTTCCGGCACGGTTTCCCTGGCGGTTGACGAGGCTAAAACCCATTCCGCATCGGTCGTCGCCAAGTTCACTGGAGTCGATGACCGCGCCGCTGCCGAAGCCTTGCGCGGCGCCCGGATTTTCCTCTCGCGCAGCGGTTTTCCTGCTGCATCGAAGGACGAATACTATTGGGTGGATTTGATCGGCCTGGACGTTGTCAACCGCGAAGGCGTGGCGCTGGGCCGCGTACGCGACCTGATGGCCACCGGCCCGCATTCGGTGCTGTGCGTCGAATACACGAGCGGCCGGGAAGACGGGACCAGCACGCCTGCGGAGCGCATGATTCCTTTTGTCTCTGCGTATGTCGATGCCGTCGATATCGCCGGCAAATGCATCACCGTCGACTGGCAACCCGACTATTGACGCTTGGGCGCTGGGCGCCTTGCGATTCATTGGCCACATGTCTTCAACGCGCAAAACAGCTTGTTCATGCGTTTCGATGTCATCACCCTGTTCCCCGAGCTTTTTGCGCCGTTTCTTATCAGCGGCGTAACCCGGCGCGCCTTTGAAACGGGACTTGTCGAGGTCAAACTCTGGAATCCCCGCGATTTCGCCGACGGAAATTACCGCCGGGTCGATGACCGGCCGTTCGGCGGCGGCCCCGGCATGGTCATGCTGGCCGAGCCGCTGGCGCTGTGCTTGGGAAAAATCAAAGCCGACCGCGCGGCCTGCGGCGCCGCCGATGCGCCCACTATTTTGTTTTCGCCGACCGGGCAGGCGCTGAACCATGCGAGCGTCGAGCGCTGGTCGGTTAGCGGCGGCGCGGTGCTGATTTGCGGGCGCTACGAGGGACTCGATCAGCGCTTTATCGACAGCCATGTCGAGCACCAGATCAGCCTCGGGGATTTCATTTTGTCGGGCGGTGAAATCGCCGCCATGGCGATGCTCGACGCGGTGGCCCGACTGCAGCCCGGCGTGCTGAACGACGAGGGCAGCCACCAGTCGGACAGCTTCAATCCGGCGCTCGATGGGCTGCTGGATTGTCCGCACTACACCCGGCCGGAAGTCTGGCGCGGCCAGCCGGCCCCATCCATTCTTCTGTCTGGAAACCACCCGCACATCGAGTGCTGGCGGCGCGAGCAGCGCCTGGACCTGACCTGGCGCGAGCGGCCCGAGCTGGTGCGGGCGGCGCGGGCCGCAGGTCGGTTGAGCGCAAGCGACGAGCGCTTTCTCGCTGAGCGCACAGACTGCTCAGACAAAGATGCATGAGTTGCTATAATCAAAAGCTTTTCGTTCCTCTGGCGGCCACTGCGACCATCGGGTATTTTTTGTGGAAATCATCCCTGGATTCGCGGTCTTTAGCGTAGCGCGTGAATGAACGAAAAAGCGAGATGGAAAAATCATGAATCTGATCCAGACCCTAGAGCAGGAAGAAATCGCCCGCCTCAACAAGACCCTTCCGGCCTATGCGCCCGGTGACACTGTCGTCGTAAGCGTGAACGTCGTTGAAGGAACCCGCAAGCGTTTGCAGGCCTTCGAGGGCGTGGTGATCGCCAAGCGCAATCGTGGCCTTAATTCGAGCTTCATCGTTCGCAAGATTTCAAACGGCGAGGGCGTCGAGCGGACGTTCCAGGTGTACAGCCCGCTGATCGCCAAGATCGAAGTCAAGCGCCGCGGCGACGTTCGCCGCGCCAAGCTCTATTACCTGCGCAGTCGCAGCGGCAAGTCGGCGCGGATCAAGGAAAAGCTCGGCGCCAAGGCTGCGTAACATTGGTTTTACGTCTTAGAAAGCCGCTCCAATGAGCGGTTTTTTTATGCTTGCTATTCTTGCCAGCCATGAAATCCGCCCAACCCTTGCAGCTTTTCGATCCACGCGCGATTCCGGTGCTGGGAATCGACAATCATCTGGCGGGAGTTTCGCTCGACCGCCTGACGCCGCACGCCTTGCGCGAGCGCTTTCGACATCCGCCGGCGTGGACTCCCGAGCATAGCGTTGAAAAGAAGTTTTACGACCGCCAGCCCGCGCTGGCCGCCGTTCTGCTGCCTTTGGTGATGAGGCGCGAGCTCACCTTGCTGCTGACCGAGCGGGCGACCGGTCTTTCGACCCATTCGGGCCAGATTGCTTTTCCCGGCGGGCGCACCGACGAGAGCGACGCCGACGCGGCCGATACCGCCTTGCGGGAAGCCTGGGAAGAAATCGCCTTGCCGCGCGATCATGTCGAGGTGTTGGGAACCTTGCCGACCTATGTCACCGGAACGGCTTTCATCATCACGCCTGTGGTCGCGCTGGTGAAACCCGGCTTTCAGCTTCAGCCAAATCCTGGCGAAGTGGCCGATGTGTTCGAGGTGCCGCTCGGGTTTTTGATGAATCCCGCGCATCACCGCCGGCATGAAACCGAGTTTGGCGGCGTGCTGCGGCAGTGGCTTTCGATGCCTTATACCCATGTGCAAGACGAAGCGGGCGGCGGCGAGTCAAAGGAGCGTTACATCTGGGGCGCGACCGCCGGGATGCTGCGAAATTTCTACCGCTTTCTCAGCGCTTAATTCATGGACTCGCCGGCCAACGTTCCCCAGCAAAGATTTCTCGTCGATGAGCGCGAAGTCGAGCTGACCGCCATCCGGGCGCAAGGCGCCGGCGGGCAAAACGTCAACAAGGTCTCAAGCGCGGTGCATCTGCGCTTCGACATCGCCGTTTCATCGCTGCCGGGCGGCATCAAGGAACGCCTGCTGGCCTTGCGCGACAGCCGCATTACCCAGGAGGGCGTGCTGATCCTGAAGGCGCAGCGCCACCGCACGCAGGAGATGAACCGCGCCGACGCCCTGGCCCGCCTGCAGGACATCGTTGACAACGTTTCCAACCCGCCCAAAGCGCGCCGCGCCACCAAGCCTACTTACGGATCGCGGCAGCGCCGCCTCGAAGACAAAACCCAGCGGTCAGCCACCAAGGAGCAGCGCTCCAAGTTCAGTGGCGAATGACTCGCTCTGGACTTTCATGGCGTTTTCAGTTTCACTTAGCGCCAGCTTATGTGTATTTTCAGGAGACAAACAATGACCGCGAGCAAAAGAGCGTTTCTGCACGGGATGGCCGCCGCCGCACTCGGGGTCGGCGCAGGCCCGGGTTTCGCCCAGGCCAGACCCTTCAAGATCGGTTTGCTGTTGCCGATGACCGGCCCGTTCGCCTCGACCGGCCGGCAAATCGACAATGGCGTGCGCCTTTATATGTCGCAATTCGGCGCGAAAGTCGCCGGGCGCGATGTGCAGATCGTTCTGAAAGACGACACCGGCCTGCCCGACATCACGAAACGCCTGGCGCAGGAACTGGTCGTTAATGACAAGGTCGATGTGCTGGCGGGATTCGGCTTGACCCCGCTGGCGCTTGCCGTCGCGCCGATCGCCACCCAGTCCCGAACACCGATGGTCGTGATGGCGGCGGCGACTTCCGTGATCACCAGCACGTCGCCGTTCATTGTCCGCACCAGCATGACGCTGCCGCAGGTCACTTTGGGTGTGGCGGAATGGGCGCCAAAGAACGGCATAAAAACGGTGGTGAGCCTGGTCACCGACTACGGCCCGGGCATTGATGCCGAGCGTACCTTTCGCGACCGGTTTTTGCTCAACGGCGGGAAAATTCTCGCTGAACTGCGCGTGCCGCTGCGCAATCCGGATTACGCGCCTTTTTTGCAGAAGGTGAGGGACTTGAAACCCGACGCGCTTTTCGTCTTTATTCCCGCCGGCGGCGGCAGTGCGCTGCTCAAGCAGTTCGCCGAGCGCGGGCTGGACAAGGCCGGCATCAGGCTGATCGGCGAGGGCAGTGTGGTCGATGACGAAATTTTGAACGACATGGGCGACGCGGCGCTGGGCCTGGTGACGTCGCATCCGTATTCGGTGGCGCACAAGTCGCCTGCGAACCAGAAGTTTGTCGCCGCTTTCATGAAGCAAAGCGCAGGCATTCGGCCGAACTTTTTCGGCGTGTCGGCTTATGACGGCATGCGCGTCATTTACGAGGCGCTCAAAAGCACGCAGGGCGCGGGTGGCGGCGAAGCACTGGTCAAGGCCATGAAAGGCCAAATCTTCGAGAGCCCGCGCGGACCGATTTACATCGATGCCCAGACGCGTGATATTGTCCAGAATGTGTACATCCGGCGCGTCGAGCGCATCGACGGACAGCTCTATAACGTCGAGGTCGATGTCATGAAAGACGTCAAGGATCCCGGCAAAGACGCAAAATAACGCCTGGATTTTTCGACATGACAAGCAATATTGGTTATTGATTTTCGGAGACTTTATGAAAAAAAGAACATTTTTAACCGCATCGGCATTCGCCGCGTTGACGCTATCGGCCGCAAGCGCCTTGGCCCAGGACAACACCTTCAAAATCGGCCTGATCCTGCCGATGACCGGCCAGCAGGCGACCACCGGGCGCCAGATCGAGGCCGCGGCGCGGCTCTACATGGCGCAAAACGGCGACACCGTGGCGGGCAGGAAAATCCAGCTCATCGTCAAGGACGACACCTCGCTGCCCGACACCACGCGCCGGCTGGCGCAGGAGCTGGTCGTGAACGACAAGGTGAATGTGCTGGCCGGCTTCGGCATCACCCCGTCGGCGCTCGCCACGGCGCCGATCGCGACCCAGTCCAAGACGCCGATGGTGGTGATGGCGGCGGCGACGTCGAGCATTACCCAGGCGTCGCCCTATATCGTACGCACCAGCTTCACGCTGCCGCAGGCGGCGGTCGCGCTGGCCGACTGGGCGCCGAAGAACGGCATCAAGAAGGTGGTCACGCTGGTGTCCGACTACGGCCCCGGCCTCGACGCGGAAAAGTATTTCAAGGACCGCCTGACCTTCAACGGCGGCCAGGTGACCGAGGCGCTGCGGGTGCCGCTGCGCAGCCCCGACTTCGCGCCCTTTTTGCAAAAAGTGCGCGACGCCAAGCCCGATGCGCTGTTCGTGTTCGTGCCATCCGGAGCGGGCGCGGCGGTCATGAAGCAATTCCTCGAGCGCGGCATGGACAAGGCCGGCATCAGGCTGATCGGCACCGGCGACGTGACCGACGACGACCAGCTCGGCGACATGGGCGATGGCGCGCTGGGCGTGGTGACGTCGCACCATTATTCGGCGGCGCATCCGTCGGCGCTGAACAAGAAATTCGTCGAGGCGTTTTCCAAGGCCAACAACGGCCTGCGTCCGAACTTCATGGCCGTCGGCGGTTATGACGGCATGCGCGTCATCTATGAGGCGCTGAGGGCAAGCAAGGGCCAGGGCGGCGGCGACGCTTTGCTCGCCGCCATGAAGGGCCAATTGTTCGAGAGCCCGCGCGGCAAGATGTTCATCGATGCGCAGACCCGCGACGTGGTGCAGGATATCTACCTGCGCAAGGTCGAGCGCAAGGACGGCCAGCTGTACAACATCGAGTTCGACGTCATCAAAGACGTTAAGGACCCCGGCAAAACGAAGTGACGAAATAACGCCAAGGCCCTAATATCTGGCATTTCCAGCCCGCTAGGGGCCGCCGTGGCGCCGAACAGAAATCCACTTCCATGCTGACCCTGCTTTTCGACGGTATTGCCTACGGCATGCTGCTATTCATCCTCGCGGTGGGGCTGGCCGTCACCATGGGGTTGATGAATTTCATCAACCTGGCGCATGGCGCCTTCGCCATGGTGGGCGGCTACATCACGGTGCTGCTGATGCAGCGTTCGGGCGTGCCGTTTTTGCTGTGTCTGCCGCTGGCGTTCATCGGCTCGGCGTTGTTGGGCGCGCTGCTCGAGCGCACGCTGTACCGGCCGCTCTACCACAAGCCGCACCTGGACCAGGTGCTGTTTTCAATCGGGCTGGTGTTTATGGCGGTAGCCGGCGTGGACTACTTCATCGGCTCGAGCCAGCAAATCATCCAGCTGCCCGAATGGCTCAAGGGCCGCACCGAGCTAGGCAGCGGTGCCTGGATGCTGGGCATGGGGCACTACCGGTTGTTCATCATCGCCGTGTGCGCGGCGCTGACGGCGCTTCTGCAGTATGTGCTGGCGCGCACCCGGTTCGGCAGCCGCCTGCGCGCGTCGGTCGATGACCAGCGCGTCGCCGCCGGGCTGGGAATCAACGTCAACATGGTGTTTCTCTCGACCTTCGCCGTGGGCTCCGGGCTGGCCGGCCTGGGCGGCGCGCTGGGCGCCGAAGTGCTGGGGCTGGACCCGACCTTTCCCCTTAAATTCATGGTTTATTTTTTGATTGTGGTGGCGGTCGGCGGCACCAGCTCCATCACCGGACCGCTGCTCGCCGCGCTGCTGCTGGGCATTGCCGACGTGGCGGGCAAATACTATATCCCCAAGCTGGGAGCCTTTATCGTGTACAGCCTGATGATCGCAATCCTGATCTGGCGGCCGCAGGGTCTGTTTGTACGCAAGGGAGGCAAATAGCATGAGCGCTGGCCCATTGCTGCTCAGGTACGGCCGCTTTAAGGCCTGGGAGCCGGTGCTATGGCTGCTGGCATTTGCCGCGCCGGCGCTGGCGCCGAGCCAGGCGCTGATCATCAACGAGATCGCCATCGTCGCGTTGTTCGCGGTGTCGCTCGACCTGGTTCTGGGCTACACCGGCATCGTCTCGCTCGGCCACGCGGCGTTCTTCGGCATCGGCGGCTATGCCGCGGCATTGTTCGCCAAGCTGGTTATGCCGGATCCACTGGTCGGCTTGGCCGTCGGCATCGGCGTCGCGACGCTGCTGGGATTTTTCTGCTCCTTTACGGTCCTGCGCGGCAGCGACTTGACGCGGCTGATGGTGACG
>CAXSGT010000095.1:0-11836 GCA_964236835.1 uncultured Polaromonas sp.
GAGCTCATTTCGAAAAGAATCGCCGAACTCGGCGACTGGCGCGGGGAAACCTTGGGCAGAATGCGCAAGCTCATCAACGAAGCGGATCCGGACGTGGTCGAGGAGTGGAAGTGGATGGGCACGCCGGTCTGGTCGCACGGCGGCATCATCTGCACCGGAGAGTCCTACAAGGGCAAGGTGAAGCTGACCTTCGCCAAGGGCGCGTCGCTGGAGGATCCGGCCCGCCTCTTCAATGCGAGTCTCGACGGAAACGCGCGCCGCGCGATCGACATCCACGAAGGCGAAGAAGTTGACGAGTCCGCCTTCAAGGCGCTCGTTCGCCAAGCTGTCGACTTCAACAGTTCCGGCAAGTCGAAACCTGCGAAGAAAGCGAAGTCCTGAAGGATTCCAGGGTCCGGCCGCATAACTTGGGCATTGGGCATGGTTTTCGGCCCTGCTTGCGGTGATTGGCAAACTCGGAGCCAGCAAGGTTCGTCCGCTCTCTGCGGAAGAAGGGCACGGCTTCCTGATTTCCTATCCGCACTTCTCGGACCGCATCTCCGATGGTGAGGCTGTCGAAGAGGCCCTGACAAACGGCCAGGACACACTGAGGTCAACGATCGCGGCTCTCAAAGAAAGGAGAAAGGGAACTTCCTGTTCCGCCGCCCAATGGCGGCGGCATGGCCTCGGGAAAGTTTGTTGCCCGTGTTCCCAAGACGGTTCATGCGCGGCTGACTTCGCGGGCAAAGGCGGAAGAGGGGTCTCTTTGAATACGCTCGTTCTCTCGTTCATCGCAGAAGGGCTCGGACGAAAGGAAGGCCATGCGTAGCCGCGTATGGCACGCTTTCAATCGATGGTCACATGGTATCGATTCACCAGGCTTACCCACCGATCGATCTCCTCCCGCAGGAAAGCCTGTTGCTGCGCTGGCGCAACATTGAGCACGCGGCCCCCGTCACGCTCGACTCGCGCGATGAATTCCGGCTCGCGGTTGATCGTCGCCAAAGCGTCGCGCAATTTGGCAACCACGGGCGCAGGCGTGGAAGCAGGCGCGAAAATGCCGAACCAACTCTCGCCCTCAAACTTGACGAGGCCGGTTTCGTTCACTGTCGGGACCGTCGGCAACTGGCTGCTTCTTGCGGCCGATGAAACGACGAGGCCTTTCAGCCGGCCCGACTGGATATGAGGTTTCGCCGCGGAGATGTTGTCAAACATCACATCAAGCCGGCCGCCCATCATTTCCTGGTGGGCAGGCGCGGCTCCTTTGAACGGCACGTGCACCATGTCCAACCCAAGGCTGCTGGTCAGGATTGCACCCCAGACATGTTGCAGCGTCCCGATGCCGGCGGAGCCGTAGGTCAGTTTTCCTGGCCGCTCTTTCGCATAGGCTACAAATTCGGTCAGGTTGCTCACTGGAAGGTCTGCGCGCGCCAGCAGGACAAAGGGATACGCGGAGATGTAGCCCAAGCTGACAAAGTCCTTTTCGGGGGCATAGGACAGGTTCTTGATAAGCGGCTTGTTCATGACCATGTTGCCGATGCCGCCGACAAGCAGCGTGTAGCCATCGCCGGGAGCGCGCGCCACAAATTCTGTTCCGATAAGTGAGCCGGCGCCCGCCCGGTTCTCGACCACCACCGGCTGATGCAGCAGCTCGGAGAGCTTCTGCGCGACGTTTCGACCGAGGATGTCGGTCCCGCCTCCGGGCGGTTGCGGCACTACCATGCGGATGGCACGGTTGGGATAGTCCTGTGCATGCGCGGCCAGCATCGGCAACATTAAAAACGCCACCATCCAGCAGCGACGGATCGGCAGGGGAAATGTCTTAAATATGCGCATGGGCAACTCCGTTTCGTATAAAAAGCTTAACAGCGCGAACCCGCATTTTCACTGGCATTTACCCCGAGGCGAATGGCTCAAGCTAAATGGGCGGCTGGGAAATGGGGTTGGCTGGAAAACGGGGCTTTTCGGCTCGGGATTTCCCTGATGCATTGCGCTGGTGCGAAGGCTATAGTGGATTACTTGCCGACGAGCCTTGCCGCTCGCAACGCGGGGAGTCGAGGAGACATTTTCCAAAGCAACTAAAAGCATGCAAGTCGCTGTTCCACGAGATGGCGGCTTGACCCAGGCGCCGGCAACCCCGGCGCTTTTTTTCGTCCACGATTTGCAAATTTCATAAAAATAGTGCGGTTTCGCTTGACCAGCTTGCTCAAGCAGCTATGGATTAGATAGCAAAGAAGCGCCAGCCCGATGCGACAATCGCTGCGATGGATTTGCTGCTTGTGTCTATTGCCTCGCTGCTGGCCGGCTTCGTCGACGCCATTGTCGGCGGCGGCGGGCTGATTCTGCTGCCGGCGTTGTTCACCGTTTTCCCGACCACACACCCGGCTACGCTGTTTGGCGTCAACAAGGGCGCGTCGGTCTGGGGCACGGCCATGGCGACCCGCCAATATGCGCGGCGCGTCGAGCTGCGCTGGGCCGCTTTGCTTCCGGCTGCGGCGGCCGGATTTTGCGCTTCGCTGGCCGGCGCCTGGCTGGTGACCCTGATCGATCCCGGTTTTTTGCGCAGGGCGCTGCCTTTCGTACTGCTGGGCGTGCTGCTCTACACGGTGATGAAAAAAGACCTGGGCCGGCACCATGCGCCGCGCTTCAGCGGCGCTGCGGAAACGCTGGCCGCATGCTGCATTGGCGTCGCGCTGGGGTTTTACGACGGGTTTTTCGGCCCCGGCACCGGCAGCTTTTTTGTTTTTATGTTCGTTCGCTGGCTCGGCTACGATTTTCTGAACGCCTCGGCGTCGGCCAAGCTGCTCAACACCGCGACCAACCTGGCGGCGCTGGCGCTGTTTGCCTGGAAGGGCCATGTCTGGTGGCATTTCGCCCTCACCATGGCGGTGGCCAACGTCGCGGGCAGCCTGCTCGGCACGCGGCTGGCGCTCAGGCACGGCGCGGGCTTTGTGCGGCGGGTGTTTATCTGCGTGGTCGGCGCGCTGATTTTGAAAACCGGGTTTGATGCGTTTTTGAAGTAGCCGGCAAGGCAATTGCCAAGTAAGGTGTCGATGTGGTGCTCAACGGACCACCGATGTGTTTAATAGTTTGAAGCCAAACTGTATGAAAGAAATTTTTATGAAAATTTGCCGATTCAACGACAACCGCCTGGGTGTTGTCGAAGATAGGGTCGAAGCGGGCGAGGTGCTCGACGTGACCGAAGCGCTGGACGTGCTGCCGGCGCTGCGCTATCCCTTTCCGGTCAGCGACCAGCTCGTCGCCCATCTGCCTGAGTTGCGCGCCCGTATCGAAACGCTGATGCCGACCGCAAAACGCCTGCCGCTTGCACAGGTGCGCCTGCTGTCGCCGGTCGCCAACCCCGGCAAGATCATCGCCGCGCCGGTGAACTATGTGAACCATCTGAAGGAAGTGCTGGCCGACCCGAACCTGCACCACGACAACCAGATCAACCACATCGAGCGCGCGGGCCTGTTCCTGAAGGCGGGCAGCTCGCTCAATGGCGCAGCCGAAGGCGTGACGCTGGTGTTGCCGGACCGCCGCACCGACCATGAGATCGAGCTGGTCGCCGTGATCGGCAAAACGGCGCGCAACGTCAAGGCCGCCGCCGCGCTGGGCTATGTCGCCGGCTACAGCATCGGGCTGGACATCACCATTCGCGGCCCGGAAGAGCGCAGCCTGCGCAAGTCGCCCGACAGCTATACCGTGCTGGGACCCTGGCTGACGACGGCCGATGAAATCGCCGATCCGGGCACGCTGGCGGTGGAGCTCTTGATCAACGGCAGGACGCGGCAGAAAACCACGACGAGCGAGCTGATTCTGGGCGTTGAAGCGCTGATTGAATTCGCCTCGCGCTTTTACACGCTGCATCCCGGCGACCTGATTTTTACCGGCACACCCGAGGGCGTCAGCCCGATCCGCGCGGGCGACGTGTTCAAGGCGAGCATCGAGGGCCTTGGCGACCTGCACGTTGAAATCAAGCCCGCCTTGACGGTGTAGCACCCGTTATGCAAGTTGCCTCAGTCATCGCAACGAGGCCGCCGCCGGGAGATTGGCACGGCGAATAACCTGTATATCGCCGCGCGCATAGACCGGCCGAAATCCGACTGCTAGAGTTGCGATCGAACCTGACAGTTCTTTGAAAGAGAGAAATGAATTCAAAAGAAAAAGTTGCCGGGAGCCAAGCGTCCGATGCGGACGCGGTCGCCGCCATCAAGGAAGAGCTTGTCATTGCGAACAAGGTCTTGCTGCAACACGGCATCGTTGACGCGTTCGGCCATGTCAGCGCCCGCCATCCCCTTCATCCAGACCGCTTCCTGATGAGCCGGCGCCTGGCGCCCGGACTCGTCGCCGCCGGGGATATTCGCGAATACGGTCTTGACGGCGAGCTCATTGAACGCAGCGGCGAGCTGGTGTATCTCGAGCGCTTCATTCACAGCGAAATCTATGCGGCCCGGCCCGACGTCAACTCGGTCGTGCACAGCCACTCCTCGTCCATCATCGCATTCGGCATCGTCGATCAACCGCTTCGACCAGTCTGCCATACCTGCGGCTTTCTGGGCGGCGGCGCGCCGATATTCGAAATGCGCGCAACCGCGGGCTACGACTCCGACCTGATGATCGACAGCATCGCTCGCGGCAAGGCGCTGGTTCGCTTACTGGCGGACAGCAGCGTCGTGTTGATGCGCGGGCACGGCTCCACCGCGGTCGGCCCCACCCTTTCCCGCGCGGTGTACCGGGCCATCTACACCGAGACGAACGCGAAGATTCAAAGCAACGCCTGCGGCCTCGGAAAGGTCAATTACCTCACTGTCGAGGAAGCCGCGACGGCCGAGAAGCTGGGGGAACTGCAGGTCGAGCGCGCCTGGGAATTCTGGAAGATGCAGGTTGCGGGCGGCGGCGCCGTATGACGACAGGGCGATTCAGGCGGGAACGGTGTGGGTCAACGACTTCGGGCACATCACCGGCCCCAACCAGCCGACGGGAGGCTGCAAGCAGTTTGGTTTTGGCAAGGACTTCGGCGTCCTCGACATGGACAAATTCTTCAAGACAAAAAACATCGCCTTCAGTTTCTGAAAAGTAGCTATGGCCGATCTTCAAGGAAAAGTTGCGCTTGTCACTGGTGGCGCGGCCGGTATCGGAAAAGTTTTTGCACGCCGCCTTGCCGCCGATGGCGCGGCGGTTGTCATTGCGGACCTGCGCGGGGCCATTGAAGCCGCTTGGGAACTGCAAAACGATGGCTATCGTGCTGCCGGCCTAGTCGGCGATGTTTCCAGCGAAGCCGATGTCAAGGCAATGGTTGCCGCCGCAGAAAAAGAGTTCGGCGGACTCGACATACTCGTCAACAACGCCGCGCTTTTCTCCTCGCTCGAGCCCGGTCCATTTACCGACATCACTGCCCGGCAATGGCAGCGGGTCATGGCGGTCAACACGCTCGGTCCCTTTTTGACGTGCAAATACGCCGTTCCGGTGATGCAGCGCCGCAGCGGCGGAAGCATCGTCAACGTGGCCTCGAACACCGTCCACAAAGGCGCGCCGGGGCTGCTGCACTATGTCAGCAGCAAAGGCGCGGTGATCGCATTCACGCGGGCGCTGGCGCGCGAGGTCGGCGCCAGGCTGATCACCGTGAACGCCATCGCGCCCGGCTTTACGCTGAGCGAAGGCGTGCTGGCCAACCCCGCATACCAGGCAACTTTTCGCAGCGCGGCGCTCGATGCGCGCGCGATTCGCCGGGACCAGGCGCCAGGCGATCTCGAAGGGGCGCTCTCCTTCCTGGTGAGCGCCGATGCACGTTTTATCTCAGGCCAAACCATCGTGGTCGATGGCGGAAATATGTTTTCATGATCGACGTTCACTCGCACTACCTCCCTGATTTCCTGGTCAACGCGCTGATAAAAGCCGGGCGTACGTCGTCGATTCCCAAGTTTCCCGAGTGGAGCGTCGCCAGCTGCCTTGCGCTGATGGACGAAATCGGCGTGTCGGTCTCGATACTTTCCGTGTCCACGCCCGGCGTGCATTTCGGAAATGATCTGAACGCGGCCGAACTGGCGCGGCGCTGCAATGAATACTGCGCGGGGCTTTTTTCGGGCACCGATGGCAAGCTGGGCGGTTTCGCCGCGTTGCCCCTGCCCGCGCTGGATGCGGCTCTGACGGAAGTGGCCTACGCACTCGATACTTTGCAGCTGGACGGTATCGGTTTGCTCGCCAACTACGAAGGCCGGTTTTTGGGTGATCCTTTTTTCGATCCTTTGATGGCTGAACTCGACCAGCGCGGCGCCGTCGTTTTTATCCACCCCATGGGACATGCCTCAAGCCGCTCGCTGCAGCTTGCGGCGCCGCTGTGGATGGTCGAGTACCCGATCGACACCACCCGGGCGGCGTTGAACATGATCATCAACGACGTGCCGCGGCGCTTTCCGAGAATTCGTTTCATCCTGGCGCACGCCGGTGGAGCGATCCCGTTCCTTGCGGGTCGCATCGGCGCCGCGTCGCTGATCGACGCGCGGTATTCACACCTCGACGAGGCGGCGGTTGCGCGCGACATCGCATCGTTTTATTACGAAACGGCCCAGGCGTCCAGCGCGGCAACCTTGGCGGCGCTCAAGGAAGTGGCTTTGCCAGAAAGAATTCTTTTTGGCAGCGACTTTCCGTATTGCGGCAAAGCACCCATCAGAGCGATGTTGAAACAATTGGAGCCGAATTTCGACATTGCCAAGGCGAATTCAGCGGCCAAAATACTGTTTCCCCGGTTTGTCCGGTAAGGCCGAGGCTGGTTCATATGGCACCATTGGCGCCTCGTGTTAATGAGGCAAATTGGAGATGTTTATGAAACAACCAAGCGGTATGAATCTCGTCGGCAGGCTTGCGTTGGCCTCGCTGGCGATTGCGCTTGCCGTCATGACTCAAAAGTCGATGGCGCAGGCCTTTCCCAATAGGGCCGTCAAGATCGTCGTTCCCTATGGCACCGGGGGCACCTCCGACATTCTGGCGCGGCAGCTAGCCGCCAAGCTGCAGGCGATGTGGGGACAAGGGGTGATCGTCGAGAACCGTCCGGGAGCCGGCGGCGCCATCGGCACCGAAGCGGTGGTCAGGTCGCCCGCGGACGGCTACACGCTGCTGCTGCAGAACAACTCCATGCTTGTCACTCAGGCGCTGATCGCCAAGCCAACCTATGACCCGGTCAAGGACCTGACGCCACTCATGCTGCTCGGCCAGACGCCCATGGCGATAGTGGCGAATCCGGGATCGGGAATCACCAGCCTCGCCGACTTGGTGTCTTACGGAAAGTCCGGCCAGAAGGAACTCGCCTACGCGTCATGCGGCCCGGCAACGCCGCATCAGTTTTTGATGGAACTGGTCAAGCGCCAGGCCAATTTCCAGGCCACGCATGTGCCCTACCGTGGATGCGCCCCAGCCGTCACCGATGTCTTGGCGGGCCAGGTGCCGGTCGGCGTCATCAGCGCAAATATCGTTGCCCCGTATGTCAGTTCGGGAAAGCTCGTTGGCGTGGCCATCTCCACGGCGACCCGCTACGACGCGATGCCCAACACCAAAAGCCTGGTGGAGCAGGGGCAGAAGTCTCTGGACTTCACCACCTGGTATGCCTTGATGGCGCCGGCTTCCATGCCTCAAGCCGTCAGCGGCAAGATCATCGCCGACGTCAACAAGGTTCTGGCGATGCCTGACGTGAAGCAAAATCTTGTGACTGCCGGTATCGGCGTTTATGAGGGCGATGCGATGGCACTGGCGAAATTGATTCAGTCGGACCAACTGCTGTACGCCCAGATTGCCAAGTCCGCGAATATCAAGGCCGACTGAGCCGTATCAAGTCAATATCGGCCCGGATTGATTGTCGCTTTCTCGGCTTTTCCGACTTTCCGGGGTGGTTTGACGGTTTTGCCTGGTTTGGCCGGCGCACTGTCAGCCGCGTCAGTCTTGGGCTTCGCCGGGCCGGCGCCTCCGCTGGCGGCCACCAGCAGCGCGTTCATTTCGGCTGCCTTGCGCGGCTTGCCGATGGGCGCTGCCGCCAGGCCCTTTTGCACCGCGACCATGTCGTCTTCGCTCGGATACTGGCCGAGCAGCAGATAGTCGAACACCCGGCGCGCGATCGGCGCGGCCACGCCGGCGCCCCAGCCGGCGTTTTCGACGATCACCGCCAGCGCGATTTTCGGGTCGGCGGCGGGGGCGAACGCCACATACAGCGCATGGTCGCGCTGGTTTTCCTCCATCCGGGATTTGCTGTATTTGGCGTTCTGGCCGATCGTCACCGCCTGCGCCGTGCCGGTCTTGCCGCCGCTCAAATAACCGGCCCCGGCGAACACCTTGGTCGAGGTGCCGGCCTGTGTCACGCCCACCATCGCCTTGCGGACAATGGCGACATTCTGCGGCTTGTAGCCCAGATCGACCGGCGGCGGCGCCGGCAGCGGATGCAGCGCGCGCGTCACCGTGTCCTGCGTTCCCATCACCAGCCGCGGCTTGTGCTTGACGCCGTTGTTGGCGAGCACGGCGGTCGCTTGCGCCAGCTGCAAGATGGTGAAGCTGTTGTAGCCCTGGCCGATGCCCAGCGAAATCGTTTAGCCGGCGAACCATTTTTTCTGCTCGGGCCGCTTGAAGTAGCCGCGCTTCCATTCCTGATTCGGCAGCACGCCGCGCACCTCGCCGTTGATGTCGATGCCGCTGACCTGGCCGAAGCCCAGCGGCGCCATGAAGTCGTGCATCCGCTCGACGCCCAGTTCGTTGGCCAGCGAGTAGAAATACACGTTGCTCGACTCGACGATCGCGCGGTGCATGTCCATGATGCCGCCGCGCTCGTTCTCGGGGCTGCCGAAGCGATGGCCGCCGAACATGTAGAAGCCCGGGTCGTTGATGAGGGCCGTCGGCGAGCGCGCGCCGGTCTGCAGCGCCGCCATGGCCATGAACGGCTTGTAGGTCGAGCCCGGCGGATAGGTGCCGCGCAGCGCCCGGTTCAATAGCGGCTTGTCGGGCGACTCGTTGAGCGCCTGCCAGCTTTCCTGGTCGATGCCATCGACAAACAGGTTCGGATCGAACGTCGGCTTGCTGACGAAGGCCAGCACCTCGCCGGTTTTCGGGTCCAGCGCGACCAGCGCGCCGCGGCGCGAGCCGAACATGTCCTCGACCAGCTTTTGCAGGCCGATATCGAGCGACAGCATCACGGTGTTGCCCGGTGTCGCCGGGCTGCTGGCGAGCCGGCGCGTGGCGCGGCCGCCGGCCGAGGTTTCCATCTGCTCGACGCCGGTGATGCCGTGCAGTTGCTGCTCGAAGCTCTGCTCGACGCCAAGCTTGCCGATATAGTCGGTGCCGCGGTAATTGCCCTCTTCATCACTGTCTTCGATCGCTTCCTTCTCGGCTTGGTTGATGCGGCCGATATAACCCACCACATGGCTGCCGAGCGCGCCGAACGGATAGCTGCGAAATAGCCGGGCCTTGATATCAACGCCGGGAAAGCGAAAGCGCTGCGCCGAAAAGCGCGCCACTTCGTCGTCGGTCAGGCGGGTTCGCAGCGGAATCGACTCGAAACTTTTCGACTCCTCGCGCAGACGCTTGAAGCGCCGCTTGTCGCGCGGCTGGACATCGATCAGCGTTTCCAGCGCCGCGATCGTGTCGTCGATGTTTTCCACCCGCGACGGCGTAATTTCCAGCGTATAGGCCGAATAATTCGACGCCAGCACGATGCCGTTGCGGTCCAGGATCAGCCCGCGGTTCGGCACGATCGGCACGATCGCCGTGCGGTTGCTTTCGGCCTGCTCGCTCAGGTCGGCATGGCGGTAGACCTGCAGATAGACAAGCCGCGCCGCCAGCAGCGAAAAAGCGCACAGCACCGCGACACCCGCGACCAGCAAGCGGGCCCGAAAGCGCGACAGCTCGGCTTCGACGTTTCTGAGTTCGGTCATGGCGGTGCGACTCGGTGCGGGTCAAAAAGTGCCCATGACGTGTTCAAGAGCCAAGAAAAATCTAACTGGCGGGCGCCAAGGCCGCCGCGCCGGGCCGCCCCAAGCAAGGCCAGCCTCCTCAAGGGGCAGCGAACCACACGCAGCGACAAGCGTGGGAGCAATTCCCCACCAGCCAGGGCCGCGGAACCGGCTTTGCCGGGCCGCAGGCGCAGCAGCCCCCTCGGGGGGCAGCGCAGTACGCGAAGCGACAAGCGTGGGGGCCATATCTTTAGAGCGGACGGTTCTCATCGCGATCCGGCGCGCGGCGCTGCGGCACTAGCAAGATCACGCTGGCGACCGGCCACAGCAGCGCCTCGGCCAGCGGCGCGACCAGCAGGATCCAGCCCGGAAAAATACCGCCGCCGAGCAGCCTGACGATGAGTTCGACGCCATGCGCCGCCGCGAACAGCGGCAGCACCTGCAAAGCCTGCAGCGGCACCTCGAACCAGAGCAGGCGGCGCTGGATCAAAGTGGCGAAAAAACCCAGCGCCGTATAGGTAAAGGCATGCTGCCCGAGCAGCGCCGCCTGCTGCACGTCCATCGCCAGCCCGAACATGAAGGCCAGGCCGATGCCCACGCGCAGCGGCTGGTGCACAGTCCAGAACACCAGCACCACCATGAGCAAATCGGGCATCCAGGCGACTCGCCCCAGCGGCAGCATGTTGAGCAGCAGAGCGGCGAGCAGGCTGCCCCAGATGAAAAAAGGGTTGGCGGGCAGCAGCAATTGCTGGCCGGAGCGCATGATCATCGGCCGCGCCCCTTTCCGGCGGGCGGCGGCGGCGGTGCGATTTCCGCGCGCGGCGGCAGCATCGTTGTCTGCGGCTTGACGACGATGACGTGCCGCACTCCGTTGACCAGCGCTTGCGGCGCGCAGTGAATCTTGGCAAAAGCCGATTCGGCGCGGCGCTCGATGCGGCTGATTGTGGCGACTGGCAGGCCCGGCGGATAGACGCCATCGACGCCGCTGGTGGTGAGCAGGTCGCCCTCGCGCACGTCGGCGTTGCTTCCCATGAAGCGCAGTTCCATGCCGCTGCCGCCGGCGCCCGCGTCGCCATAGGCCACGCTGCGTCCGCCGGTGCGCGCATTGAGCACAGGGATCGCCAGGTCGCGGTCGATCACCAAGGTGACTTCGCTCGCCAGCGGATGCACCCGCGTCACCTGGCCGAGCACGCCGGCCTCGTCGAGCACCGGCGAGCCCAGCTCGACGCCCTGCGTCATGCCCTTGTCGATGATGACCTTGCGGCTGTACGGATCGGCCGCGTCGTACAGCACCTCGGCCGCGAGCAGCGGAATGGCCAGCCGCTCGCGCAGCGCGAGCAACTGGCGCAGGCGGTTGTTTTCCTGAGTCAGCTGCTCGACCTGGCCGGCGCGCAGCGACTGCAGCGCGAGCTTTTTGCGCGCCAGGTCGGCGTCGCTCTGAGCCTGGCTCAGGCTGTCGAAATAGTCGCCGGCGTCCTTGAGCGCACGCACCGGCTGCAGCGCCAGCCATTGCGCAGGATACAGCACGGTGGCGATCGCGGCGCGAATCGGCTGAGTGAGATTAAAGCGCGCATCGGCGACCATCAGAAACAGCGACAGCGCGCCGAAGCACATCAGCTTGGACAGCACCGACGGCCCCTGATTGAAAAAGGGCGGCAGAGTTCTGTCTAAGGTTCCGAGGGGCATGGTTCGCTGTAAGGCTCGCGCTTATCTTACGGTCTCATGCGGCAAAAACCGGCTGCGCGAGCCAGGGCGCGGAAGGAACGAAGGCTTATTCGGTGGTGAAGATCGAGCCCAGCCGGTCCATGCGCTCGAGCGCGATGCCGCAGCCACGCACCACGCAGGTCAGCGGGTCTTCGGCGACCAGCACCGGCAGGCCGGTTTCCTCGGCCAGCAGCCGGTCCAGGTCTCTCAAGAGCGCGCCGCCG
>CAXSGT010000096.1:0-11823 GCA_964236835.1 uncultured Polaromonas sp.
CGGAATCCACTGCGACAGCGGCCCGAGGTTGGTCAGCCCGGCGTCCTCGGCCATGTAGTTGTGCGGGTCGGTCTGCATGCCGGCGTCGATTTCGCCTTTCAGCAGCATCTCATGCCGCGGCGGCACGGCGCCGACTTCGGCGACGCTGTAGTCGCCGGGATAGTGCAGGCCGAGCTGCTCCAGAATGCCGAGGAACAGCGACGACGTGCCGGCGGTGACGGCCGAAACGCCGATGCGCTTGCCGCGCAGGTCCTCCAGCCGGGTGATGCCTTTTTGCACGATCAGCGAATGCGTCAGCCGGTTGACATTGCCGCCGATCATTCGCAGCTCGCCGCCGCCCTCGACATCGTGAATGACATGCTCGGGCGAGCCGACGCCGATGTCGATGGCGCCGGTTTTCAGCTCGCGCGTGACCTTCTCGATGCCGCCAAGCGTCATGATCTCGACGTCCAGCCCACGGGCCGCGTAAAAGCCATTTTGCGCAGCCGCCCAAAAGGGCATGTTGAAAAAAGCCGGGGTGACGAGTCCAATGCGGATTTTGAAAGTCATTTGAATTTTTCCATGCTGCGCAGAATTACCCCAAGCTCGATGCAAGCGGCCCTTCATTCGGCGGTGATATTCGCGTTCTTGATGAGCTGCGACCACTTGGCGGTGTCGGCCCGTATTCGCGGCATGAATTTTTCCGACGGCGCGACGTCGGCCGTCATACCGAAATCGGCCAGGCGGTCCTTCATGTCGGGCTGCGCCATGACGCGCGCGACCTCGGCGTAGAGCTTTGCCACGATGTCTTTCGGCACGCCAGCGGGAGCGAACAGCGCGATCCAGGTTTCAGCCTCATAGCCGGGCAGGCCCGACTCGGCGACGGTCGGCAAATTCGGCATGGCGGCGATGCGGCTGGAGCCGGTGACGGCAAGCGCGCGCAGCTTCGCGGCCTTGACCTGCGACATCGACGAGGAAATGCCGTCGAAAGCGAACTGCACTTCATTGCCCAGCAGCCCGGTCACCATAGGCGCGCTTCCCTTGTACGGCACATGCACCACGTCGATATTCGCCGTGGTGCGAAAAAGCTCCGCCGCAATGCGCGAGGTCGCGCCGCCGGCGCCGAAATTGAGTTTTCCGGGCTGGGCTTTCGCCAGCGCGATCAGCTCGCCGGTGGTCGTGGCCGGAACCGCCGGGTTCACCACCAGAATCATCGGAAACGAGACGATTTTTGCCACCGGCACAAAGTCTTTTTGCGCGTCGTAAGCGATCTTCGGATAGAGCGAAGGGTTCATCGTCAGCGGCCCGTCGTTCGTCAAGAGCAGCGTGTAGCCGTCGGGCGCCGCCTTGGCGACGAAGTCGGTGCCCAGCATTAGCGAGGCGCCGGGCTTGTTGTCGATCAGCACCGGCTGGCCCAGCGCCTTGGAAAGCCGCTCGCTCAGCAGGCGTCCGAGGATGTCGGCGGTGCCGCCAGGCGCGGCGGGAATGACGATGTGTATCGCTTTCGCCGGAAAGCCCTGGGCCAGGGCCCATGGCGCGAAAGCCGTTGGCAGCGCCGCCATGGCGACGGCGAAGCGCAGCGCAAGGCGGCGCGCCCCGAGGGCGCTGGCAAGAAATCGTAGGGACAAGCTTTTCTCCTTTGGTGGGCGGTGGGTAGGGCGTTCAGTGCCTGCAATCTAGTCCTGTTGACGCCGGGAAGCAAGATTGATCGCACCCCCTCAATGCCAAGCATTTTTTCGGGTACATGCGCCTCCCAGGGCGAATCGCCAGGCGCCAACACCTCCGGCGCTGACAGGTAAGCCCGCCCTTCGTCAATGAGTACCACCGTGCCTGACTGCCGCTGGGTTGGCTCGCTGGCGGCTTATTGCGTGGCGCAGCGGTAGCTCTGGGCGGCGTTGACTTCGCCGACGCCCTGGTACTTCGGCCACGACGGGTAGCCGCACAGCGGGCGCGTGCGGCCCGGAACGCCCGCCGTGTCGGCGACCACCTGCTCGGGCGGCGCCACGCCTTGCTCGACCCAGTTTTCCAGCGTCGTCAGCGAGTCCCAGGCGGCGTTGAAGACGCTGCTGAAGGCGTGGCCGTAGCCGGGAATCTCGTAGTAGCGCGCGAAGCTGTCGACCTTGTCCGCGCCCATCGTCTTGCGGATGCGGTTCCAGTACTGCTGCGTCGCCCGGGTGCTGACGAGCGCGTCGTGCGCGCCGTGCGCCATCAGCAGTTTGCCGCCCCTGGCCGCGAACGCCGACAGGTCGGTCTGGTTCAGGTCCTGGAGGCGCGTCAGCTCGACGATGCGCGCCTGCCAGGCGCCGGGGTTTTGCGGATCGAGGCTGAGCGAATTGAAAGCCGCGTCGCGCGTCACGAAGAACCGCACCCACTGGTCCCAGAAGGTGCTGCCGTAGGGCGGGCTGGTGGCCGGCGTGGTGGCGGTGGCCGCAACGACGGGCGGCATCGGATAGGCAGGCTGCTCGTTGCCCAGCGACAGCGTCAGCACCGTCGGCTGCAGCGGACTGGCGCCCGGATTGCCGAAGTCGGTGCCCCAGACATTGAAGCCGGGGTAACTGGTTTCGCCGCTGGCCAGCCGGTAGGCCAGCACCAGCGGCGTGTTGGTGATGTTGAAGCCCGCAAGCTGCGCGTCCGACAGGCAGCTGTCGCCGCTGTCGGCGCCGCCGGGGCAGCGCAGCGGGGCGCCGTTCAGGCTGGCCGCCGCGGGGCTGAAGCTGGCGTTGCAGGCGGCGACGTTGCTGACGAGGCCGTCGCTGACGCCGTCGAGCGCGTCGCACGCTTGCAGGGCGGCGTCGTAGAGCAGCCGGCGCTTGGCCCGGTTCGGATAGGCGCCCGGCTTGGCGAGTTCGCGCGCGATGCGGCCGAACTGCAGGTTCAGGCTGGCCGCGTTCCAGGCCGGGTACAGCGCGATGGCGCCGTCGAAATCGCGCGGCCAGTTCTGCACCGCGATCAGCGCCTCGCGCCCGCCGGTCGAGCCGCCGGCGAAATACGTTTTCTTCACGCTTGCGGTATAGCGCGACTGGACGATGAAGATCGCCGCGTCGCGGGTTTTCTTGATCGCGTCGGCGGAAAAATTCCGCAAGGCCTCGTCGTTCGCGCCAAAGCTGCCGTCGCGGCTGCCGCTGGCGTTGCCCTGGTGGCCGGAATCGCTGCCGAAGGTGGCGTAGCCGCGCGCCAGCGGCGCCGGCTTGTCGGCCGGCCCGGCGGGAACGTTGCCGACGCCGGTGGCGATGACGCCGTTGTAGCCGCCGCCGCCGAACATCACCGCCTTGCCGTTCCAGTTGGCCGGCAGATTCACCTGGAACTTGATTTTCGGCGCTCCAGGATCGACAGGGTTGATGTCGCCGAGCACCTTGCAGTAGTCCGCAACCGCCGCAACGCCGGCGCCGGCCGCGGGAACGAGCACGGCGCTGGTGACGACGGCGCCGGTCGTCGGCAGGCCGATGACACTCGCCGGAATTGCCATGCCGCCCAGTTCAGTACAGCTTCTGGCGACCTGCGGCGGCGGTGGCGCCGGGCCGATGGCGCAGCCGGCCAGCCCGGCGGCTATTCCGAGCATTGCCAGCGCCGCGCCCGTGTTCAGGCGCTTGTCGATCGCAGATTTCATGGTTTCCTTGGAAGTTGATTTTTGACGGGTCGATTAGAGGCGCCAGCGATCATGGCGCCAAGCCGGCTGCTTTCAATGCGGTACAAGTACCTAGCGCGAGCAGGGCGGTTCATAGATTCCACCGCAAAGGCGGAGAAGAAACATCTCAACGCGGAGGGGCGGAGAACGCAAAGGACGCGGAGCTTCACAAAAATTTATTTCTCTTCTTCTCTTGCTCCCGAACCGGCCAAACCGGTAGCTGCCGTGCTCATAGCCCCTTCTCTACCATATCGAGCAGCCGCTGGCCGACCTGCTGCATGCGCGGCCCGACGCTGGAGCCCAGCGGCCCGTCGATGACCAGCATCGCCAGGCCGTGTACGGCCGACCAGGCGAGCAGCTCCGCGCCCGGGCGGCGTTCGGGCGGCATGACGCCGGCCGCGACCAGCCGGTCCAGCGCGGCGCCCAGCAGCTCGAATGGACCCAGCCCGGTCTGGCCGGCGGCGGCCGGGTCGGGCTCGCCGGGCCGCAGTTGGCCGGAAGCGGCAAAAGCGGTGCGGAACAAACCGGTTTCAGCTTGGGCGAATTTTAGGTACCCGGTGCCGACGGCGCGAACGCTGGCGCATGCGAAAGCGGCTGGCGCCAGGCCTTCGGACAACGCTGCCAGCTCGGTTTCCATGGCGTTGGCGACGGCGGCAAGCGCCGCCGCGCGCACCGCCCGCAGCAGCGCCTGGCGGCTGGCGAAGTACCGGTAGGCGGCATTGGGCGCTACGCCAGCGCGCCGAGTCGCCTCGCGCAGTACCACCGCGTCAGGGCCGCCGCCGCGCGCCAGCTCGACGCCGGCCTCGAGCAGCGCACGCCGCAGGTCGCCGTGGCGGTAGGTACTGCGTTGCGGTGGGGGAAACGTTGTCGGCTCGCTGTTCATGAGTTGTTACTTTTTATGTGGACAGCGTCCATTTACTTTGTTATCCTTTTGTGGACAGTGTACAGAAATAGACCGCATCATCATCCCAGGCAAGCAAACACGAAAGTCGCTCCCATGCAAAAAATCACCCCCTTTCTCTGGTTTGACAACCAGGCCGAGGAAGCCATGAACTTCTACGCCTCTGTCTTCAAAAATTCGCACGTCAAGGAAGTCAGGCGCTGGGGCAAGAGCGGCCCGGCGCCCGAAGGCTCTGTCATGGGCGGCACGGTGGTGCTCGAAGGTCAGGAATTGTTTCTCCTCAACGGCGGCCCGCATTACCGCTTGACGCCCGCGATTTCGCTGTTCGTCAGCTGCGAGACGCAGACCGAGGTCGACGAGCTGTGGAACGCGCTCTCGGCCGGCGGCGAGGAAAGCCGCTGCGGCTGGCTCAAGGACAAATACGGCCTGTCGTGGCAAATCATCCCCAGGGTACTTGCCGATCTCATGGCCGACCCGGACCCATCGCGCGCCGGCCGCGCCATGCGGGCGATGATGACGATGGGCAAGATCGACATCCAGAAACTGCTGGACGCCGCCGCCGGGCTGTGAGCGCGGCAAGCCTCGGCCCTTGGCGTGAACCCTTTTGCGAGCCCACGCTCCCAGCCCCCGAATTCCTGCGCCGGCGGCGGCCCGGCGCAGCGGTTTTTCATTTTTTGCCGCCACCTCACCCCCCGAAAGAGACCACGATGCAAGTCCAGCCCTATATTTTCTTCGACGGCCGCTGTGAAGAAGCCCTCGGTTTTTACAAGACCGCGCTGAACGCGGAAGTGACCATGATGATGCGCTTCAAGGAAAATCCGGAGCCGCAGCCCAACCCGATGGGCGGCAGGGAACTCGATGAAAAAATCATGCATGCCACGTTCAAGGTCGGCCAGACCGACGTGATGGCGTCGGACGGCTATGCCAAGGGCAATCCGGAATTCAAGGGCATTTCGCTGTCGGTATCGGCCGCGACCGAGGCCGACGCCCGAAAAATATTCGGCGCCTTGAGCGTAGGCGGCAAGGTCACCATGCCCTTGAGCAAAACCTTTTACTCGCCGTGCTTCGGCATGGTGAACGATAAATTCGGCGTGTCGTGGATGATTATCGTGGCGGCGGCGCCAGCCTGAGCCCGAACCCGACACCGGCACGCCGGCTTCTCGTAAACAGCCCGTTTAAAGGCATTCGCCCACCCAATTAAAAACGCGGGCAACGCTGTTTACGCCTGGTTTCAATGACGGTACTGTAGGTATCCACTGACGGAAACTCGCCCCCAATTCTTGCAACGCGCGCTCAGGGCTTCGCCAAAGATAAGCATCTCGATATGCCCGGCAGCCCAATGAACTCATCCAACCCCGATTTTGCCGCTCAGGAGGCACTGAACGCAGCCTCGGGTGAGCGGTATGTGATTCCGGTGCTGAGCGAGCGGTTGCAAGTTGACAAGGTCCTTGAACACACCGGAACGGTCCGGTTGCGCAAAGTGACGCATGAAGTGGTCGAAGCGGTCGATGCCCCAGGCTATCGCGAGACGGTGGAAACCACGCGGGTGCCTGTCAACGAAGTCGTGCAGGCGGTCAAAGCGCCCTGGCAACAGGGCGAGTCACTCGTCATTCCTGTGTATGAGGAAAGGCTTGTGAGGCAGCTTGTCCTGCTCGAAGAGCTTCATGTCGTGCGCCGGCGTGAAGCCATTGTTGACAACGCAACGGCTTCGCTAAGGCGCGAAGAAGTCATTGTGGAACGCCTGGACCCGGCAACGGGCCAGTGGTTTCCAGAAGTTCATTGATCTTTCCCGGGTATTTTTTAGGTTCATTCACATTAAAGGAGTTATGCCATGCAAACAGTAGTCGGTGTTTTTGATTCGATCGAAGATGCGCAAAGGGCGCATGCTTCGCTATTGCGAGCTGGATTCATCGACAGCTCGCTCCAGATGCAATCGCAAACCATAAGTCAAAGCGGCGCTTCCACAGCCACCGTCAGCACTACCGATGACGGCGTCATGGCAAGCATCGGGCGCTTTTTCTCCGACCTGTTTGGCAGCGACGACGAGCATGCCGGCCACTACTCGGAAGCCGTGCGCCGCGGCGGCACGGTTTTGATGGTGACAGCGGACGACGACAGCCGTGTGGAAAAGGCCCGTGCATTGCTCGCCGCCGCCGGCGCGATCGATGTCACCAAGCGCGCCGAAGGCTGGCGCGAGGAGGGCTACACCGGCTTCGACGCAACGGCGCGTCCGCTCCAGGCAAGTGAAGTGCAGGCCGACCGCAGCCGGCTGGTCGAGCAAGGCACGGTGCTGCCGATCGTTCGCGAAGAAATCGAAGTCGGCAAGCGCGAAGTCGATCTGGGTGTGGTGCGGGTTCATTCGCGCACCGAGGTGAAACCGGTGCAAGAACAGGTCCAGCTGCGCGAAGAGCATGCCGAAGTCGAACGCCGCAATGTCGACCGCCCTGCGACCGAGGCCGACCTGAAGGCCTTCGAAGGCGGCTCGATCGAAGTGCGCGAAATGGCCGAGCGGGCGGTTGTCAGCAAAACCGCCCGGGTCGTCGAGGAAGTCGTGGTCGGCACCAAAGCATCGACCCGCACCGAAACCGTCACCGGCGAAGTCCGCAATACCGTGGTCGATGTCGACAATTCAGCCACCGACTACCGCACGCATTTCGACCGTACCTACGCCGCTTCGGGAGGCTCCTATGCCGATTACGAGCCGGCCTACAGCTATGGCTCGACGCTGCGCTCCGACAAGCGCTATGCCAACCGCTCGTGGAGCGATGTCGAGGCCGATGCGCAACGCGACTGGACCACTCGCAACCCGAATAGCAGCTGGGAGCGCATGAAAGACGCCGTCAGGTATGGCTGGGAAAGCATGACCGGCAAGCGTTAACTCTGTTCGTTAACGCCTGTGGGCAGCGCCGTCTCAGCGTGCTGGCCGACTGAGGTAAATGTGCCAGGCACTCGAAGAGCGCCTGGCACATTGCGTATTGCCGGCGCTTGAAAACAACCGGCCGTGGCCTCAGCTGCGTTGCTTTGGAAACGCGACGCCATGCCAGCTTCCTCGAGCTCCATCATCCAAATCAAGCCCTTGGGATTTCCTTGGCCCACGGTCGATCCCTTTTTGTTTTGCGCCTACCACGACGATGCCTATCCCGCAGGCAACTCGCAATCAGGACCGTCCGGCTCGCTCATGGGCCGCGATCTCGGTCAGGACTTCAGCCGCAAGGACGGCTGGAGCATGTACCACGGCAGCACGGTGCCGGGTTTTCCGGCGCATCCGCATCGCGGCTTTGAAACCGTGACCATCGTTCGCAAGGGCTTGATCGACCATGCCGATTCACTGGGCGCGAAGGCGCGCTTCGGCCAGGGCGATGTGCAGTGGCTTACCGCCGGCCGGGGCATTGTGCATTCGGAAATGTTCCCGCTGCTCGACCCGGCGCGGCCGAACCCGCTGGAACTCTTTCAGATCTGGCTGAATCTGCCGGCACGCGGCAAAATGTCGCCGCCTCGCTTCACGATGCTCTGGTCGCAGGATATTCCGCGCCTGACGCTGACAGATGCCAGGGGCCGCACGACCGATGTGGCGGTCATCGCCGGCCGGCTTGAAAATGCCGCTGCCGGCATCACCGAGGCGCCGCTTCCGCCGCCCGATTCCTGGGCCGCCCGGCCAGATGCCGACGTTGCGATCTGGACGATCCGCATGACGCCGGGCGCGCGCTGGACGCTGCCTGCCGCGATGGGCCAGGACACGCGGCGCCAGCTGTATTTTTTCAAGGGGAAATCGGTGGCGCTGGAGGGGCAGGCGGTAGATGCGGCCAGCGTCGTCGAGTTGCGCGCCGCAAACGCCATCGAGCTGGTCAACGATGATGAAGTCGAGGCTGAATTTTTGCTGCTGCAGGGCCGGCCCATCGCAGAGCCGGTGGTCCAGTATGGACCGTTTGTCATGAACACCCAGGCCGAGATCAGGCAGACGCTGGCCGACTACCAGCAAACCCGGTTCGGCGGCTGGCCCTGGCCCGACGATGCGCCGGTGCATGGCTGGGAGCCGGCGCGTTTTGCGCTGCGTCCGCAAGGCGCCGAGGAACGGCCCACGGACCGCGTGGCGCCTGATGGCCGGCCTTTATCGACCGGCTGATGCCACCGCCTGATCACCGCGTTTGGCCGCTTCGTCTTGTGGTTTGGCCGGCCCGCAGGCTTGGCGGTAGTTTTTAGAAATCGCTTGAAGCTGCGGCACCAGGCGCCGGAGTGCCGGTTGGGACTCGCCAACCAGCTGCAAACCAATCTCAAGTTCCGCCAGCCGTTCATTGATCCACAGGGTTTGCGCGGATTCGACCAGCGGCTCAGTGGCGCGCGGCATGGTGAACGTCAGCCCGGCATGCGCGCCGGAGGGGTCGCCGATGCGGGCGGGCAGGCTGCACAGATGCTCGCCGACGCCGCCTAGAAGCCGCATCAACCGCATGGCCGCCTCGAGCGCAGCCGCTGCGCTGGCCGAATTTTTCTCTTGTCGCTCCCAGGCTTGGGTCAACAGCCGCAGCGTCAGCGCATAAACGGCATTGCCCAGATCGAGCACCGCCGCGGCGGCGGGCTCGGTCACATGCAGGCCCGCCGAAGGATCGGACGGCTTGCGCATTAGCGGATTGCGGGCGGCGGGCCAGGCTGCCTCCAGCGGTTTGAGCCGCGCTTGGCTCTGCACTAGCTCGGCGCGAATCGCCGTAAAGCGCGCAAAGTGCGATTTATCTTCCGGCCGCTCCGCCGCTTTTCCTCCGCCTTCTCCCTGGGTGACGATGGTGTCGAGCGCGCGCAAGGCGTCGGACAGACAGGCTACAGTGGTCATTCCGGGCAGGTCCACCGCGTCAAGCCCGACCTGCAGCGAAATCGGGCCGCAAAAAAGCTTGGCCTCGCCCGCGGTGCCGCTTAGCGCAATAAAGCAGTCGCGCAAATGCGCGTAAAACTCGCTGATCGTGTCATAGTCCACCGCGCTCGGCATAAGCGACGCGCCCGGGCGCTCGCCGCGCTGGTAGTCTTCCCGCCGCCTTGCAAAACTCTTGCCGTCGGGCAAGTCGCTGCCGTCCGGCCGCTCCAGGTAGATAAAGTGGTCCAGGGTATCGAGGTTGAACGGCGCCAGCTCGACAACGATATCGGCTGGATGGTAGAGCGCCGGCACCGGTAGATTGGGCCGGTTGAAATGGGGCAGGCAGCCAATGGCGACCGTGAGGTTGGCGATCAACGCCAGATGCGTCATTTCCTCGACCGCGACTTGCAAGATGGACGAGCGCCATTTTTCCACGAGCGCCTGGTCTTCAGGGCTGAAACCGCTTTGTGCGCCTTTTTTGAGGCTGAAAGCGGCATACAGATAGCAGCACAGGAGGTTGTGCTCCAGCTCAGCCGCTTCCGCGAGCAAATGCACAAGCTGCTCGCGCGATTCAAGGCGCAGGCCCTTTTCCGCTTGTGCCGCCGCCGTGGTGTGAAACATAAGATTTTTGTTGACTTGTGAAACCGTTGAAGGCGGCAGCTGAAGTTACCGCGAACCTCCGGCCGCCGGCGTCGGACACGCGCGCGGCCTCACGTCAGCAGGCTCAGCAGACTCAGCAGTCGATGACGCTGAACACGACGCGCCGGTCAAGCGCGTCGGTCAGGTCGTCACGGCCAGTGCCGATCAAGGTGTCGCGCGAGCCCGCGCCGGTCGCGATCAGGCGGCTGCCGAGTATCGGCGCCTGCTCGACAAGCCGGTGCCTGACGACTTCCGCGCGCAGTAGCGACAAGCGCTCATTGAGCGGCTCGGGTCCGGTGCGGCTGGTATGTCCGCCGATCTCCAGGCAGGCGTTGCGCTGCGACGCGCTTCGCGCGATCTGCCGCAGCCAGAGCGGGTAGTTCGCGCTGACGGCTGGGGCCGACATGAACGCGGTCGAGCCCGGGTCGAACAAAAACTTCATCGCCAGGCGCTTGCTGGCCAGGCCGTAATCGACTATTTTTCCGAACGCCTCGGCGGCGGCGTCGCGCCGGCCAAGCCTGGTATTGGTCAGGTAAATGCCGTTCAAGGCACGCAGCTTGTCGCCCGATGGGATGGTGAGCGCGCTGGCGTAGAGATCGAGCGACTCGCGCAGGCGGCCAAGTTCATAGGCTTTGATGGCGTCGCTCACTAGCCCCGCGGCCAGAATGCCGTCAAGGTAAGCCGGGTTGATAGGGTCGCCGACCTGGGTCCCCTGGCAGGTCTTGACATAGCCATCGGTGGCGCGCTCCATCATCCAGGCGGGGCTGTCGCGAAAGTAGGCGGTCGGCGTCGCATCGACGCCTTCCATGCGCGCCTGGGCGCTGCCCTTGGCGATGATCCTGCCGGTCCTCAAATCGGCCAGCGCCAGGCAGATGCGGTAGGCTTCGCGCGCGCCGGCGGTCTGCCCCTGGGCATTGACCGGGGTGAAGGTCCCGACCAGAACGATCGGCGAGCGCGCCACCTGCGATGCCGAAAACGGCTGCACGTCGAACTGCCGATACCGGGCACGGGCGATCTCGACCAGGCGCGACTCCAGGCTGCGCGTTGCCGCCGACTGTTCACCCGACGTGCCGTTGACGAGCGGATCGATGACG
Organism: uncultured Polaromonas sp.; assembly: GCA_964236835.1. Classification (GTDB taxonomy): domain Bacteria; phylum Pseudomonadota; class Gammaproteobacteria; order Burkholderiales; family Burkholderiaceae_C; genus Polaromonas. Next base: position 11,079 of record CAXSGT010000096.1, read on the forward strand.
AGCAGGGCGGGAGCCGGCGCGCCGGGCGTCAGCCGGGCGCCGGAAAAGAGCGCGTTCGCCGCGGTCTGCACGGCGCTGTCGAAAGGCTGCGCCGCGACCGGCGGCGCCGAGGATGGCTGCGCCACTGCGCCCGGCCGTTGAACGGGGGCGCAGCCGGCCATCGCCCAGCCGAGCGATAGAACGATTGCCGTCGTGCGCAGCGTTGACAGGGCGGAGGCGGAATTTTTCATGGCTGGCAATCCCTCTTTAAAAACGCCTTGTCTTCGTCGCCAAGCGGCGCGCCGAGCTGGGCGCGTTGCACGATCGCTTCGCAGCGCGACTGATCCAGTCTACGCCTGCCACCGCGTTTGGCAACAGCCGCCGGCGCGGGCTCGCGCTTTTGCGCAAGGACGGGTCTGGCCGGGGTTGCTTCAGCCGGCGCCGTCTTGAGCGGAGCGGGTTCATGCGTGATGGGCGCCGGACCGGCCGGAACCGGAGCCGAAGCTGCGTCCCTAGCGGAGCTGGCTGGAGGCGGGCTTGAAATTGGGCCAGGTGTAGAAGCCGCGGTCGCTGGCGGCGTCGGCTTCGTGCCGGTTGGCGCGGCTCGCTGCTCGCGCAAAACGACCGTCAGCGTCGCGGCCGCCGCCAAGACCAGCGCCCCGGCCCAGACCGGGCGATACAGCTTTTTCTTCGCGGCGAGCGGCGGCGATCCATTTTCTTTCGGAACCACGGTGCGCTCCATAAGCGGCGCCGGCTGAGTTTTTGG
>CAXSGT010000097.1:0-11813 GCA_964236835.1 uncultured Polaromonas sp.
GATCGTGATCGAGCAGGGGTTCGCCGGTGAACTCGCCGATGCCATTTCCCGCGAGCTTTCACCCGTCGTGAGTCATGGGGCGCCTCTGGCGCATTCTTTTTCGGTGCCGACTTTTGACGAACTGGAGTTGATGAAGGACGACCAGGTGCAGCAGGCGGTGGAGAGCGCCCGGTTGCAGCAGGTCGTCGCCTTGGCTTGCGAGGCGGGCTTTGGCGGCTTTTGCGCGCGCCTCGGCGCGCTGCGGGGCTTTGAGCTGGTCACGGCCAAGACGAATTTGCTGCGTCCCGAAATCATGGTGGAGGCGCTGCACAAGCTGCTGCAAAGCCTTGACGTCAACGATTCCACGCGCAGCAGTTGGTTGATCGATGGCGCCCAGATCATGGGCGGCGAGCTGCAGGCGCTTTATGTGCTGCTGTCCGAATTCGTGGCCGCGCAGCGCACGGCGCGGGGCGCAAGCGTCTTGACGTCTTTACCTGAAAGCAAAGCGGAAAACACCGCGCCGCCCGCGGATGTCGACGCTTTACAGGCGCCGCCGCAACCCGATCGGCCACCTGCCAGCGCCAAGCCGGAAAGCTTGGCGGAAAAAAATGAAGCGCCTGGCGATGAACCGCACGCCAGCGAGTCCGGGCGCTTGCTCACGCTGGACAACTTGCGCCGCCTGCTGGGGAGCGAGCCTGACGGCGCCTTCGACACGAGGGTGTCGCTTTCGGCTGACGAGCGCTCGGAAGAGGTGACGCACCAGGATTTCTCGCATACGTTGCCGGCGGCGCTCGACGCTCTGGCTGAACTTCAGCCGCTCGAGCTTGACATGGCAAGCCCGGCGATGACGCGGCTGGCGCCGTCCAAGTCCGTGCTGAAGATGCGCGCGCATCTGAAAAAAACCGCCAAGAGCCTGGGGCAGTCGCTGGCCATCGAGGTCACCGGCGCGATGATCGAGCGCATCGCCAATGATGACAGGCTGCTGCTGCCAGTCCGGCAGGTCGTTGCCGATTCCGAGCCGGCCTTTTTGCGCCTGGCGGTGACCGATCCACGTTTTTTCAGCGACAAAAGCCACCCGGCGAGGCGACTGCTTGACGCGATCACCGGCGCGAGCATGGGGTATGCCAGCGAGAGCGCGGTGGGTTTCCCGGAGTTCATGCACAACCTGCTGCAAGTCGCCGTGCGGCTGACCGAGGAGGACGCCAGCGACACCGAGCATTTCGCCGCCTTGCTGAACGATTTCGAGCGCAGGCTCGATCGCCATTCGCCGGAGAATCGCCAAGCCCGCCAGCTCGCCGAGCAGGCTTTGCTGAAGGCGGAACTGCGTCACCTTGTGGCCGTGAAAATCGCCGCCGAGATCCGATTGCGGCCCGACTTCGTCGAGGTCGATCCGACCATCGGCGCTTTTCTCACCGGTCCCTGGGCGCAGGTTATGGCCAACGAGCGCCTGCTTGGCGAAGGCTCGAACTCAGGCTGGAAAAAAACCGCTTTTAGCCTGACGCTGGGCGATGTGCTCTGGTGCATGGATTCCGGCCGGGCGTCGAGGCATCGCAAGTGGCTGCTTGAAATAATTCCCCGAATGCTCAAGTCATTGCGCGAAGGCCTGCAGTCGATCGACTATCCGCTCGATCAGGCCAAGCCATTTTTCGACGAGCTCACGGCATGCCACCAGCGCGCGCTCGACACCTTCACCGATGCGCCTGCCCGCCCGCTGGCCCCAAGCAGCGCGGCAGGCCTGGCGTCGCGGGAAATGTTCGTGACCGACGACGAAGACCACAGCAGCCTGCAGCCCTGGATCGCGCCCGCCGAAGCACGCGATTCGGGCTTCATGCAGGAAGACGACCTGCCTGCCGCACCCCAGTTTTCGTTCGATCCCCAACCCGAGCTCGAATCGCGCCACGCCAAGGACATCGCGCCTGAAGCCGAACTCCCGCCGTCGGTCCAGAGCGCCGAGCTGGACATGGGCGCATGGATTGAGCTGCTGGTCGATGCGCAGTGGCTGCGCGCGCAACTCACTTGGGTCAGCCCCCGCAACACCTTGTTCATGTTCACCAGCGAAGGCGGACGCAAGCATTCCATGACCGTGCGCATCTTGCATCACCTGCTGGAAAAAAAGTTCGTCAAGGTCATCAGCCGGCAAGGCGTGCTCGACAGCGCGCTGGACAACATCGCGCAAACCGCCCTGCGCAACAGCGTCGATGGCGCGGATGGTGTCGATCCATGGGGCATTGTCTAGGAGCAGAACCCGGAAGCCCGAATTGCCGAAATGAATGTTTTCGCTGCCGCCTGTCGTCAGGCCCCGGCGGGTGTGTTCAGCCAGCGACTCGCCAGCCGCACCCAGTAGCTGCCGCCCAGCGGAATCAGCGCGTCGTTGAAATCGTAGCTCGGGTTGTGCAGCATGCAGGGGCCGCCGCCGTGGCCGATCTCCCGATGTGCGCCTTCGCCGTTGGCGATAAAGCAATACGCGCCGGGCTTGGCCTGCAGCATGTAGGAAAAATCCTCGGCGCCCATGGTGGGCTCTTGCGCCAGCACATTGCCCGCGCCGACCAGGTCGCGCATCACCTGGCGCGCAAAATCGGCTTCGGCGGCCGAGTTGATCGTCGGCGGATAGTTGCGTGCAAATTCGAAATCGCATTGCGCGTCGAAAGCCGCGCAGGTGTGCTCGGCGACCGTTCTCATCCGCTGTTCGATCAGGTCGAGCACCTCGATGCTGAAGGTGCGCACCGTCCCCTGGAGTTCGCAGCAATCCGGTATCACATTGGTCGCCTCGCCGGCATGGATCATCGTGACCGAAATCACGCCGGCGTCGACCGGTTTCTTGTTGCGGCTGATGATGCCCTGGAACGCCTGCACCATCTGGCACGCCACCAGCACCGGATCGACGCCGTTGTGCGGCATCGCCGCGTGGCCGCCCTTGCCGCGGACGGTGATCCTGAACTCGTTGCTCGACGCCATGACCGGCCCGGCGCTGACCGCAAACGTGCCGACCGCGCCGCCCGGCCAGTTGTGCATGCCGAATACCGCCTCCATGGGAAACTTCTCGAACAGGCCGTCCTTCATCATCTCGCGCGCGCCGCCGCCGCCTTCCTCGGCGGGCTGGAAAATCAGGTACACCGTGCCGTCGAAGTCGCGGTGGGCTGCCAGGTGTTGTGCGGCGGCCAGCAGCATCGCGGTGTGGCCGTCATGGCCGCAGGCGTGCATCCTGCCGGCATGCCGGCTGGCATGGGCGAAGGTGTTGAATTCCTGCATCGGCAGCGCGTCCATGTCGGCGCGCAGGCCGACGCCGCGGCCGCAGGCGCCGCCGTCGCGCCCGTGCACGATGCCGACGACGCCGGTCGTTGCCATGCCGCGGTGCACTGGAATGCCCCACGCCGCCAGCTTGCCGGCGATGATGTCGGCCGTGCGGACTTCCTGGAAGCAAAGCTCCGGATGGGCATGGATGTCGCGCCGGAGCACCGCGATTTCCGCAGCGCTGGTGATCAGCGAGTCGATAACTTTCATGTGGCGTGCCTTTGAAAATCCGGTTGATGTCTGGCTGAGAAATTCGATTAAACAACGGTTTCCGACAGATATTTCGGCCGAATTCGCAGCGTGATCACGTTGCTGTAGCCCACTATATTCCCGCAGCCGGGGAGGCTTGGACTGAACCGCTCCAAGCAGGGCAAGACCAGTAAGGAGTATAAGTTGGCATAAGAATTGCTAAATCTTTGCCTAATATTCACCAGCATCGGTGTGGTGTGCGTCCCTGACAGCACAACAACTTTTCCAAACTTGAAAGCGATTGATGTCTTTTACTCATTCCATCTTGCTGGCTCTTTGCGCGACATCCAGCCTGTTTCTGGCCACGCCATCCTCGGCGCAGGACAGCTATCCCAGCCACCCGGTCAAGGTCATCGTTGCGCTGCCGGCGGGTGGCAGCGTGGACATGGTGGCGCGCCTCGTCAGCCAGCAGCTGGCAACCGACCTGGGCCAGCCCTTCGTGGTCGATAACCGGGCTGGCGGGTCCGGCCAGATCGGCGTGCCCGTCGTGGCGAAAGCGGCGCCGGACGGCTACACGATCATGGTGTCGCCGGCGTCCTTCCTCACCACGAACAAAAGCATCTTCAAGACGCTGCCGTATAACCCGGAAACCGACTTCGTCCCCGTGACCAAGCTGGTCAACCAGGCCATGGTGCTGGTGGTACGCGACAATGCGCGGTTCGCCACTCCGACCGATATCCTGGCGGCGGCAAAAGCCAATCCCGGCAAGCTGACCTACGCGTCGTCGGGCGACGGCAGCCCGCAGCATCTGGCCGGCCTGATGTTTGAAAGCCAGACCGGCGTCAAACTGCTGCACATCCCGTACAAGGGCGGTGCGCCGGCGATCACCGACCTGATCGGCGGGCAGGTGGACATGGCTTTCGCGCCGCTGCCTGAGGCGCTGCCGCATATCAAGTCGGGCAAGCTGCATCCAGTGGGCGTGCTGAGCGACAAGCGCGCCATTTCGGCGCCCGAGATCCCGACGCTGCGCGAAGGCGGCGTCAACAACGTGCTGTTGTCAGCCTGGATCGGGCTGCTGGCACCGGCCAAAACCCCTCAGCCCGTCTTGGACCGGATCAGCAAATCCGTAAAGACCATGCTGCGCGGCGACGCCAAAAACCGGCTGATCGAGATCGGAATGGAGCCGGCGGTCGATGAAGCCAAACCTCTCGGACAGGTCATTTCGGAAGAGATCCGTATTCATGCCGACCTGGTGAAAGCCGCCGGTTTGGTGCCGCAATAGAGCTGATGGCGTACGAGCTGGAGCCTCGGTACTGTGTGGGCGCTTCAATGAATGCTCCTTAAAAGCCCATTCAACTTCAGCGTTCAGGGCAACTCCACGCCTGCATTTTGTCGTCGGTGGCCGAGGTTGTGGATCATTGCGATGATCGTCAATTCAAGGTCTCCAGAAGCTTTTGGACATCCCTCAGCAAGGGCTCAAGGTCATCTGTTATGGCGCTCCAGACAATGGCCGGATCGATTACGTCGTAGCCATGGATCAAGACATTGCGAAAGGCAATGATGCGGCGGTAGTCGGTGATGCGGGCGGCAGTGTCTAGGTCGTCTTTCTCAAGGCGGCGCAGAGCTTCACCGATGATTTCAAAGTTGCGCTCCACGGCTTGGCGCAGCAGCCGGTCTTGCTTGAATTGCATCAGCACCACGCCGAAGGTTGCTATTTTGACAAAGTCCGCTGCGTTGCGGATATCTTCAAGCAGCTTGGGCGCGCGCGGATGCATAAACGGTTTGGCGTGAGCGGTTGACTGTGGCGATAAAGTACCGGTTGCTCAAAGCCGTTGCCGATACCAGATCCACCTTCCGATCAAACAATTGCTCCAGGGCCTCCAGCAGTCCAAAGTAGCGATGAAATAGACTGCCTGCGTCCTGGCTGAATTCAACCAGGAAATCAATGTCGCTGTGCGCTGGGTCAAACTCCCCATCCGCAGCCGAGCCAAACACCTCCAGGCTTTGCACGCCAAAACGGCCGCACAGTACGGCAACTTCGGTTCGTTTTTTTTCGATGAGGGGAATCATGATGTTCTCTCGCTGGAATTATGCCGCCAGTTCCCGATTCATCGCCCCAAGCACCTGCGGCTACCCGGCGTCAAACAGACTGCGATACCATCCGATTTGCCTGCCATAGGCCGGGCACAACCGGAGCATGCATGAATTGCACTCGATCGAATTCTCGTCCGCTACTTAGGGACCCTCTGCATAACTCCCTGCGGTCTATGATCACGCGGGCTCGAGTGTGCCACTTCGTTGCTTTTTTTGCCAATAGCTGGGCTATTGGCCGCAAAAAGACGCCTCATGGCCCATCCCGATCCGCGTGCCATAGGCTCGCAAGAGTTATGCAGAGGGTCCCTGGCGTGATCGTCGGCATGCTCGCCTGCCTGGCAATGTCGCACGCGGGGGCGCAACAACCAGCCACGGGCAACCCCGCGCCGCGTCTTGGCCAGCCCGGCAAGGACGTGATGTGGCTGCCGACGCCCGACCTGATGGTCGATAGCATGCTGCGCATGGCTGAAGTCACGCCGCGCGATTTCGTCGTCGATCTCGGCTCGGGCGATGGCAAGATTCCGATCGCCGCGGCGCGCCGCTTCGGCGCCCGCGCCCTCGGCCTGGAATTCAATCCCGATCTGGTCGAAGTCTCGAAGCTGCGCGCCCGCGAGGCCGGTGTCGCGGGCAAGGTCGAGTTTCGACAGGCCGACATTTTCACGACCGATTATTCCGCCGCGACCGTCGTCACGCTCTACCTGCTGCCCGAGATCAATCTCAAGCTACGCCCGACATTGCTCAAAATGAACCCCGGCACGCGCGTCACCTCGCATTCGTTTGACATGGGCAGTTGGCGGCCCGACGAAACGACGCTCATCGGCACCGGGCGCACCATGCTGTGGGTGATTCCCGCGCCGGTGGCCGGCACCTGGACCGTCCGCTATGCGGTCACGAATGGCAATGCGCCAGGCGCCATCGCACTGCGCCAGCGCTTTCAGGACATCGAGGGCGAAGCCGTGATTGACCAGGCGCGTGTAAGCCTGCAAAACGCCCATGTGCGCGGCAACGACATCCATTTCGGCGTCCGTGACGCGGCTGGAAAACAGCTTCAATTTACCGGCCGGGTCATGGCCGACCGCATCGTCGGCGACGTCACGCAGGCCGGATCAGCGTCGGGGTCGGGAAGAAGCCGCTTTGAAGCCGTGCGCAGCGCCGCCGAGACGCCGTTCCCGGAGGCCGAGGCGACCGATGCGGAAAAAAACGAAGCGGTCCGCGTTCTTGGTGGATAGTGCTTTCACAGCCGGCGCCAATTCGGCGATCGCAGGTGCGCCGCGCCATAGCCTGAGCCAGACCCACGCCATTGCGATCATTGTCGGCATCGTCATCGGCGCCGGCATTTTCAAGGCGCCGTCGCTTGTCGCCGGCAATGTCCCTTCCGCGTTCTGGCTGTTCGCGGTCTGGGCCGCGGGCGGCGTGGTCTCGCTGATCGGCGCGCTTTGTTACGCCGAACTGGCCAGCGCCTATCCGCATGCCGGCGGCGACTATCATTTCCTGGCGCTCGCTTTCGGCCGCGGCGCGGCGCTGCTCTATGCCTGGGCGCGCTTCGCGGTCATCACTACCGGCTCGATCGCCTTGCTGGCGTTCGTGTTCGGCGACTACATGACCCAGGTGCTGCCGCTCGGACGCTACGGCACACTGATTTACGCCGCGCTGGCCGTCATCGGGCTGACCGGCTTGAACCTGATCGGCCTGCACGGCAGCGCCAGGGCGCAGGCTTGGCTCACAGCCATTGAGGTGTCCGGATTGATCCTGATCGTTGCCGCGGCCCTTTGGCTGTGGCTCGCCGTGCCGGCCGCGGTTGCGCCCCCGGTTGCCGCATTGGCCGTGAGCCAGTCTTCGCCAGCCTGGTCGCTGCAGGGCATCGGCCTGTCGATGGTGTTCGTGCTGCTGACCTACGGCGGCTGGAACGAGGCGGCGTTTATCAGCGCCGAGCTGAAAGAGCGCGTCAGCATGGTGCGCGTGCTGGCGCTGTCGGTGAGCCTGATCACGCTGCTGTACCTGCTGGTCAACTGGGCCTACTGGCACGGGCTGGGGTTGCAAGGCATGGCGGCGTCGCCGGCGGTCGCGGCCGACTTGCTCAAGGCCGCCTTTGGCCGCGCCGGCGAGGCGCTGATCGCGTTGATCGTCGCGATTTCAGCGCTGACCTCGATCAACGCCACCTTGATCGTCGGCGCGCGCACCACCTACGCGCTGGGGCGGGACTGGCCGCAACTGCGCGCCTTGCGTGCGCTCGGCCGGTGGAACACGGCGCGCGGCACGCCGTCCGCGGCGTTGCTCGTCCAGGGAATGTTCGCGCTGCTGCTGGTGCTCGTCGGCCAGTGGTTCGGCAGCGGCTTTACCGCCATGGTCGAGTACACCGCGCCGGTGTTCTGGCTGTTTTTCCTGCTAACCGGCATTGCCTTGTTCGTGCTGCGCGTGCGCGACCGCGATACCGCGCGGCCTTTCAAAGTGCCGCTTTATCCACTGCTGCCGCTGATCTTCGTGCTCAGCTGCGGCTATATGCTGTGGGCCAGCCTGTCTCATGTCAGCGCTCAAGCCGTCGGCGGCTTCAATGCAGCATGGATTGGCGTCGCGGTGCTGCTCAGCGGAGGTCTGGTGCTCGCTGTCTTTTCGCTGCGCCGGGCTGTTGTGAAGGGCGTGGCCTGAAAGGACGGTTGGCTGGTACAGCGGAATTACGTTGCTGGCTCGATATCGGTCGATTGAATTAGCGAAGACGGCTACAACTACCTTGCCACGCCAGATTGGGATTGCCGCTTTAATGAAGGCTGCTGCTAATGTCTGCGCTTGAGTCGCCGGTAGACCCGGTTTGTTATTGGCAAACAAGCGCTGCCTTGCCAAAAATCGAACTTCAGCCAGCCAAAAATCTGAACACGATGCTATTGCCGGGAACCTGCAAGCTCCTTCGACTTTTCCTAAGCGCAACGCGTTGACTAAAAGTAGTTTTTAAACTACTCTTTGCCTGTGGCGATCGAGATCAAACAAACGGAGACCTTTCGAAAATGGCGACTCCGGCTCAAAGACCCGCGAACGCTTGGCCTTGATCGCATCCCGCCTGGACCGGCTTGCCTACGGCCATGCCGGGGATGCGAAGCCGGTGGGGCAGGGCGTCAGCGAACTGCGGATCAACCATGGCCCTGGCTTTCGCATCTACTTTCAAAAGCGCGGGAATGTGATCATTGTCCTGCTATGCGGCGGCGACAAGCGCACGCAAGCCAAGGACATCAAGCTGGCCAAGCGCTTGAGTGAAGAATGGAGCGAATGAAATGGCTGAAAAACTGACCACCTACGATCCCGCCGCAGACTTGGCTTCCGACGAAGCGATTGCGGTCTTCATGGCCGAGGCGTTTCAAACCAACGATGCCGGCTATGTCGCACACGCCCTGGGCGTCGTTGCCCGCGCCAAAGGCATGGCTCAGATCGCCGGGCAGACCGGGCTGTCCCGCGAGCAGCTCTACCGCTCGTTCAGCGAGAACGGCAACCCCACCTTGAAGACAACGCTGGCGGTGATGAAGGCTTTGGGCATCGAGCTGACCGCCAGGGTTCCAGCGGCCAATTAAATTAACAAGCCTTCCGTCAATGCAGGAAACCTGCGGCGCGTAGCACAACCCAGACTACGGTGCTAAGCAGCAGCTACGGTTAAAAGTGTCTTCAGGTTCACGATGGCGTTGCCCTACAGCCTATTTTGCCGACTGGATGTCGGTCACGACAATCGCGCCGCCCGCTTTTTCAGCCCTGAAGTGAACCTTGTCGCCGGCCTTGACCTTGTCCAGGATAGCCAGGTCCTTGACCTGGAACACCATTGTCATTCCGGGCATGTCCAGGTTCTTGATCTCGCCATGCTTGATGGTTATTTTCCTGGCTTCCAAGTCGATTTTTCTGATTTCGCCCTCAGCCATCTCCGCGGCCGTTGCCGCCCCTGTTTCCTCCATAGCGGCGGGATTGTCGGTGGCTACGGCGAAAGAAGTCAAACCGGCGGTAAGCAACGCCGTAAAAACCACGGCAGTTTTTAGATTTTTCACGATGTTTCCTTTTTTTATGACTCAGTGCAAATTTATCGGCTGCCGCCGCGCGATTTGCCGCCCACGACGGTCACCGAGCCTTTCATGCCGGCGTCGTAGTGCCCCGGCTCCAGGCAGGCAAAGTCAACCTTGCCCGCTTTGGTGAACTGCCAGACGATCCGGCCGGTTTTGCCAGGCTTCAAATCGACCGAATTGGCGTCGTCATGCTCCATTTCGGGGTTTTTCTTCATCAGCTCGTAGTGCGCCTTGAGTTCCTTTTCGGTTCCCAGCACCATTTCATGGTCCAGCTTTCCCGAATTTTTGACGACGAAGCGGATGGTTTCGCCCTGCTTGACGAATAGGCTCGACGGCGTAAAGCGCATCGCGTCGGACATATCGACTTTCACGGTTCGCGTCACTTTCGACGCGACACCGGGTTTGCCGATCGCCTCGTTGTCATGGCCGCCCGAGTGGTTACCCGACGCCATGACGGCCGGGGCCAGCAACACGGAGGAAATACCGGCGATGGCGATCAAAGATTTACCGAGTTTCATAGAAAGCCTTTTTAGGTGTGACGAATTAGTGTGAAAAAGCGCTTGTGGGCATGCTTGGCTTGTCATAGCCGCGCAAAGTTTGGTAGAGCGCAATCTGCCGGCTGCTCAGCAACGCGTTCTGCGCCAGATGCGTCTGCAGGTGCTCGGCCCGCAGCGTTGCTTGCAACCAGCCGATGGCCTGCGTCAGTTCTGCGATTCGTCCGGCATCGACTTGCCTCATGGCAAAAGCCGTGTCCAGCGCGCGTTCCGCCTCGATAAGTTGTGCGCCCAGCGCGCTTGCTTTGGATGTGTGTTCGGCCTTAAGTTTTTCGGTGGCGGCGCGCTGGTCGCTGGTAAGGCTGAGCGGTGTTGCTAGTTCGAGCACATGCGCTGGGCCCGGATAGCCGTTCAGCTCCGCCGCTTTCGCATACGCCATGCCGGCACCGGCCCGCAGCGCCTGCGCGTCGCTGTCGGAAAGTGACTTGATGGTCCTGTTCCGCTCGCCCGCATAAGGCGACGGCGCGACCTTGCCCGCCGTTGGAGCCGGCGTGTCGTGCCCAAGACCGGAATGTTGAGAAAAAGCCGCATTTGCGCTTGCCAGCAGGGCATATGCAGCTATAACTTTGATAGTAAATCGATTTTTCATAAGTCGTCTTTCATAGAGATGGAAATTGCTCTGCCTCAATGCTTCATACCGCCCATGGCGGGCTTGCGGACCTGGACCTCGACTTCCCTGGCTGGCATGTTTTGCGCCTTCATGGACTGGCCGCCGCTGCTCGCCGACCGCTCTGCGTCCAGCACGCCGCCGGTCCATTCGTAAGCGACGGTTCCCGCCGGGTGCCGGTACCAGCCTGGATCCCTGTAGTCGCCGGATTTTTGCTCCTTGCGCACCTTGACCATGCTGAACATGCCGCCCATCTCGACCGAGCCGAACGGCCCTTCGCCGCCCATCATTCGCACCGTGTTGTCGGGCAGCGGCATTTCCATCTCACCCATGTCGGCCATGCCGCGCTCGCCCATCACCATGTAGTCGGGGATCAGGCTGGTGATTTCCTTGGCTACTTTGCGGTGATCGACGCCAATCATCGTCGGCACGTCGTGGCCCATCGCGTTCATCGTGTGGTGGCTCTTGTGGCAGTGAAAGGCCCAGTCGCCCTCGGCGTCGGCGACGAACTCGAGCTGCCGCATCTGGCCCACCGCCACGTCCGTTGTCACCTCGGGCCAGCGGCTCGATCTGGGCGTCGGGCCGCCGTCGGTGCCGGTGACGGTGAATTCATGACCGTGCAGATGCATCGGGTGGTTCGTCATCGTCAGGTTGCCGATGCGGATTCGTACCTTGTCGCCCTGCCGCACCACCAGCGGGGCGATGCCCGGAAACACCCGGCTGTTCCAGCTCCAGATATTGAAGTCGAGCATCGTCATGATCTTGGGCGTGTAGGCGCCGGGGTCGATGTCGTAGGCATTGAGCAGAAAAACAAAGTCGCGGTCCACCTCGTCGATCAGCGGGTGCTTCGCTTTCGGGTGCGTGATCCAGAAACCCATCATGCCCATCGCCATCTGCACCATCTCGTCGGCATGCGGGTGGTACATAAAGGTGCCCGGCCGGCGCGCGACGAACTCATAGACAAAGGTCTTGCCGGGATCGATGGACTTTTGCGTTAGGCCCGCCACGCCATCCATGCCGTTGGGCAGGCGCTGGCCGTGCCAGTGAACGCTGGTGTGCTCGGGC
>CAXSGT010000098.1:0-11558 GCA_964236835.1 uncultured Polaromonas sp.
GTATAGCAATCGGCATGCCGCCGAAGCGTCGCTCCGGATTGCGTGCCTCGCTGAAGAATTCCAATTCGAAAAAGCATAAGTCGGGGCTGTTGCAAGCGCCGTTTCAAGCTCCTGAAGTCAGGCACGTCGAGTCCAATTGGCTGGGGCTGTCTACCTGCATATCAAGTTATCCCACGGCTTGCTGGATGACTTCCATCAGTCCGCGGCTCATCAGTTCAAGCTCGGTTTCTGGAAAGCCATGCGTTTCGAAGACCGAATTCATTGCGTCAAAACCGCGCGCCAATGTCGCCTGCAGTTGCTCCAGGTCAAACTCGACGGCGCCGGCGCCAAGGTGGCTTGCTCCGCATACACAGGCTAGAAAAACTAAAAGGCTGTCGTCGACCTGATTGAGGAAAAAGGCCCAGTAGGGCCACTGACGCTCCAACGATCGAAGGAAGTCACGGACTTCAACGATGTCGAAGAGTTCCCGCGGGTCGTCGCTGTAGCCGTCCATCACCAGGGCCATTTGAACGCGTTAGAGCCAGGCATCCTCGCGTGTTGCCAGAAAAGGTTCCAGCTGTTTCAAAACAGAGGCGATGTCGCGGGTTTCGACCTAAGGACACTCTGCAAAAGCCTGTCCTTTGTTTGGTAGCTGTAAGCGCGTCGTGGCATCCTTGCACTCCATGAAACAAGCAGGTCTTGAGCTGAACCTGAGCGCCAAAAGGACTCGCAAGCGCGAGTTCCTGGAGCAGATGGAGCGTGTTGTTCCCTGGGCTGCGCTGGTTGCACTTATTGCGCCGTATTACCCCGAGGGTCGCACCGGACGGCCGCCCTTTGCATTGGAGACGATGCTGCGCACGCATTTCTTGCAGCAATGGTTCAACCTATCGGACCCGGCGATGGAGGAAGCTTTTTTTGACGTGCCGCTGTATCGCGAGTTTGCTCAGCTCCAGGCGCATGGGCGCCTGCCAGACGAGAGCACCATTTTGCGGTTTCGCCACCGGCTGGAAAAGCACAAGCTGGCCGATGAAATCCTTCTTAGCGTCAATCGGTTGCTCAGCGAGCAAGGTTTGATGCTCAAAGCGGGCACAGCCGTGGATGCGACGCTCATTGCCGCTGCGAGCTCCACCAAGAACAAAGTGGGCAAGCGCGACCCCGAGATGCATTCGAGCAAGAAGGGCAATCAGTGGCATTTCGGGATGAAAGCGCATATCGGCGTGGATGCCGACTCCGCACTGGTGCACACCGTGCGCGGCACGGCCGGCCATGTGGCCGATGTCACCGAAGGCAATAGTTTGCTGCATGGCGAAGAAACCGTGGTCTTTGCCGATGCGGGCTACCCAAGGCGGCGACAAGCGCTGCGATGCCAGGCCGAGCGTGCGCTGGCAGGTGGCCATGCGTCCGGGCAAGCGTAAAAAGCTGGACAAGACAAACAACCCCATCGATGCACTTATCGACAAAATCGAGAAGCTCAAGGCGAGCATGCGGGCCAAGGTCGAGCACCCGTTTCGCGTCCTCAAGCGCCAGTTCGGGTTTGTGAAAGTGCGCTACCGGGGACTGAAAAAAACACGCTGCAGCTCAAAACGCTATTTGCGCTGTAGAACTTGTGGATGGTCCGGCACAAATTGTTGGCGGCGCCGGCATGAGTGCGCCCAAAAAATGGGAAGCGACTTGAAAACAGTCAGAAAACGTCGACAAGGCGCCTGAAACTGCGTCTCAAAAGGGCTGAATCAGCACAAATCGCTACCAGCCAAAAAAATCAAATTCCTACCGGATAGGGTTCTGAGTTATTCAGACCATCCTTAAGACAGTTTGATTTCGTACACGTTTTTAATCAGCACTTCAAAACCCGTATGTTGTCTTCGCTGATTGAAGTTTGACCCGCCAGGGGTGCGGCCGCAATCTTAGACTACTTGGCGGTAGTTTCTATATTTGTACAAAGATGAAATTTGAGCGATTGGGCTTCAACTAAAGCTCGCCAAGTTAATCTATTAGAACGTTTTGTTCCGCATTTATCATGTATCCTTTTCGAAGAGCACGTTGAAAAATATCAAGGAGCTGCAATGCCGGTAAAAGTTGTACGAGATGTACATATCAACTATGAAATTATCGGCAGCAGCGGGCCGTTTATCGCGCTGACGCCCGGCAGCCGACGGCCGTACGTCGAACTGGTAAATCTCTCAAGATCAATCGCAGCCCAAGGCTATCGTGTCTTATTGCATGACAGACGCAATTGCGGCGCTTCGGAGGTGGCCTTCGATGGATCTGGTTCCGAATACGAAGTCTGGGCCGAGGACCTGAACGAACTGGCACGCCAACTCGGCGCCTTACCGTTATATGTAGGCGGCTCGTCTTCGGGCGCGCGGCTCGCTATTTTGTTCGCGATCCGGCACCCAAGCGCTTTACGCGGTCTGCTGCTGTGGCGCGTTACCGGTGGCCAGGCAGCCGTCGACAAGCTGTCCGAGAGTTATTACGGCCAATACATAACGCTCGCACGCGCCGGCGGCATGGAAGCAGTGGCTAAGTCCGAACACTTCGCTGAAATGATCGCGGCGCGCGAGCAGAACCGCGAGCGATTGATCAACACGGATGTGGCAGCTTTCATAAAAGTCATGACTGTCTGGCGCGAAGCATTCCTTGCATCGGCGACGCTGCCGATCGTCGGCGCGACGGAAGCGCAATTGAACGCCATCGAGGTTCCTGTCTGCGTGATCGCCGGCAACGATGTCATCCATACGCCGGCGACTGCGCGTAAGGCGGCCAGTCTTATTCCTAGTAGCGAACTGCACGACGACGTCGTGCTCAAAAGAGGCGAAGATGACTTACTGAAGGAATGGGATCGCAAGGAATGGCGCGAGGTCGAACCGCGCATGGCGGAAATATTTTTGGCTTTTCTGAAGAAGTCGGAAAGCGCCAAAGCGGCATAGCGATGCCGCGAGCACTCACCAATACGAATCAAATTCTTGCAAGGAAGCAGCCATGGATTTAAAGCTCCGCCGCGTCGTCACTGGACATAACGATAAGGGTCATGCCATCGTTGAAGTGGACGAGATGTCAAAAAACGTTATTTCTAACCGGCCGGGCGCGCAGTCGTGCGTGCTGTGGTCGACCCAAGGTTTTCCGGTCGACAATGACGGTTTCAAAGATCCAACCACCGCCGAATTAAAAACCACGGTTGAAAACGGTAGTGTTTTCCGCGTAGTGTGTTACGAACCCGGCGTGACGCCGCGCAATCACCGCACCGATTCAATTGATTATGCTGTGGTCATGTCAGGTGAAATCGACATGGAGTTGGATGACGGGGTGGTCGCGCACCTTAAAGCCGGTGACCTATTGATCCAGCGTGGCACCGTTCACAACTGGGTCAACAACGGCAAGGACGTCTGCATTATCGCGTTTGTCCTGATCAGCGGCAAGCCGGTGGTGGCAGGCGGCAAATCGCTACCAGCCATCGGTTGATATTTATCCCTCCCCGCAAGCGGGAGGATCAGAAGATTTATTCCGGCTTGATACCGGCGGCTTTCACTGTCTCACCTGTGGCCGCTACTTCCTTCCGAAAATACGCCGTCGTTTCTGTAAGATTGCGAGTGTCCGGATAATAGCCGTCGCTCTGAAGTTTGATAGCCACCGCTGGCTTGAGCAACGCGGCGTGAATGTCCTTGTTGAGCTTGGCTACCAGCTTGGGCGGCGTCTTGGCCGACACGAAGAACATGCCCCATGAGCCTATTGGCTTGAAGCCGGGCACAATGTCCTTGACCAGCGGCACCTCGGGCATTGGCGCGAACGGTTTGGTGCCGGTGAAACCGAGCGCGCGAACGCGGCCAGCCTTAAGCATACCGACGACCGAGGGCGGCGTTACGAACATGACCTGTACGTTGCCCGATAGCATCGCATTCATCACCTCGGATGCGCCTTTATAAGGAATGTGCTGCATCTTGATGCCCGCCGCCTTGCTGAATAATTCGGTAGCCAGATGCAGGCCATTACCCATGCCGGGTGAGCCGAAGTTCAGTGGCTCCTTCTTCGCGCGCGCGACGAGCTCCTGCAGCGTCTTGACGTCCGACTTGGCGTCGACCAGCACAAACAGCCCGTCGAGAATGCCTTGCGTCGCCACCGGCGTGATGTCGGTCAAGATGTCGTACCCAAGGTTCTTGTACACGAACGGAGTCGACGCGATGCCATCCGAGGAAAATAGGATCGTATAGCCGTCGGGCGGAGCGGCGATTACCGCGCGCACGGCAAGGGTTCCGTTTGCGCCGATCTTGTTCTCGACAAAGAACGTCTGACCGAGATCGGTTGAAAGCTGCTGAGCGACCGTGCGCGCATGAATATCTGGACCGCTACCGGGGGCGTAGCCGACGACGACTTTCACCGGATGGCTAGGATAGTCGTCTGCCTGCGCCAGCGAAAAGGAAAACGTGGCGCATAGCGCCAAAGTGCACAATTTTTTCAGCATCGAACTTCCCGTATGCACCAGTTAAAGTTGGCGAGTCGTTTTGAATGTTATTACGATTGCGTAGATGAAGAAGTCAAAAAGTCGGTCGCAGAATACGGCAAAACTGGAATTGTTGACTTCAAGCTACTGTCTGAGCAGAGAATAAGTGAAGCAGGATGCAGTTGAGGGTTGAGCATAACTTGAAGTTTGACGAAATTTCAAATCGTTGCGCAGCTTCGCAGCAGTGCAGTGGCCATACCACCGCTACGTTAGCAAAGCGGTTCCGTACCTAGGTCCTTCGGAGCTTCGACGGTTGCGGCAACCGGAGGAAGAGAACAACAAGCTCAAACGCCTCGTTGCCGATCTGAGCTTGGACTTGGAGGTCTGCAGGACGTTCTAGCAAAAAAGCTTTGAAGCCTTCGCGCAAACGCGAACTGGCAACAGACCTGATGGATCGGTTTGGTGCCAGCTACGCGCAAGGCCTGTGCAGTGATCCAGCTCAGTCGCGTGGTGTATCTGTACCAGTCCACAGCACGAGACAGCTCTGCTCTGGTCATGCGCATTGGAGTTGGAGTTGACCCGATTTCACGGACACCTTAAGGTTCAAAGCCAAGGAGTCCTGACGTCTCCCCCAAAGCCGGTCACTTCTAAACTGGAGTCAGGCAGCTTTCGGCTTGTTGCACTGACCTTGTTTTGACGAACTCACTCGGGGTCAGATGGCCGAGCGAGCCATGTGGCCGGCACGTGTTGTAGTCGTGCTGCCAAGCCTTCAACTTCTCACGCGCATCGTACATCGTGACGAACTCATTGACGTTCAAGAATTCATCGCGCAAGCGCCCATTGAATGACTCGATCAGCCCGTTGTCCGTGGGCTTTCCAGGGCGCGTGTAGTCGAGCTTGACACCGCGTCGATAGGCCCACTCGTCGAGTGCTTTGGACGTAAATTCGGTGCCGTTGTCCACGGTGATCGCCTTGGGCCAGCCGCGCATCAAAGCGGCCTGGTCCAAGGCCTGTCCGACGCATCTTCCGGTCAGCCGGAAGTTGGCCTCTAGAGTCACACTCTCGCGACTCCACTGATCGATCACGGTGAGAATGCGAAAGGCCCGGCCATCGAGCATTTGGTCATGGACAAAATCCATACTCCAGTGCTGGTTTGGTCCCTTGGCTGGCATGAGGCGACCACGCTGCAGACTGATGCGCTTTCGACGTTTGACCTTCCTACTTCTTACCTGTCATTCGATGACGTGCTCGCATGGGTCAACGCTACACAGGTTCCGAAGGCGCGTGGCTTGTACAAGAAGCGTAAGACTCAAATTTCAAGTGATGCAGTGCCGCCATCTTCCAAATATTCACGCCAGCATTGCATGAAGCCAGAACCCCTACATAGAAAAGAAAATCGCTATTTTCGGCTTCGTCGGTCCATCATAATTGCGATTGCCGCAAAGCCTGCGGGCACAAACCAGGCATATGTTTTGGACTGACTAACGAGCAGAGCTCCCGCGATACAGCCCACGAAAAAGCCTAGAAGAAGTGGCCAAGTAGCTGTCCAATGTTGCGCCGCCACATCGCGATCAGCATCATGGCGCAGCAGCGCAAGGCCGGAGACCAGTGCCATAACGACATTACCCGTCATCACGGCCGTCGTCGGTGCTTGCTTGCGACTGAGATGCAGAAACGTGTTCTGCGCCGCCATCGCCATCACGGCGATGGCGGCGACCACGAACGCCGCACCGCCCTGCGGATCACGTGAAGGAACCAATGCCCAGTTCGCGACGCCTGCGGCGGCAAGCAATCCGAATTGGACGAAGAGCAATAAGTGAGCATGGTCATTTACGCCCCGGTTGAACCGGTGCACCAATTGATCTGCGACCAGCACGAAGACGCCGAATATTGGAATCAGAAGGATTTGCGTAAGGTGTGACCCGCCTCCACCCGCTAGGACCGCGGCAAACACGACGATATTGCCAGTGATGTGCGCGGTAAAAACGCCGCCGAGTGTCAACCAGCCAATGACATCGGCCATGCCTGCGATAAGGCTCAGTAGCGCGGGCAGACTGCGGGACCCAACTGAAGCGGGAGAAGATGACGACGGCTCGGTCATACCGGCGATCTTTCGGCAATGTTGCTTGGCGACAGCTTGTCATAAAAGCGTTTCGGCACCGCGAGACCCAGTGTCATGGCGAGGACGATGGCAAAGGCCGTGATAGCGTCGGTCAGGACAGCGTTAAGTAGCTTGGCTGGGATGTCGGCTCCAGCCGCCGCGATCTCAACCACCCCGCTCATCATGCGAAATACGAAGACGCCGGGCAGAAGCGACACCACCGACGCGAACCCTACGCCTGCGAAGGGTAGACGATAACGCCGCACGACGGGAACGAGGATCACTGCCGCGACAAAGCCGGCGACGCCAGCGGCCATTGCGGCAGAGAGCCCGAATGTAGCCATCACCCACCAGTGCGCCGCATGCGCAACAGCACCTGCGGCCGCCGGCCAACCCAGCATCCGTTTCGGCATCGAATAGAACACGCCATAGCACATCGCCACAATCGCGGCGGCGGGTACGTCGATCCAAATGGGAACACTGCGTCCAGGCTCAAAAGGGGGAAGGTCGCCGCCTGCCAATGCGAGCCCGGCAAGCAGCCCGATGCTAATCGCCAGGAGCACAAGGGCCGCAAAGGTAAGACGCGAGATGGCTAGCGGGATGCGAAAAGCAAGAAGGTCGAGGGCGCCGTTGAGGATATGAGGCCCAGGCACCAGCACCATGCAGGGGGCGACTGCGACAAGGCGGAGCGCGGAACTAAATTGCCACCGTACCGCCAGGGCACCGACCAACCCTGCCACCACGGCGGCCAAAAAAGGCTGCAGCAGCGGGCCTGCGCCATGTCGCGCGGCGACCCGCCTTATCACAGCCCCGGCGGCTGTGCTGAACGCGATCGCAAGCAAGGCTTCCCACCTGGTCGCCCCGGAAATAAAACCAAGCATCACAGCGCCCACGGCGCAGGCGGTGACGAATAGAAGATCGCCGCTAGGCGGCAGTTTCGCGACCGCGTGCATCACCGCGGCGGCTTGACCCCATTTTTCGGACCTACCCTCTACGCTGCCGATCAGCCCCATGCTGCCGATAACGCGATTCATCGCGACGGAATCGGGCGTCGTTGTGCCTAGGCGAAGGACTTGGCGGCCCTGCTTGCTCTCGACCGACACGATGATCTCACCCCAGCGCAGGATGAGTGTCGCGCGATGGCCAAGAGCTATCCCAAACTGCTCGATCGCCGCCTGCGTGACGGCCGTCTCCTGACCATTGCCATGAAGGGCGAGCGCAGCTTCCATCAGCAGATCGGCCGCCTGTTCCGGCTCTAGCGGGGTGGTAGTGTCGCTTGCAGCCAAGTGCGGGAACAGTGTCAAGCGCCAGCGACGCCGTGCCCGACCATGTTGATCGGATTCACGATCTGATCGAATTTCGCCGCGTCGATCTTGCCGGAGGCGATCGCGGCCTCCCTAAGCGTGCTGCCATCGGCCGCCGCCTTCTCGGCGATGTGTGCCGAGTTGATATAGCCGATCACCGGGCTAAGCGCGGTGACGAGCATTAGGCTTTCTCCAAGATAGCTCTGGATTTTCTCTCGATTGAGTTCGGTGCCTTCAACGGAGAATTCACGAAACTTCTCGCAGCCGTCACCCAGGATGCGCGCCGAATGGAGGAAGTTGTTCATGATAATCGGCCGCATCGCATTCAACTCGAAATTACCTTGGCTGCCCGCAAAGGCAACCCCGCTGTCGTCGCCGATCACCTGGATGGCGATCATGACGATCGCCTCGCATTGGGTCGGGTTCACCTTGCCCGGCATGATCGACGAGCCAGGCTCGTTCTGTGGAAGCTTTAGCTCGGACAAGCCACAGCGCGGACCGGAACCAAGCCAGCGCATATCATTGGCGATCTTCATCAACGCCACCGCGAGTCCGCGAAGCGCCGCATGAGCCCGCACCATCGCATCAAGCGAGCCTTGCGCCATGAACTTGTTTGGCGCGGTGATGAGTGGCTTGCCTGTAAGCTCGGCCAGTTTCATTGCCACCTTGATGCTGAAGCCTGGTGGCGCATTGAGGCCCGTTCCGACTGCGGTTCCGCCCAGCGCCAGTTCGTACAGACCTTTGCGGCTATGGCGAATCTCGTCGATACAGGCACGCAATTGCGCGGCATAACCCGACCACTCCTGGCCCACGGTCAACGGCACGGCGTCCTCAAGATGCGTTCGGCCTATCTTGACCACGTCCATCCAACCGAGGGCCTTGGTCTCGATCGCGTTAGTCAATGCTTCCACCTTGGGCAGTAACCGATCGTCGATTTCGATCAGTGCGGCGATGTGCATCGCGGTGGGGAAGCTATCGTTTGACGATTGGCCCATGTTCACATCGTCATTGGGTGCGATCGGCTCCTGGCTTCCAAGCGTGCCGCTGAACAGCTGAATGCAGCGGTTCGAGATGACCTCGTTGACGTTCATGTTGCTCTGGGTGCCCGAGCCCGTCTGCCAGACATAAAGCGGATAGTTGTCGTCAAGCTTGCCCGCGATCGTCTCATCGGCCGCCTGCACGATGGCATCCGCTTTCCATTTAGGCAATCGGCCATCGGCTTCGTTTACCAAAGCGCATGCCTTTTTCACATACCCGTAGGCGTGATAAACCTCCTTGGGCATCCGGTCGTTCCCGATCGAGAAATGGTGCAGCGAGCGCTGCGTCTGCGCACCCCAATAGCGATCAGCGGGTACGTCTACATTTCCCATCGAATCGAATTCTTGGCGTAGGCCGTCGGCCTTGATGCCGATGGGAACGTCATGCATGGTTGGATGCGTCGAGACAGCGGGCTTGGTGTCGATGGTGGTCATAGTAACTTCTCCTATTAATGTGTTGAAGGTCTCCCCTCGTGAAACATGACACGGAACTGATTGATCAGATGTGGTCGATGGGTTTATTCGCTAGATCAACACACCGGTTGCTTGTTTCATCTTAAAGCTCGCGAAGTTAAAAGTGATTAGTAGTTTGTATTGAATCCTCCAACAATTGATAGAAAGCGTTTCCGACGGTTCAAAAACCGCTCGTTATCCTGGCTGCGGACTTGCAGAATCGATTTGCATGCAAACAGCACACCAGCCAGAGCCAAGCTCACAAAAGCGAGTCGGACCAAGCCTGGCTGGCGGCCTTCAGGGGCGCCCGCCGTTCCCCCTGGAGGCAAGCGCAGCGCGCAACTCCGCCAGGCGCAAAGGGCATCAGGGATGAAGTCTGCCCGGGTCGGGCGACTAGATGCGCAGCACGGCAGTCGGGGAGGAAACACCTGCCCGAGCGGACGGTCTTTTAGGCCGATTTTGCAGCGAAGCGAAAAGCGGGGACACCCCGGCCGCTGGCAAAGCTTTACCCCTTTCAGTGCAGCTGCTCACTGTGTTCGCGAAAGGGATCGCCGCCGCAGGCCGGGACGACAGGCCCGGTGCGCAAAGCGCATAGGCCCAGTCCGACGTCGCCGGATTCGCCCGGATTTCAGAGATATTTTTAAGCTTCCGACCAGTTAATGCCTGAGCGCGCAAGAATCCGGAGCACCCGTTTTTCGCCATCGGGCACCAGCCGGTGGAGATCGGCCCTGGCCAAGCGCAGCGCATCGAGGCAGCAAAGCATGTCACTGCTGATGGCAACATCGACGGCGCCCAGCCTATAGGGATCAAGCGGAAACGCTTGGCCATTGGACGTCGAGGCGAGAAAGCCGGCAATTCGCCGGACCTGGCCGCTGTCGCGCTCCTCGGCCAGGCTAAGGAGGCGCACATAAGCATGGGACGCGCTCGCCATCCAGTCAGAAAAAGCCAGCAGCGGCCCGCATGGATCTGCAATCTGGTGGGAAAAGTGCAATCAATAATCGGCTCTGAAGCTTGCCCGTATTTTTGGTCTTGCATTTTATATCAATTTTGGTATATTCGTTGCATGAGTGTGACTTTGCCCGGCATCCCGCGAGAAAAGCCGCTGCACTGGGTGGCGTCGGCGAAAAAGGATTTCCAAGCCTTTCCTGCTGAGGTGCAGGCGGAAATGGGCTATGCCCTGGGACTGGTACAGCTGGGCGCCAAGCATTCAAATGCTAAAGCCTAGAAAGGCGAGGGGTCGGGTGTGCTGGAAATCGTCGAAGACCATCGTAAAGGCACCTACCGGGCGGTCTACACCGTACGCTTTGTTGGCGCGGTCTATGTGCTGCATACATATCAGAAGAAATCGAAGACTGGAATCAAGACACCGCAGCAGGACGTCAAGTTGATCGGTGAACGCCTGAAACGAGCCCAGATGGACCATGAAAGCAGAGGAACATCATGAATAGCACAGCAGACAACGGGATCATGCACGGCACCGCGAACGTCTTTGCCGACCTGGGGTTCACTGACACGGCCGAGCGCCAGACCAAGACGCGCTTGGCATTGGCCGTCAATGAACTGTTAAAAGCGCGCAAGCTCAAACAGCGGGAGATTGCCGGCCTGCTGGGCGTCCCACAACCAAAGGTGTCTGCGCTTAAAAACTACCGGCTCGATCAGTTCTCGGTCGAGCGTCTGATGGAATTTCTGACAGCGCTCAATCAGGACGTGGAAATCATGATCCGTCCACGTCACGCAGCAAGCGGGACCGGACATATTTCTGTTTTGGCCGTGCAATAACGATGCTTAGCGCAACGTTGAAAGCGTGCGGCAAGGCCGGTCAGGCGAAGCTTGTCTGGCGACTACGGGGGCGCCAACCGAAGGGCGGCAGGAGAGGGCGTCAGCCGTCCCTCTGGAGGGCCAGCGTAGCACGCAGCGCCTACAAGGGGCGAAGGTTTCAGGGATGAAAGCCCGCAAGGGCCGCGACGCGAAGCGGCCCAATGCGAAGCACACCAGCCCGGCGCCAGCTGAGATGAACTGCGCGACAGGTCCGTAGCGAGAATCGGTTACTAACTCGCACCCATAAAGTGCTCAGGCTGAAGCCGCGATAGCTCGCCAAGTTCCACCAAGCAAGCGAAAAATCAGCGGCCCACCTGCATTACCGGCTGGCCCTCACCAGCGCCAGCACTTCGGCCACCGAGCCGCCTGGCAGGCCCTGGGCGATGGCTTTGGCAAAGAGGCTCAGGAGATAGTACAGCGTGCCGGTTCTG
>CAXSGT010000099.1:0-11532 GCA_964236835.1 uncultured Polaromonas sp.
CCGCTGACCTCTTGCATGCCATGCAAGCGCTCTCCCAGCTGAGCTATACCCCCGTATTCAATATCTCCACCATCTCTATTTGCAGCACGTTGCCGTGCAAACTGTAGCGCCTTAAATTATAAGCTGAAAATTGAGGCTGGTTCAATCTTTGCTGCTCACTGGTGCAATCTTCAACCGCGCCAACACGGTTTCGCGGCTCATCAAGGCCAGCATCGCGTCGAGCGAAGGCGTCTGCGGCGTTCCAGTGACCAGCAGGCGAACCGGCATGGCGAGCTGCGGCATTTTCAAGCCGGTTTGCGCCAGCACCTGCTTGATCGCGGCGGCAATCGCCGGTTTGCTCCATTCGGAAATCGCCAGCGCCTCGGCCAGGCTGGCAAGGGCCGGCCGAACCGCTTCGGCCGCGTGAAGGGCAACATCGTTGCCGCCGGGCTGGCCGCCGGTGACGAGCAGCCGCAGCCAGTCGGCCAGCTCGACCAGCGTGGCGCAGCGGTCCTTGAACAAGGCGCAGCCAAGCGCCAGCCATTGGGCGTCGAGCTCAGCGAGACCTTGCGCCGCCAAAAACGGCGCGACTTGCGCAGCCAGCGCGTCGTCGGCCATGGCCTTGAGGTGCTGCGCGTTGACCCAGCGCAGTTTGGCCTCGTCGAACTGCGCCGCGCTCTTGCCGAGGTGGTCCAGGCTGAACCACTGCAAAAACTGTGCGCGGCTGAAGATCTCATCGTCGCTATGGCTCCAGCCCAGGCGCGCCAGGTAATTCACCATGGCGTCGGGCAAATAGCCTTCGGCGGCGTATTGCGTCACCGGCTTGGCGCCGCTGCGCTTGCTCATTTTTTCGCCGAGCTCGTTCAGCACGGTCGGCAGGTGCGCATAGACCGGAACGTCTTTTCCAAGCGCGCGGAAAATATTGATCTGGCGCGGCGTGTTGTTCACATGGTCGTCGCCGCGAATCACATGCGTGATCGCCATGTCGATGTCATCGACGACGACGCAGAAGTTGTACGTCGGGGTGCCGTCGGGCCGAGCGATGACCAGGTCGTCGAGCTCGTCGTTGCCGATCTCGATGCGGCCCTTGACCTTGTCGTCCCAGACCACCGCGCCGCCGTGCGGATTCCTAAAACGCAGCACGGGCTGCACGCCCTGCGGAATTTCCGGAAGCATCTTGCCGGGCTCGGGCCGCCAGGCGCCGTCGTAACGCGGCTTTTCTTTCGCCGCCGTCTGGCGCTCGCGCAATGCGTCGAGTTCGGCGACGCTCATGTAGCAAGGATAGGCATGGCCGCTGGCCTTCAGGTCGGCCAGCACGGCCCGGTAGCGCGCCATGCGCCGCATCTGGAAATATGGACCTTCGTCATAGTCCAGTCCCAGCCAGCGCATGCCTTCGATGATCACATCGACCGCCGCCTGGCTCGAGCGCTCCAGGTCGGTGTCTTCGATGCGCAAAATGAAGTCGCCGCCGGTGGCGCGCGCAAACGCCCACGGGTACAGCGCCGAGCGAATGTTGCCGAGGTGGATGAAGCCGGTTGGCGAAGGCGCGAACCGGGTTCTGGTTTTTTTTGCTGTCATGCAAGGCTGTCCAGGCCGCGCGCAAGGTCGGCTTTCAGGTCGTCGATATGCTCGAGTCCGACCGCCAGGCGAATCAGGCCCTGGCCGATGCCCGCCGCCTGGCGCTGCGCCTCGGTGAGCCGGCCGTGCGAAGTCGTCGCCGGATGGGTAATCGTGGTTTTGGTATCGCCCAGATTGGTCGTGATCGAGCACACGCGCGTGCTGTCGATCAAATGAAAAGCGTGCTTGCGCCCCAACGCGGGGTCGTCGCCCTTGACGTCAAAGGAAATCACCGCGCCGCCCAGCCCTGACTGCTGGCGCATCGCCAGCTTATGCTGCGGATGCGAGGCCAGGCCCGGGTAATAAACCCGCGCCACCGCCGGCTGCGCCTCCAGCCAGTGCGCCAGCGCCAGCGCCGCGCCGCATTGCGCTTTCATGCGTATCGACAGGGTTTCCATTCCCTTGAGCACGACCCAGGCGTTGAAGGGCGACAGCACCATGCCGGCGGTGCGGGTGATCGGCAAAAACAGCTCATCGACATATTTCTGGTCGCAGCAAATCGCGCCGGCCATCACGCGGCCCTGGCCGTCGAGGTATTTCGTGCCGGAATGAATGATGAAGTCGGCGCCGAAACGCCTGGGCTGCTGCAGGGCGGGGCTGCAAAAGCAGTTGTCGACGGCCAGCAAGGCGCCGGCGTTGTGCGCCACGTCGGCCAGCGCCTGGATGTCGCAAATGTCGGTCAGCGGATTGGTCGGGGTTTCGGCGAACAGCAGTTTCGTGTTCGGCTTGAGCGCCGCCCGCCACGCCTTCACATCGGTTTGCGAGACATAGCTGGTGTCGATGCCGAACTTGGAAAATTCGCCGGAAAACAGCTTGATGACCGAGCCGAACACCGACTGCGAACAGACCACATGGTCGCCCGCGCGCAGCAGGCCCATGCCGAGCAGCAAAATCGCCGCCATGCCGCTGGAAGTGGCGATCGCCGCCTCGCAGCCTTCAAGCGCCGCCAGGCGCAGCTCCATGCTGCTGACCGTGGGGTTGCCGACGCGGGAATAGGTGTAGCCGTCCTCCTCGAGCGCAAAGCGGCGGGCGGCGGTTTCGGCGTCGGGCTGAACGAAGCTGCTGGTCAAATAAAGCGCTTCGGAATTTTCGCCGTACTGGCTGCGCTCGACGGCGGCGCGCACGGCCAGCGTGTCGAGGTGCAGGTTGTCGGGCAGCTTCCTTTCGGCCATGCTCACGCCTCCTGCGGATTGGGCAGCGCCAGGCGCGAGGCATCGGCATCGTCGGTGTCGTCGGGATCGACGTCACGGTCGCTGTCATCGCCGCTGTCGCCGCCGATCCGCTCGGCGGTGTCGGCGCGCTGCGAATTCATCGAGGCGATGGTTTCGGCCGTCACGTCGCCGGTCACATAGACGCCGTCGAAGCAAGACGCGTCGAAGCCGTCGAGCGCCGGATTGAGCGAGCCGACGGCGCGCTTCATGGCTGCGACGTCCTGGTAGATCAGCGCGGCGCAGCCGTTCTCCAGGCGGATTTCCTCGACGCTGCGGCCATGCGCGACGAGCTCGTCGGGTGTCGGCATGTCGATGCCATACACATTCGGAAAGCGCACCGGCGGCGCCGCGCTGGCCAGGTACACCTTGCGCGCGCCGGCGTCGCGCGCCATCTGCACGATCTCGCGGCTGGTGGTGCCGCGGACGATCGAGTCATCGACCAGCAGCACGTTGCGGCCCTTGAACTCGCTGGCGATCACATTGAGCTTTTGCCGCACCGATTTCTTGCGCACGCCCTGCCCCGGCATGATGAAGGTGCGCCCGACATAGCGGTTTTTCACGAACCCTTCGCGGTAGGGAAGGCCCAGCAGGTGCGCCAGCTGGGTCGCGCTCGGGCGGCTCGATTCGGGAATCGGAATGACCACGTCGATTTCACTCGGCGGCACGGTCGAGACCACCCGCTTGGCGAGGGTTTCGCCGAGGTTCAGGCGCGCCTGATAGACCGAAATGCCGTCGAGCACCGAATCGGGCCGCGCCAGATAGACGAACTCGAAGATGCACGGATTGAGCTTTGGCTGCGCAGCGCATTGCTCGGCATGCACCATGCCCTTTAGATCGACGAACACCGCCTCGCCCGGCGCGATGTCGCGAACGAACTGGTGCGACGTGCCTTCGAGCGCGACCGACTCGCTGGCAACCATCACGGTGTCGCCGCACTCGCCCACGCCCCGGCCCAGACAGAGCGGGCGGATGCCGAACGGGTCGCGAAACGCCAGCAGCCCATGGCCGGCGATCAGCGCCACGACGGCGTACGAGCCCCGGACGCGCTGGTGCACGCCGCGCACGGCGGCGAACACGTCGGCGGGCGTCAGCGCAATGCCGCGCGTGGTTTTTTCGAGTTCATGCGCCAGCACGTTGAGCAGCACCTCGGAGTCGCTGTCGGTGTTGATATGGCGGTGGTCGGCGTTGAAGAGTTCGGCCTTCAGCGCGGCCGCATTGGTCAGGTTGCCGTTGTGCGAAAGCACCAGGCCAAAGGGCGCGTTGACGTAAAACGGCTGCGCCTCGTCTTCGCTGTAGGCGTTGCCCGCCGTCGGGTAGCGCACCTGCCCGAGCCCGACATGGCCCGGCAGCGCGCGCATGTTGCGGGTGCGGAACACGTCGCGCACCATGCCCTTGGCCTTGTGCATGAAGAACTTGCGCCCCTGCTGGGTGACGATGCCGGCCGCGTCCTGGCCGCGGTGCTGCAGCAGCAGCAGGCCGTCGTAGATCAGCTGGTTGACCGGCGCCTGGCTGACGATGCCAACTATGCCGCACATGGTGTTTCGTTCATGGTATGACCGCCTCTCAAGGTGAATTCAAGCTTTTAATCAAGATACTTTGCAGCGGCTCGGGCAACAGCGATGTCAAGCTCTCCAGCGCCGTCGTCAGCATGCCGGCGCCGCTCGATTCGCGCCACCAGGCGCTCGACTTGAGCGCCGTCAGGTTGACGGCCGCGGCTGCCGCCAGCAGCAAAACCAGGCCGCGCAAGACGCCGAAGGCCGCTCCCAGCGCACGGTCCACCGGCCGCAAGCCGATGGCGTTCACGCCTTTCCTGACCAGCGCGGCCAGCAAGCCCGCGATAAAAAGCGCGGCGATCAACACCAGCACGAAAGCCGCCGCATAGCGCGCCGTCTCCGAGGACGACCAGGCTGGCAGCCACGCCTGCGCCTGCGGCGCCAACCATTGCGCGGCGTAAAACGACGCCACCCAGCCGAGCAGCGACAACACCTCGTAAACCAGGCCGCGCCAAGCCCCCAGCAACAGCGAAAACAGCAGCGCCGCGGCCAGTATCCAGTCGAGCGCCGTCACAAGTCGCCAGCCGCGTTAAAAACTCAAAATCGCCACCGGCAGGTCGAGCGACCTGATCTTGTTGATCGCTTTTTCAGCTTCGGCCTTGCTGGCGAACGGGCCGACGCGGACTCGGATGCGCTTGCCGTCCTTGGTCTCGGCGACCTGGGTGTAGGTCTTCAGGCCGGCCTTTTCCAGTTTCTCGCGAGTTTCATCGGCCTTGCCGGATTCGGCGAAGGCGCCCACCTGCACCACCATTCGGCTTTTTGCCTCGGCGACCGGAGCGGCCTTGGCGGCGGGCTCGGCAGTCGCAGGCTTCGCGGCTTCAGCTACTGCCGAGCCGCCAAGCAGCGCTGCCGCGCGGGCGGCATCGGTTTCGGCAACCACCGGTTTGGCGACCGGCCTGGCCTCGGCCTTCGATGGGGGCTTGGCCGGCGGCCGGCCTTCGGCGGCATTGTCGGGCTTGGCCTCTGCCTTGGATTGCGCATTCGGCCTTGCCTTGGCTTCGGTTTTCACGTCTCGCCTGGGTTCGGGATTTGCTTCTTTTTTAATAGCGAAAGATGCAACGGCAGCGGGCGCAGGTGGCGAATTCGACGTAAAAATCTCTTCCTTGGGCGACAGGCTGGCCGCCGCGGCGACTTTTTCAGCGGGCGTCGCTTCGGCCGCGGGCACGGTCGCAACGACAGGCGCTGGAAGCACCAGCGGCTTGACCGAATTCTTTCCGGGAATCTCGATCGGGATATCGACCGCGACCGGCCGCGGCTGGGTGTCGAACAGCAGCGGGAAACCCACTACGCCGAGCAGCACCAGAACGGATGCGCCCATCAGGCGCTGCCGGGCGCGCTTGCGCAGGACGTCCACGCTTTGCGCCTGTACGGGAGAACCGGCGGGCGGTACTGAGGCGGCGCCGCTGCGGCGTAACTTGAAAAACGGCATGGTGGTGTGAGTGGGATCCGTAAACAGCGATAGCGGCGGCAGATGACTTTCCCTAGAGCGTTGGTGCAGGCGGAGTTACCGGTTAATTCGGCAGCGTATTCACCTTCAAGCCGCCAAATGCGGCGCCGAAAGACGAGGCACGCCCTCCTTCAAAATGCCGCCGACCGTGTGGAACGAGCCGAACACGACGATTCTATCAGTGGGCTTTGCCGCCTGGATGGCCGATTGCAGCGCGTCCCAGGGGCTTTTGCAGACGACGGCCAGCGCATCGGCGCGGTGCCCCCCCGCCTGCCAGCCGGCAAGCAGCGCCGCGCCGGTGGCGGCCCGGGGCGTTGGCAGATCGGTGAAATACCAGCTGTCGATCAGCGGGCCGATGCGGCCGAACATGGCGCCCAGGTCCTTGTCGGCCATCGCGCCGAACACGGCGTGGGTGCGGGGGTAGTAGCCCATGGCGTCGAGATTTTCGGTCAGCGCCGCGACCGAATGCGGGTTGTGCGCCACATCGAGCACCAGCACCGGCTGCCCGGGAACGATTTGAAATCGCCCAGGCAGCTCGACCATCGAGAGCCCGACCCGCACCGCTTGCGCCGTCACCGGCAACCGGTCGCGCAGCGCCGTCAGCGCCGCCAATACGCCGGCCGCATTGACGAGCTGGTTCGCGCCGCGCAGCGCCGGATAGGCCAGCCCGGCATAGCGCCGCCCGCCCCTGGCGCGCGACGCGGCCCAGCTCCATTGCTGCTTGTCGCCGGAAAAGCTGAAGTCTGAGCCGAAGCGCCACAAGTCGGCGCCGAGCCGGGCGGCATGGTCCAGCAGGCTTTGCGGCGGCACCGGGTCGCTGACGATCACCGGCCTGCCGGCGCGCATGATGCCGGCTTTTTCGCGGCCGATGCTCTCGCGGTCGCGGCCCAGCAGTTCGGTGTGGTCCAGATCGATGCTGGTGATAACCGCGCAGTCGGCGTCGAGGATGTTGACCGCGTCGAGCCGCCCGCCCAGGCCGACTTCGAGAATCAGGACATCGAGCTTTGCCGCGGCCAGCAGCAGCAAGATCGCCAGCGTCGTGAATTCAAAGTAGGTCAGCGAGATTTCATCGCCATTTTGGCTTCTTGCGCTTTCCACATGGGCGAAGTTCGCTATCAATTCGGAAGCACTGGCGATTTCGCCGCGAATCCGGCAGCGCTCCTCGAAACGCACCAGGTGCGGCGAGGTATAGACGCCGGTGCGCCAGCCCGCTTCGAGCAAGATCGCTTCGAGCATGGCGCAGGTCGATCCCTTGCCATTGGTGCCCGCCACCGTGATCACCGGGCAATCGACGCGCAGGCCCATGCGGTCCGCCACGGCCCTGACACGCTCCAGCCCGAGGTCGATCGCCCTCGGATGCAGCCGCTCGCAGTGCGCCAGCCAGTCGTCGAGTGTGGTGAGTTGTTGCATAGGCCGAGGCGATTGTCGCGCAACAAGAAGAGCCCGGACTTGAATTCAAGAAGCCAGGCCACGCCGCGCTTGCCGTCCAGTTAAAGGCTAAAGGCTTTGGCAGCTTTACTTTCCGGTTACCGAACTTTGTCCCCTGAAACCGGTCTGACTATTTAAAATGAGGTCGTCAACATTCAGCATGGCTGACAAGCACAAAGAGGGTTACATCATGACAAACGCACTTCTGAAAACATTCATCGGCTCCACGGCTGCCGCGGCCGCCCTGAGCGCGCTGCCGGCCTCGGCCATGGACGCTCTGGCGCGGGTCATCTCCAGCACGCCTGTGGTGCAGCAGGTCGCCGTGCCGCGCCAGGTCTGCAACAACCAGGCGGTCCTGACGCAGGCTCCCAGGTCGGGAGCCGGCGCGCTGCTGGGCGCTGTCGCCGGCGGCGCCGCCGGCAACGCGATCGGCAACGGCGCTGGACGCGCCGCGGCGACGGTGATCGGCCTGGTCGGCGGCGCGATGGTCGGCGACCGGATCGAAGGCTCGAACAGCCAGGTGCAAAACATCCAGCAGTGCGGCACGCAGACGTTCTACGAAAACCGCACCAGCTATTTCAACGTGGTGTATGAATACCAGGGAACGCAGTACACCGCGCAGATGGCCAACGATCCGGGTGCTTATGTTCGGCTGCAGCTTACGCCCAACGGCGCCATCCCGGTGCCTTCAGCGTCGGAGCAAGCCTATCAGCAAGCGCAGCCGCTGCAGGCCGCGCCTGCGCAGCAGACTTATTACCAGCCCGCTCCTGTGGTCCAGTATGTCCAGCCGCTGGCGTCTCCGGTTTATTACCCCCAGCCTTACTATGCGCCCTACGTGCCTTATTACGCGCCCATCGGGCTGTCGCTGAACCTTGGTTACAGCCGGGGTTTTGGCGGCGGCGGGCGCTACCGCCACTGGCGCTGAACGGCCATGCGGCAATGGAAAAAGGGACGCCTTGCAGGCGTCCTTTTTTCATTGCCGCCGCCGCGATCGGGCAGCGATTGCCCACATCCGCTTTATTGCACCGTTCTGATGAGCGCGCCTTTAAAAAGTATCGGTCCGCTCGGGCCGCTGCCAGCCGCAACGCCGCCCTTGGGCTCCAGCGAGATCGCCAGCGCGGGTGCTTGCTGCATATCGGTGTCGGCGGCGGTCAGCCGGACGATTGCGTCGCCGGTCAGCACGCCGAGCGCCTTGGGCGGCGCGCCTGGCGGCAAAGCCCACAATTCGAGCGACTTGTCGGCCTGTTCGCGAAAATCCCCCACGCGCTTGAGCACCAGCTTCTTGCTGTTCGGATCGAACGTCACCAGCATCGAAGCCGATGTCTTGTCATCGACCAGCACGGCGACGTACTCGATCACGGGCGTGGCGGCAAGCCTGGCGCTGAGCTGGCGCACTTCGCCGCTCAGCCGGCTGTTCAAGTTCACGCCGGCCACCACCGCAATGACCGCCGCCAGGGCGCCGGCGGCAGACACGCCGCGCCACAGGCTTAGGCTGGCCCACCAGCCGGCGGGGTTGGCCGGAGTAGAAAGCCCTGGCATTGTGGTGAGCGCCGCCGCCCGCATGGCTTGCGCCTGCTTGTCGGCATTGACCAGGTTTTCAATTCGCCTCCACACCGCCGGGCTGGGCGCTATGTCCCGTTGAAGCTCAAGGACCGACGCCAGGCGGCCCTGCCAAGCCAGCGCCGTGGCGCGCAGCGCCGCGTGGTCACGCGCCATACGCTCAAAACGGCGGCGCGCGCCACTGCGCAAGGTGCCCAGCGCATAGCTTGCGGCAAGCTGATCCATCAGGGACGGATTGTTCTGGATATTCATGCGAGCTTTCCCATGCAGCCGCGCAGCTGTTCAAGGCCGCGGCGTATCCAGGTTTTTACGGTTCCCAGCGGCAGCTTGAGCTGCTGCGCCAGCTCGCCATGGCTCAAGTCGCGCAGATAAGCCAGGCTGATCACTTCGCGCTGCCTGCCCTCCAGCTGGCTCAGGCACTGGTGCAAGGCTCGGGCTTGCTCGCTGGCTTGCGCGCTGTCCAACGGATCGGGCGAGTCGCCAGCGACGGTGTCCGAGATCACCTCGTCGAGCGCCTGCATCCGGTCGGCCCGGTCGGATGCCCGGCGGCGCAAGAAGTCAAGGCCTCGGCTGCGCACCAGCATGCCCATCCAGGCCATCGGCGGCGACAGCACCGCCTTGTAGTCGCCGGCGATCTTCCAGATATTGAGGTAAGCCTCCTGAAGCACG
The DNA here is from genome assembly GCA_964236835.1 of uncultured Polaromonas sp. GTDB lineage: Bacteria > Pseudomonadota > Gammaproteobacteria > Burkholderiales > Burkholderiaceae_C > Polaromonas. The sequence continues at coordinate 9,465 of CAXSGT010000099.1, forward strand.
TCTTCGGCCCACTCGCGATTGCCTACCACCCGCACCGCCAGGCCATACAGCTTGGATGACGTCAATTCGTACAATTCCCGCAGGGCTGACTCCTCGGCAAGCGCCACGCGATCCAGGAGTGCGATCAATTGCGTATCCGGGCTTTCTGGTTTCATGGACATGATTGTCCATCAAACCCTATACGTCCAGACATGCCCGACGGATTCATGGCACGCCAGGATTGGTCGGCGGACTGACCTAAAATCCGGCGTTGATCGGCCCGCCTACGGTGCGCACCATTTATCTCTTCAAAATCTCCATGATTACCGAAACCATCGACAACATCACCGTTCAGACCCAGGCCAATGTGTACTTTGGCGGCAAATGCGTCAGCCACAGCCTGACGCTGGCCGACGGCAGCAAAAAATCGGTTGGCGTCATCCTGCCGGCCACGCTGACCTTCACCACCGGCGCGCCCGAAGTCATGGAATGCGTCGGCGGCGGCTGCGAGTACAAATTGCCGGGCGCCGACCAATGGATAAAGTCATCGGCCGGAGAAAGCTTCAGCATCCCCGGCGACTCGACATTCGACATCCGCGTCGCGCCGGGTTTCGACGCTTATCACTACATTTGTCATTTCGCTTAAAGCCTGACGCACGAAGGACCACCGCACGATGACCACCATTCTTCAAAACTTGCCCGCGGGCCAGAAAGTCGGCATCGCTTTTTCCGGCGGCCTCGACACCAGCGCGGCGCTGCACTGGATGAAGCTCAAGGGCGCGATTCCGTATGCCTACACGGCCAATCTGGGCCAGCCCGACGAGCCCGACTATGAAGACATTCCGCGCAAGGCGATGCAGTACGGCGCCGAAAAGGCGCGTCTGATCGACTGCCGCAGCCAGCTTGCCGCCGAAGGCATTGCCGCGCTCCAGGCCGGCGCGTTTCACATCACGACCGCGGGCGTGACCTATTTCAACACCACGCCGCTGGGCCGCGCCGTCACGGGCACCATGCTGGTCGCAGCCATGAAGGACGACGACGTCAACATCTGGGGCGATGGCAGCACCTTCAAGGGCAACGACATCGAGCGCTTTTACCGCTATGGCCTGCTGACCAACCCATCGCTCAAGATCTACAAGCCGTGGCTGGACCAGCTGTTCATCGACGAGCTGGGCGGGCGCGCCGAAATGTCGGCCTTCATGACCGAAGCGGGCTTCGGCTACAAGATGGCGGCGGAAAAGGCCTATTCGACCGACTCCAATATTCTGGGCGCGACACACGAGGCGAAAGAGCTCGAGTCTTTAGGCAGCGGCATGAAGATCGTCGAGCCGATCATGGGCGTGGCTTTCTGGAAGGACGACGTCGAGGTCAGGCGCGAGGAAGTGTCCGTACGCTTCGAGGAAGGCCGGCCGGTGGCGCTCAACGGCGTTGCCTTTGACAGCTTGGTCGAGCTGCTGCTGGAAGCCAACCGCATCGGCGGGCGCCACGGCCTGGGCATGAGCGATCAGATCGAAAACCGCATCATCGAGGCGAAAAGCCGCGGCATTTACGAGGCCCCCGGCTTGGCGCTGCTGTTCATCGCCTACGAGCGCCTGATGACCGGCATCCACAACGAAGACACGATCGAGCAGTACCGCGACAGCGGGCGCCGGCTGGGCCGCCTGCTCTACCAGGGCCGCTGGTTCGACTCCCAGGCCATCATGCTGCGCGAAACCGCCCAGCGCTGGATCGCCAGCGCCATTACTGGCGAAGTGACGCTGGAGCTGCGCCGGGGCAATGACTACTCGATTCTCAACACCGAGTCAGCGAACCTGACCTACCATCCGGAGCGCCTGACGATGGAAAAAGGCGAGTCCATGTTCACGCCGCTGGACCGCATCGGCCAGCTGACGATGCGCAACTTGGATATCGTTGATACACGCGCCAAACTGGGCATTTATGGCAAGGCAGGCTTGCTATCCAACGAATCGGGCGCCGCCATGCCGCTGCTGGGCCGCAAAATCGGGGAGTGACAGCGGCGCAGCAAGACTTGTTCAGCGGACGCTGGGCTAAGGGCTGAGCTGTGTGTCAGGCACTTGCCGGCATCTCG
>CAXSGT010000100.1:0-2403 GCA_964236835.1 uncultured Polaromonas sp.
GCCCCTGCTGGGGTGGAATTGCCCCGACGCTCCCCGCTGCGCGTGGTTCGCTGCCCCCCGAGGGGGCTGGCCTTGCTTCGGAAGCGTGCCCGGCGCGGTGGCCTTGGCGCTTGCCGCTGGCGTCCTGCGTTCGTCCTGCACGTGTCGCTTCCGGCAATTCGTCGGGGCGACTTAGGCGCTCGCGCGGCTTTACGCTGATCGAGCTGCTCGTCGCACTGGCCGCGATGGCGTTGATGGCTGGGCTGAGCTGGCGCGGGATCGACGGCATGGTGCGAACGCAGGCGCAGCTGCAGCGGCGCGCCGACGCGGTGCTGACGCTGCAAGCCGGCCTGACCCAGTGGGGCGCCGATCTGGATGCGATGCTGCAGCTGCCGCAAACGACTACGCTCGATTGGGACGGGCGCGGGCTGCGCATCGTTCGCCGCGGCAGCGCCGCCCCCGGCAGCGGCGTGCTGGTGGTCGCCTGGACGCGGCGCAGTGTGAACGGCGCCAACCAGTGGCTGCGCTGGCAATCGCCGCCGCAACTCACCCGAGGAGGGTTGCAGGCGGCCTGGAACAAGGCCGCGCAATGGGCGCAAAATCCTGGCGAGGACGAAAAAAGGTACGAAGTCGCCATCGCCGCGCTGGAGAATTGGCAAATTTTTTATTTTCGCGACAACGCCTGGACCAATCCGCTGTCGAGCGGCGGCGCGGCGGCTTCGCCCCCTGGCGCCAGCATCCCCCTGGCGCCCGATTTGGCGCTGCCCGACGGCGTGCGGCTGGTGCTGACGCTGCCGCCCGGCCAGGCCATCAGCGGCATGCTGACGCGCGACTGGGTCCGGCCGACCCTGGGGGGCAATAAATCATGAGCCCCCACGCTTGCCACTGCGTGCGCCACGCTGCCCCCCGAGGGGGCGCATTTCGCCTTGGGGCGGCCCGGCGGCGAAACCATGGCCCTCCTACTGCGCAGTCGCAGTCAGGCGCGGCGCTGCTGACCGCCATGCTCACCGTGGCGCTGGTGGCGAGTCTGGCGGCCGCGTCGCTCTGGCAGCAGTGGCGCAGCGTCGAGATCGAGACCGCCGAGCGGGCGCGGGTGCAGTCGCTGTGGGTGCTGACGGGCGCGCTCGACTGGTCGCGGCTGATCCTGCGCGAGGACGCCCGCACTCCGGGCGGCGCCGACCACCTGTCCGAACCTTGGGCGGTGCCGCTGGAGGAAGCGCGGCTTTCGACTTTTCTTTCGACCGACAAAAGCAACACGCCTGACAGCGACAACCAAGCGTCGCAAGCCTTTTTGTCGGGCTCCATCAGCGATTTGCAGGCGCGGCTGAATGTCAGGAACCTGGCCGATGGCGGCAAGGTGTTGGAAGAGGCCGCGCTGAATGCGTTCGCTAAGCTGTTCCAGCAGCTTGGCCTGCCGCAGTCCGAACTGCTGGCCATGGCCGAAAATTTGCACATGGCACTGGACTCTAGCGCTGAAAACACGGCCGCGCCGCTGCTGCCGCAACGCCTCGACCAGCTGGTCTGGCTCGGCCTGTCGCCGCGCAGCCTGGCCGTGCTCGCGCCCTACATCACGCTGCTGCCGGTGCGCACGCCGGTCAACGTCAACACCGCCAGCGCCACGGTGCTGTACGCCGCCATCGCTTCGCTCGACCTGGCGCAGGCACAGCGGCTGGTGGCTGCGCGCCAAATAGCGCATTTTCCCGACCTGGGCGCCGTGGCGGCGCTGATCGGCCGGCAATCCACACCGCTCGACGGTAGCCAGTACAGCGTCGGTTCGAATTTTTTCGAGGTGCGGGGCCGGCTGCGGCTGGACCAGGCGGTGGTCGAGGAACACTCGGTGGTGCGGCGCGATGTCACGCAAAGCAGGATTGATGTAAAGACCTTGTGGCGCGACCGCGGAGGCGCTCCAGCGCAAAACGCGCCTCTACAATAACGCTCCTACTCTATCCATGACCAGCCTGATCGTCACGCTTGCCCGGGCGCTGCCCACGCTGGCTGCGCCGTGTGCGGCCGTATTGACCGACGACGGGCGAACGGTTGCGCGCGCGGTCGAGGCGCCGCTTGCGCTGCTGCCGGCGTCCGCCGGCGCGGAAATCGTCGCGGTGGTGCCGGTGTCGCGGCTGTCCTGGCACCGGCTCGATTTGCCTCGCGGCGCGCTCAAGACCAACTTGTTCCAGGAGGGCAACGCCGGCCGGCTGCGCGCCATTCTGGACGGCCTCCTTGAAGACCGCCTGCTTGACGACACCAGCGAGCTGCACTTCGCCATCGAGCCGCGCGCCCGCGACGGCGAGCCGCTGTGGGTGGCGGCCTGCGACCGCGCCTGGCTGCATGCCTGGCTTGCCGCGCTGGAGCAGGCCAGCCGGCCCGCTTCGCGCATCGTTCCCGAGCTTGCGCCGCCCGCCGCCGGTATGCCCGAGGCCGCCA
>CAXSGT010000100.1:2503-11500 GCA_964236835.1 uncultured Polaromonas sp.
TCGCGCATCGTTCCCGAGCTTGCGCCGCCCGCCGCCGGTATGCCCGAGGCCGCCACGCTCTACGCCATCGGCACGCCCGACAACGCCCAGCTCGTCGCCACCGGCGCAGAGGGCGTCGCGCTGCTGCCGCTGTCGCCGGCCACGGCGGGGCTGCTCGGCCGCATCGGGGACACTGAGGTGCTCGCCGAGCCGGCCGTGGCCGCGCTGGCCGAGCAGTTGCTCAACCGCGCCGTGACGCCGCAAACCGCTGCCGAGCGCTCGCTGGCCGCGGCGGGCTCCAGCTGGGACCTGGCGCAGTTCGACCTGCTCTACAACCGGCGCACCCGAACCCGCAAGCGGCTGTCAGCCGCTAGCGCGTCGCTGCTGCGGGCGCCGCGCTGGCGCGCCGCGCGCTGGGCCGCGGCGCTGCTGGTCGTCGGCAACCTGATCGGTCTGCAGGCCTGGGCCTGGAAAGAGCAATCGGCGCAGGCGGCGCGGCGCGGCGCGATCCAGGCGACGCTGACCGGCGCTTTTCCCGAGGTGCGGGTGGTCGTCGATGCGCCGCTGCAGATGGCGCGCGCGCTGGCCGACCTGCAGCGCCGCAACGGCGCCGCGTCGGCGTCCGATCTGGAGACGATGCTGGGGCAATTTCAGGCCGCCGCGCAGGATGGGCGGGCGCCATCAGCTATAGAATTCGTAGCAGGCGAGCTTCGCCTCAAAGGCCTCGACCTGGCGAGCGCCGGCTTCAGCGAACTGTCCACGCGGTTGCGGGCGCGCGGCTACAGCGCCCGCCTCGACGGCGCCGCGCTGGTGCTCAAGGAGGAGCCGCTTCGATGAGCCTGGCAAGCGCTTTCGCGCCGCTGCGGGCGCGCTGGAGCCGCTTGGGGCGCCGCGACAAGACCCTGATTGCGCTGGCGCTCGTGGCGCTGCTGGCGCTGCTGGCGTGGCGGCTCAGCGTCGCGCCGTCGCTCGCCACGCTGCGGTCAGCCGACGCGCAGGCGAGAGTCCTTGCCGCGCAGCTGCAGCGCATGCAGGCGCTGGAGGCGCAGGCAAAGGCGCTGCAAAAGCAGCCGGCGCTCGGCTTCGACGACGCGGCGCGGGCGCTGACCGCCGCCACGCGGCAAACGCTGGGCGCCACGGCCCAGCTGAACATCGCCGGCGACCGCGCCAGTGTCACCTTGAAAGCGGCCTCGGCCGACGCCCTGGCCGAGTGGCTCGCGCAGGCGCGGCTCAACGCCCGGTCGCAGCCGCTGGAAGCCCGGCTGGAACGCGCGCCGGCGCCGGCGGGCGCGGCCTGGAACGGCGTGCTGGTGATGGCCTTGCCGGCGCGTTAGAAGTTATGGTGTCGCCGCGCTTAAGGATTCCAGCCGCCGATTCCACTCCCTGGCGCTGGGCTGTCGCCGGCGCGCTGGCGGGGCTGATCGCGGCGCTGGTGCTGTTCGCCCCGGCGCGCTGGCTGGCCGCGCTGGTGCGGCAAGCCAGCGGCGGGCAGGTGCTGCTGCTGGCGCCGCGCGGCAACTTCTGGCAAGGCTCGGCGCAGCTCGCGCTTTCCGGCGGCGCCGGCAGCACCAGCAGCGCGGCGCTGCCCGGCGAGCTGGCGTGGCGCCTGCGGCCGGCCTGGGGCGGCTTGAGGGCGGAGCTGAGCGCCGAATGCTGCACGCCGCAGCCGCTCCGGCTCAAGGCCGCGCCCCTGGGCTTGAACGGCGTGCGGCTGCTGCTCGCCGATGGCCAGTCGCGCTGGCCCGCCAGCTTGCTCGCCGGCCTGGGAACGCCCTGGAACACGGTGCAGGCGCAAGGCCAGCTGGTCGCCCGGACCGAGGGGTTTCAGGCCGACTGGCGCCAAGGCCAGCTCAGCCTGGCGGGCCGGCTGCAACTCGACGCGCTGCAAATCTCGTCGCGCCTTTCGACGCTGCGGCCGCTGGGCAGCTACCGCCTCACGCTGCAAGGCGGAGCCGCCGCCGCGCTTGGCCTCGAAACCCTCGAAGGCGGACTGCGCCTCAGCGGCCAGGGCCAGTGGGTCGGGCAGCGGCTGCGCTTCGAGGGCGTCGCCAGCGCCGCGCCCGAGAGCGCCGAGGCGCTGTCGAATCTCCTGAACATCATCGGGCGGCGCGCCGGCGCCACCTCCATCATCAAAGTGGGTTGATTCCGCATGTTATTTCCGATTTTCAAAAGCCGTGCGTTTGCTATGTTTTCAATAGCTAACTATTCAATACTGGCGTGCGGTATAGGCCTTTTTCATTCAAATTTACTGGCGCAGACCGCGATGTCCGCGCCCGCGCCCTTGCCTGCGCCCGCATCCGCACCGTCGGTCGAGGCGCGGCGCGGCGAGGCGATCACGCTGAACTTCGTCAATGCCAACATCGACGCCGTCGCGCGCACCATGGCGACACTTACCGGGCGCAACGTGGTCGTCGATCCGCGCGTCAAGGGCACCATCACGCTGACGACCGAGCGCGCGGTCAGCCCGGCGGTCGCCTACAGCCAGTTCCTGGCGACGCTGCGGCTGCAGGGCTTCACCGTCGTCAGCTCGGCCGGGCTGGACAAGATCGTCCCCGAGGCCGACGCCAAGCTCCAAGGCGGCGCCGTCTCGACCAGCGCGCCGGCATCCGGCGGCCAGATCGCGACGACGATCTTCAAGCTCAGCTTCGAGAACGCGAACAACCTGCTGCCGATCCTGCGGCCGCTCATCAGCCCGAACAACACCATCAACGTCAACCCCGGCAACAACTCCTTGGTGATCACCGACTATGCCGACAACCTCAATCGGCTCGGGCGCATCATTGCCGCGCTCGATGTGGCGAGCGCCACCGACGTCGAGGTGATCGCGGTGCGCTATGTCTCGGTCACCGACATGGCGCCGCTCTTGACCCGGCTGCTCGACAGCAACGCCGGCGGTGGCGGCGTGGTCGCGCCCGAGGCGAGCTACCGCACCACCGTGCTGGCCGAGCCGCGCAGCAATTCGCTCATCGTTCGCGCGGCCAACGGCGCGCGCCTGGAGCTGGTGAAGTCGCTCATCAAAAGCCTGGACAAGCCGGGGCTGAACGGCCCGAATGGCGACGCCGGCAACATCTACGTCGTGTATTTGAAAAACGCCGACGCCACCAAGCTCGCCGTCGTGCTGCGCGCGGCGTTGACCGGCACCTCGGCCGGCGGCGGGGCGGCCGGCGGATCGGCGGCCTTCAACCCAGGCACGGCGCCGCCCGCGCTGGGAGGCGGCCTTGGCGGCCTGGGCGGCGCGGCGCAAAACACCGGCGCCGGCGCGCCGATCACGCCGAGCGCGGGGCCCTCGACCGGCGGGCAGATCCAGGCTGACACCGCGACCAACTCGCTCATCATCACCGCGTCCGAGCCGCAATACCGCCAGCTGCGCGCCGTGATTGAAAAACTCGACGCCCGGCGCGCGCAGGTCTATGTCGAAAGCCTGATCGCCGAGGTCAACATGGACAAGGCGGCCGAATTCGGCATCCAGTGGCAGGGGCCGATCGGCAAGGCGGGCGACGGCCTGATCGGGCTGCTGGGAACCAACTTCGGCGCCGGCGGCAAGAACATCATCCAGTCGGCGGTCGCCGCCGCCAGCGGCACGCCGCTGGCGCCCAACACCGGCCTGAACCTGGGCGGCGTGGTGCGCGCCAACGGCATTTATTTTCTCGGCTTTCTGGCGAACTTTCTGCAGACCACGGGCGCCGGCAACATCTTGTCGACGCCGAACCTGCTGACGCTGGACAACGAGGAGGCGAAGATCGTCATCGGCCAGAACGTGCCTTTCGTCACCGGCCAGTTCACCAACACCGGCGGCGGCGGCAACGGCAGCGTGAATCCGTTCCAGACCGTCGAGCGCAAGGACGTCGGCCTGACGCTGCGCGTGAAGCCGCAGATCAGCGAGAACGGCACCGTCAAGATGGCGATTTTCCAGGAGGTCTCGAGCGTGCAGCCGGGCTCGGTCAATTCGGTGACCGGCCTCATCACCAACAAGCGCTCGATCGAGTCGAACGTGCTGGTCGAGGACGGCTCGATCATCGTGCTCGGCGGGCTGCTGCAGGACGAGTACTCGGGCAACCAGGAAAAGGTCCCGGGCCTGGGCGACGTGCCGGTCGTCGGCAACCTGTTCAAGTCCGAAAGCCGCAGCCGCAAGAAAACCAACCTGATGGTATTCCTGCGCCCGGTGGTGGTGCGCGACGCGACCTCGACCCAGGCGCTGTCGATGGACCGCTACGACTTCATGCGCACCAACCAGCAGCTGGCGCAGCCGCTGAACAGCGCGATCCTGCCGATCAACGAGTCGCCGGCGCTGCCCGCGATGGCGCCTTCGCCGCCGCCCTACCGGCCGGCCGTGCAGCAGCCGTTCGCACGCGACGACGCGGTGGTGGTGCCGCCGCTTTCCCAATGACAGGCGCAATGCCAAGCGCAGTGCCAAGCGCGACAACTGGAGCCACGAATGCCTGACGCCGCGCTTTATCCGGCACCTGCGGCTCATCCCGCCTACCCCCTGCCCTACGCCTTCGCGCGCAGCCAGCAGCTGATGCTGGAGCACTTCGGCGGCGAGTACACGCTCTGGCTGCCCGGTCTGGACGGCGCCGCCGCGGCCGGCGCGGTGAGCGAAGTGATGCGCAAATACGATGTCCGGCACGTCAATGTCGAAGCGCCCGAGCTGCTCAGGCAGCGCATCAGCGCGGCCTACGCGCAAGGCGAGTCGAGCGCCGCGACCGTCATCAGCGAGGTCGAAAACGATGTCGATCTGTCGCGCATGATGCAGGCGCTGCCGGCGATCGAGGATTTGCTCGAAACCTCGGACGACGCGCCGATCATCCGCATGCTCAACGCGCTCTTGACACAGGCCGCGCGCGACGGCGCCAGCGACATCCACATCGAGCCCTACGAGCGCCATTCGAGCGTGCGCTTTCGCGTCGATGGCTCGCTGCGCAACGTGGTGCAGCCGAACCGGGCGCTGCACGCGGCGCTGATTTCGCGGCTGAAGATCATGGCCGACCTGGACATCGCCGAAAAGCGCCTGCCGCAGGACGGCCGGATTTCGCTGCGCATCGGCACCCGCGCCGTCGATGTGCGCGTCAGCACGCTGCCCAGCGCGCACGGCGAGCGCGCGGTGCTGCGGCTGCTCGACAAGAGCGGGGACAGGCTGAACCTGGAGGCCGTCGGCATGCAGGGCGACGTGCTGTCGCGCTTCGAGCACCTGGTGGCGCAGCCGCACGGCATCATCCTGGTGACCGGCCCGACGGGTTCGGGCAAGACCACGACGCTCTATGCGGCGATGGAGCGGCTCGACACCCGGCGGCAGAACATCATGACGGTCGAGGACCCGATCGAGTACGAACTCGCCGGCGTCGGCCAGACGCAGGTCAACGCCAAGATCGACCTGGACTTCGCCAAGGCGCTGCGCGCCATCCTGCGGCAGGACCCGGACGTCATCATGATCGGCGAGATCCGCGATTTCGAGACCGCGCAGATCGCCATCCAGGCGTCGCTCACCGGCCACCTGGTGCTGGCGACGCTGCACACCAACGACGCCGCCAGCGCCGTGACGCGCCTGACCGACATGGGGATCGAGCCGTTTTTGCTCAGCTCGTCGCTGCTCGGCGTGCTGGCGCAGCGGCTGGTGCGAAAAGTGTGCGTTCATTGCAAGGGCGCGGGCTGCGCCAGCTGCGGCCAGACGGGCTACCAAGGCCGCACCGGCGTGTTCGAGCTGCTGGCGACGAACGACGCCATCCGGGCGCAGATCCACCACAAGGCGCCCGAGGCCGAGCTGCGCGAAGCGGCGTTGCAGGGCGGCATGACGCTGATGCGCGACGACGGCGAGCGGCTGGTGCAAAGCGGAATTACGAGTCGGGAAGAGTTGGTTCGGGTCACCCGAGACTGAGCCTATGGCCCCCACGCTGCTCACTTTGTGCAATGCGCTGTCTCTAGAGGGAGTTGGCCTTGCTTCGGAAGCGCGCCCGGCGCGGCGGCCTTCGCGTCCTTAAGTCCGCCATGCCCGCCTATTCATTCGAAGCCCTGACCGCCGAAGGCGCCAGCCGCAAGGGCATCATCGAAGCCGACACGGCCCGGCTGGCGCGCGGCATGCTGCGGGCGCAGGCGCTGGTGCCGCTGTCGGTCGAAACGGTCGGCGCGGCGGACAAGACAGGCCGGCAGGCGGGCGCCTCGGGCTGGAACACGACGCTCTGGAGCAAGCGCGTCTTCAACGCCACGGCGCTGGCGATCTGGACGCGCCAGATCGCCGGGCTGGTGACGTCGGGCCTGCCGCTGGAGCGGGCATTGACCGCGCTGGCCGAGGAGTCGGAAAGCCTGCCGCAGCGCCATCTGGTGGCCGGGCTGCGCGCCGAGGTCAATGGCGGAACCGCCTTTGCGACGGCGCTGGCGCAGCATCCGCGCGAGTTTTCGGCGACGTATTGCGCCGTCGTCGGCGCGGGGGAGCACAGCGGCAACCTGGGCCGGGTGCTGGAGCGGCTCGCCGACGACCTGGAGCAAAGCCAGGAGCTGAAAGCGCAGCTGGTCGGCGCCGCGCTGTACCCGGCCATCGTGACCGTGGTGGCCATCGCCATCGTGATGTTTTTGCTCGGCTACGTCGTGCCGCAGGTGGCGCAGGTGTTCGCCGGCAGCAAGCGCGCCCTGCCACTGCTGACGGTCGTCATGCTGGGACTGGCGAGCTTCGTTCGCAACCAGGGCTGGCTGATCCTGCTTACTATTATTTCGATAGCTGGCGCCGCCCGCCTGGCATGGACGATCGCGTCTTTTCGTGAAAAATTCGACGCCGCCTGGCTGACGCTGCCGATTCTGGGCAAGCTGGCGCGGGGCTACAACGCGGCGCGCTTCGCCGGCACGCTGGCGATGCTCGCCGGCGCCGGCGTGCCGATCTTGCGGGCGCTCCAGGCGGCGGCCGACACGCTGTCGAACCGCGCCATGCGCGCCGACGCGCTCGACGCGCTGGTGCTGGTGCGCGAAGGCACGCCGCTGGCGTCGGCGCTGGCGCATAAAAAGCGCTTTCCGGGGCTGCTCGCCATGTTCGCCCGGCTCGGCGAGCAGACCGGCCAGCTGCCGGTGATGCTCGACCGCGCCGCGCGCCAGCTCGGCACCGAAGCGCAGCGCCGCGCGATCCAGCTGGCGACGCTGCTCGAGCCGCTGCTGATCGTCGCGATGGGCCTGGTCGTGATGCTGATCGTGCTGGCGGTGCTGCTGCCGATCATCGAGTTGAATCAGCTGGCGCGGTAAGGCCGGCGGCCTTTTGGCGGCAAGGAGAAGGCCGCTTGAACGATGGCTTGAAACCCGCGCAGACTTCCCAAGCCGTGAAAACCGCGTCCGCGCCTATCCCGCCGGCCTTGCGCCGATGACCTCCTGGCCCGTCTGGCGCGAAAGCAGCAGGTACGGCAGGAGGCTGAGCAGGCCGATCAGGCAAACACCCATAAAAGTCCAGCGAAAGTCCCTCGCCTGAAGCATGGAGCCGCCGTGCATGGCCTGGGCCGCGGCCAGCAGCAGAGCCGATATCGTGATGCCCAGGGTTTGCGACAGCAGTTGGGAGATCGAATGCAGGGTCGCCGCATGGCCGCGTTCGGCCTGCGCCACGTCCACATAGGCCAGGGTATTGATAGCCGTCAGCAACATCGAGCGCGCCGCGCCCGCGATGAACAGGACCACAACGGTCAGCGCCAGCGGGGTTGCCGGCGACAGGGCGCTGAAGACGCCGATCAGGACCATCGCCAGCGTTCCGTCGAAAAGGAAGATGTGCCGGAAGCCAAACCTGCGAAGCAGTGGCGTGGTGACCGACTTCATCGCCAGGTTGCCCAGAAAGTAGGGCAGCATCATGGCACCGGCCGCGGCGGCGCTCAGGCCGTATCCCACCTCCAGGCCGAGCGGCAGCAGGTAGGGCGTCGCCTGCAGGCAGGCGGCGCAATAGGTTCCCGCGGAAGAAGTCGCAAGGCGAAACGTCCTGACGCCAAGCGGCGCCAGGCTGATGACTGGGTGGGCCGCCCGCTTGAGGTGGCGAAAGGCCAGCGTCAGCAGCACCGCGCCCAGCGCCACCATACCTGCCGCGGCCGGCCAGCGGCCAGGCTGCGAGGCCGCCACCACGGTCGTCTCCAGCCCGCCGAACAGCGACGCCAGGCCGGCCACTGTCAGCATGGCGCCAAGCCAGTCCATCGGCGGTTCCGGAGTAGGCGCATCGCGCGGCACAAACCTGGCAATCAGCGCCAGCGCCACAAAGCCCAGCGGAACGTTGAGCAGGAAATTCCAGCGCCAGGACGCATAGGTGGTGATCAGCCCACCCAGCGGCGGCCCCAGCACCGGCGCCAGCAAAGCCGGCCAGACCAGCATCGAAGTAATCGAGAGCAGTTCAGACTTGCGGGCATCGCGCAAGGCCAGGGTACGGCCGACGGTAAACATCATTCCCCCGGCGGCGCCCTGGACCACGCGCGCCGTGATTAGCTGCCACAGCGCGCCGGAAGCACCGCATGCCGCCGACGACAGCATGAAAAGCGCGATGGAGAGCAGGTAGACCCGGCGCGCGCCGAACTTGCCCGACAGCCAGCCCGACAGTGGCATCGCCGCCACCGAGGCGAGCAAGTAGCCGGTGATGGTCGGACTCAGGGCCAGCGGCTGGACCCCCATGCTGCGGGCGACCTGCGGCAACGACGTGTTCAATATCGAACTGTCGAGCAACAGCAGGAAAAAAACACCTGCAACGGTCAGGACCGCGGGACGGGAGTTGCTTGAAAGGGCTGCGACGGGCGCTGGCGAAGATGTCATCGCACACCATTTTACGGTGCAGGCTTGCACGCCGGCCGCGGCGATCTGGACATCTGCCTCAGGTTCAGCCGCGTGTACGGCCGCCAGCGGCATCGGCGAAAATAAGCTGTTGACCTATTGCAGCTTGCCAAAAAAGAACAAAAACAAGAAGGTTGTTGCTGGAACACGAGGGCACATTGGCCGGATGCTGAAAAACCCGCTGTCGTCCCCCGGATGCTTCCCCCGTATTGTTTGCCAGTCAACGTCCTTCCTCGCACGCCGTTGCAG
>CAXSGT010000101.1:0-11499 GCA_964236835.1 uncultured Polaromonas sp.
GCTGCCTGTCGCTGATGGACGCCGGCGTGCCCTTGAAGGCGCATGTCGCCGGCATTGCCATGGGCCTGATCAAGGAAGACAACCGCTTCGCCGTGCTGACCGACATCCTGGGCGACGAGGACCACCTGGGCGACATGGACTTCAAGGTCGCCGGAACGACCAACGGCATCACGGCGCTGCAGATGGACATCAAGATCCAGGGCATCACCAGGGAAATCATGCAGGTCGCGCTGGCACAAGCCAAGGAAGCGCGCATGCACATCCTGGGCAAGATGCAGGAAGCTCTTGGAGCGGCCAAGACCGAGGTCTCCGACTTCGCGCCGCGCCTGTATGTCATGAAGATCAACCCGGACAAGATCCGCGACGTGATCGGCAAGGGCGGCGCCGTGATTCGCGCGCTGACCGAGGAAACCGGCACGCAGATCAACATCGAGGAAGACGGCACCATCACCATCGCGTCGAACGACAGCGCCAAGGCCGACGAGGCCAAGCGCCGCATCGCCGAGATCACTGCGGAAGTCGAAATTGGCAAGACGTACGAAGGCGCGATTACGAAGATTCTGGACTTCGGCGCGCTGGTCAACTTGATGCCGGGCAAGGACGGCCTGCTGCACATCAGCCAGATCGCCCATGAGCGCGTCGAAAGAGTCACCGATTACCTGAGCGAAGGCCAGATCGTCAAGGTCAAGGTTTTGGAAACCGACGAAAAAGGCCGCGTCAAGCTGTCGATGAAGGCGCTGATGGAGCGTCCCGTCCAGCAGGGGTGATGATTGCCGATTGCTATTTATTTTGTAGCTGACTTCTTATATGGGCTGTGCGTAAACGGCACAAATGACCAGGAAAAACCATGAGAGTCATTGAAATTTCCTCTTTCGGCGCGCCCGACGTGCTGCGCCTTGCCGAGCGCCCGGACCCGGTGCCGGCCGCGGGCGAAGTGCTGATCCGCGTTGCCGCCTCCGGCGTGAACCGGCCCGACGTGCTGCAGCGCACCGGCAACTATCCGGTGCCGCCGGGCGCGTCCGATATTCCCGGCCTGGAAGTCGCCGGCGAGCTGATCGCCGGCGACGCTCTTGCGATGGCGGCCGCAGGCTTCAAGGTCGGAGACCGGGTGTGCGCCTTGGTGGCAGGCGGCGGTTATGCCGAGCTATGCGTGGCGCCGGTCGGGCAATGCCTGCCGGTGCCGGGGGGTCTGAGCGATGTCGAGGCCGCTTCGCTGCCCGAAACGTACTTTACGGTCTGGAGCAACGTGTTCATGCGGGCGCGCCTGCAAAAAGGCGAAACCCTCTTGGTGCAGGGTGGCTCCAGCGGCATCGGCGTGACGGCGATCCAGATCGCCAAGGCGCTTGGCGCGACAGTGATTGTGACCGCAGGCAGCGACGAAAAGTGCGCCGCCTGCGTGGCGCTGGGCGCCGACCATGCGATCAACTACAAAACCGGCGATTTCGCCGAAGAAGTCAAGAAACTGACCGGTGGCAAGGGCGTCGATGTGATTCTCGACATGGTCGCGGGCGGCTATGTCGCGCGTGAAGTCGGCTGCCTGGCCGACGACGGGCGGCTGGTCTTTATTGCCGTGCAAGGCGGCGTCAAGGCCGAAATCAATGCCGGCTTGGTGCTGCGCCGTCGCTTGACCATCACCGGCTCGACCTTGCGTCCGCGTTCGGTGGAATTCAAGACTGAAATCGCCCAGGCGCTGAAGGAAAAGGTCTGGCCGCTGCTTGCCAGCGGCGCCATCGAGCCTGTGATCCACAGCACTTTCGCCGCCGCCGATGCGCCCCAAGCGCATGCGCTGAT
The DNA here is from genome assembly GCA_964236835.1 of uncultured Polaromonas sp. Classification (GTDB taxonomy): domain Bacteria; phylum Pseudomonadota; class Gammaproteobacteria; order Burkholderiales; family Burkholderiaceae_C; genus Polaromonas. The sequence continues at coordinate 1,792 of CAXSGT010000101.1, forward strand.
GGAGTCGATGCAGCATATCGGCAAGATCGTGTTGACTTGGGCCGAGCCCCCGGCGCCATGAAAACGCTGATCGTGGGCAACTGGAAGATGAACGGCAGCCTGGCGGCGAACGAAGCGCTGCTGTCGGCGCTCGCCGAAGGGCTGGCTGATAACCCAACTTGCGAGATCGCTGTCTGCGTTCCCGCGCCGTATCTGGCGCAGATGCAGGCGCTGAAATCGCATTACGCGAAACTCTCCAGGATTCACTTCGGCGCGCAGGACGTGTCTGCGAAGGCTTCTGGCGCCTACACCGGCGAGATCAGCGCCGCGATGCTCAAAGACATGGGCTGCCGTTATGCCATCGTGGGGCACTCCGAGCGCCGCCAGTACCATGCGGAAACCGACGCGGTGCTGGCTGACAAGACGCGGGCGGCGCTGGCCGCGGGCATTACGCCGATCGTCTGTGTCGGCGAAACGCTGGCCGAGCGCGAATCCGGCCGCACCGAAGAGATCATCAAGCGCCAGATGGCGGCGGTGATTCATGTCAATGGCCACTGCATCAGTGAAATCGTCGTCGCTTACGAGCCGGTCTGGGCCATCGGCACCGGCAAGACGGCGTCGCCCGCCGAAGCCCAGGCGGTTCATGCGGTGCTCAGAGCGCAGCTCAAGGCGGCGACCGACCAGTACGCAAGGGTCAAAATTCTCTATGGCGGCAGCATGAACGCGAGCAATGCGGCCGCGCTGATGGCCGAGGCCGATATCGATGGCGGCCTGATCGGCGGGGCTTCGCTCAAGGCGCCTGATTTTTTGCAGATTATTGCCGCAGCGCCCATCTGACGGGCGTAACCAGCTATTAAATTAGGAGTAAGTATGAATGTTGTTTTGACTCTTGTCCTCGCCGTGCAAATGCTCTCGGCTCTGGGCATGATCGGCCTGATTTTGGTCCAGCACGGCAAGGGCGCAGACATGGGCGCCGCTTTTGGCAGCGGCGGCTCGGGCAGCCTGTTCGGCGCCAGCGGCAGCGCCAATTTCCTGTCGCGCACCACCGGCATTCTGGCCGCGCTCTTTTTTGCCTGCACTTTGATGCTCGCTTACTTCGGCAATGCGCAGCCCCGCACCCGTTCGAGTGTTTTGGAAGGCGTCGCCGTCACCGCGCCGGCCGCTCCCGCTTCCGCTTCCGGGGCGGCGCAAATTCCGGGCACCGCCGCACCGGCCGCTGCCGCGAGTGCCGCCGCCGTTGCCGTCGCCGCGCCGCCAGCGGCCGCCGCTTCCGGCGCGGCGCAAATCCCGACAAAATAAGCTGGTGCGCCATCGCCTCAGGGTGGCGGCACTATGATTTCCGGGTAAACTCCAAGACTGTCCGAAAGCAAAAAACCGCAAGGTTCCCCTGCTGCTTTACGGGCTTTTGAACATGCGGACGTGGTGAAATTGGTAGACACGCTATCTTGAGGGGGTAGTGCCGAAAGGTGTGCGAGTTCGAGTCTCGCCGTCCGCACCAAAAGTGACGAGCAACGACAGCAGTACTGCTCCGGGGAGTTTGTCCGGTTGCAAGCGGCAATCCGCGCAGGACGTTTTGGCTGGCTGGTGCGAAGCGCATCGGCGGCTTTTCAAAAAATTGCATCCACCATGAACCTCGATCAATACCTACCCGTTCTGCTGTTCGTTCTGGTGGGAACGGGCGTCGGCATTTTGCCGATGGTGCTGGGTCGTTTGCTCGGTCCGGTGCATCCCGACAGCGAAAAAAATTCGCCTTATGAATGCGGTTTCGAAGCGTTCGAGGATGCCCGGATGAAGTTCGATGTGCGCTACTACCTCGTCGCCATCTTGTTTATCTTGTTCGACCTGGAAATCGCGTTTCTTTTCCCTTGGGCCGTGTCGCTCAAGGAAATCGGCCCGCTCGGCTTCTGGTCGGTGATGGTTTTCCTGGGAATTCTGGTCGTCGGCTTTGTCTATGAATGGAAAAAAGGCGCGCTGGATTGGGAATAACAAAAATTCCCAAGGGAGTTTTTGCCACAAAGGTAAGACTATGTCGCTCGAAGGTGTTTTCAATGAAGGCTTCATGACCACGAGCTACGACTCGGTGCTCAACTGGGCCAAAACCGGCTCGCTCTGGCCGATGACATTCGGCCTGGCCTGCTGCGCCGTCGAGATGATGCACGCCGGCGCGGCGCGGTACGACATCGACCGTTTCGGCATGCTGTTTCGCCCCAGCCCGCGCCAGTCCGACCTGATGATCGTCGCCGGCACGCTGTGCAACAAGATGGCTCCGGCGCTGCGCAAGGTGTACGACCAGATGGCCGAGCCGCGCTGGGTGCTGTCGATGGGCTCATGCGCCAATGGCGGCGGCTACTACCATTACAGCTATTCGGTGGTTCGCGGCTGCGACCGGATCGTTCCGGTCGATATTTATGTCCCGGGCTGCCCGCCCACGGCCGAAGCATTGCTCTACGGCATCATCCAGCTGCAACAGAAAATTCGCCGCACCAACACGATCGCGAGAGCTTGATGCAGCCAGTTCAGCCCGTTTCAATCCAGCAGCTTGGCGAAACGCTTGCGGCGCTGCTAGGCGGCAAAGCCAAAAGCGTCAAGGTCGCGCTCGGCGAAGTCACTGTGGCGGTCGCGGCTAGCGATTACCTTGCGGTCGCCACGCTGCTGCGCGATGCGCCGGGCTGCAAATTCGAGCAGCTGATGGATCTGTGCGGTATTGACTATTCGGAGTACGGGGGCGGCGAGTATGACGGTTTGCGCTATGGCGTGGCGCTGCACCTGTTGTCGGTCAGCTTGAACCAGCGGGTGCGCCTCAAGGTGTTTTGCCCGGACGACGATTTTCCGGTGGTCGATTCGGTCAATGGCGTCTGGAATGCCGCCAATTGGTTCGAGCGCGAAGCCTTCGACCTGTACGGCATTGTTTTCGAAGGCCACAGCGATCTGCGCCGCATCCTGACCGACTACGGTTTCATCGGTCATCCCTTCCGCAAGGATTTTCCGACGACGGGCCATGTGGAAATGCGCTACGACGCCGCATTGAAGCGAGTGATTTACCAGCCCGTCACCATCGAACCCCGCGAGATCACGCCGCGCATCATCCGCGAAGAGAACTACGGTGGACTGACTTCATGAACACCAGACCTTTTGGCATCTGGCAGACTTTTCAAGCGAACACCGCGGAGGCAGCTTTGCCGGGCCGCCAGTGTTGCCCCCTTGAGGGGGAGGCGGCCGCAGGCCGCTTCGGGGGGGGACATCGTCATGGCTGAAATCAAGAACTACACGCTCAACTTCGGGCCGCAGCATCCCGCCGCGCACGGGGTTTTACGTCTCGTGCTCGAGCTTGATGGGGAAGTGATCCAGCGCGCCGATCCGCACATCGGCCTGCTGCATCGCGCAACCGAGAAGCTGGCCGAGAGCAAGACCTATATCCAGTCGCTGCCCTACATGGACCGCCTCGACTACGTCTCGATGATGTGCAACGAGCATGCCTACTGCCTGGCGATCGAGAAGCTCCTGGGCGTCGAAGTGCCGATACGCGCGCAATATATCCGCGTGATGTTTTCCGAGATCACGCGGCTGCTCAATCACCTGATGTGGCTCGGTGCGCACGGCCTGGACTGCGGCGCGATGAACATGCTGATTTATTGCTTTCGCGAACGCGAGGTGCTGTTCGACATGTACGAGGCGGTGTCGGGCGCGCGCATGCACGCCGCTTACTTTCGTCCCGGCGGCGTGTACCGCGACCTGCCGGAAAGCATGGCGCAGTACAAGGCCAGCAAAATCCGCAACGCCAAGGCAATCGACGCCCTGAACGAGAACCGGCAGGGCTCGCTGCTTGACTTTATCGACGACTTCGTCGCCCGGTTCCCAAAACTCGTTGACGAATACGAAACGCTGTTGACCGATAACCGCATCTGGAAGCAGCGCACGGTCGGCGTCGGCGTGGTGTCGGCGGAGCGGGCTCTCAATCTGGGCTTCACCGGCCCGATGCTCAGGGGATCTGGCATCGCCTGGGACTTGCGCAAGCAGCAGCCCTATGAGGTTTATGGCTCGATGGATTTCGACATTCCAGTGGGTAAAACCGGCGACTGCTATGACCGTTACCTGGTTCGCGTCGCCGAAATGCGCCAGTCCAACCGCATCATCAAGCAGTGCATCGACTGGCTGCGCGTCAATCCCGGTCCGGTCATCACCAGCAACCACAAGGTGGCGCCGCCCGACCGGGAATCGATGAAGTCCAACATGGAAGAGCTGATTCACCATTTCAAGCTCTTCACCGAAGGCTTTCACGTTCCGGAGGGTGAAGCCTATGCGGCTATCGAGCATCCCAAGGGTGAGTTCGGCATCTATATCGTCAGCGATGGCGCGAACAAGCCGTATCGGCTGAAAATCCGGCCGCCCGGCTTCCCGCATCTTGCCGCCATGGATGAAATGTCGCGCGGTCATATGATCGCCGACGCCGTCGCCGTGATCGGCACCATGGACATCGTGTTCGGTGAAATCGACCGCTAAAGCGTATGACTTCCTTCATGATTTCTGACCAGTCCAAAGCGCTGTTCGACCGCGAGGTTGCCAAATATCCGGCAGACCAGCGGCAGTCGGCCGTCATTGCCTGTCTCGCCATCTTCCAGCAGGAGCAGGGTTTTGTCAGCCCCGACGCTGAAAGAGCGGTCGCCGAGTATCTCGCAATGCCTCCGATCGCCGTTCACGAAGTCACGACGTTCTACAACATGTACAACCCGCGTCCGGTGGGACGGTACAAACTCAATGTCTGCACCAATTTGCCCTGCCAGCTGCAAGATGGCGCCAAGGCGCTGAAGCATCTGGAGCGAAAACTGAACATCGCCATGGGAGAAACCACGCCGGACGGCTTTTTCACGCTGCAGCAGTCCGAATGCCTGGGCGCTTGCGCCGATGCCCCGGTGCTGCTGGTCAATGACGTGACAATGTGCAGTTTCATGAGCCACGAAAAACTCGACCAGCTTGTCGATGGCCTTAAATCGGCGGGAGTTTGAAATCCATGGCGCTTCTTACCCAGTTACAAAGCAACGACGCCGCGGCGCAGTCGGTGCTGGCGCAATTCAGGGCGACCGGCGTGCAAACCTGCTTTCACGGACGCCATATCAAGCCGCAGATTCTTGCCGATCTCGACGGCAGCAACTGGCGCCTGAAGGACTACGAAGTACGCGGCGGCTATCAGGCATTGCGCAAGATACTGGGAAAGAACGGCGATCAATCGCAAGGTGGCGCCAGCCCTGCGGCGCTGACGCCCGATCAGGTCATCGCCGAGGTCAAGGCCAGCGGCTTGCGTGGCCGCGGCGGCGCGGGTTTTCCGACCGGCCTCAAGTGGAGTTTCATGCCGCGCCAGTTTCCCGGGCAGAAATACCTGGTATGCAATTCCGACGAAGGCGAGCCGGGCACCTTCAAAGACCGCGACATCATGCAGTACAACCCGCATAGCGTGATCGAAGGCATGGCGATTGCCGCGTACGCGATGGGTATCACTGTCGGTTACAACTATATACACGGCGAAATCTTCGCCACGTACCGGCGCTTCGAGGAAGCGCTCGACGAGGCCAGGGCGGCGGGCCTGCTCGGCGACGGCATTTTGGGCAGCGGCTTCAATTTCCAGCTGCATGCGGCGCACGGCTTCGGCGCCTATATCTGCGGCGAAGAAACCGCTTTGCTCGAGTCGCTCGAAGGCAAAAAAGGCCAGCCGCGTTTCAAGCCGCCGTTTCCGGCCAGTTTTGGCCTCTATGGCAAGCCCACCACGATCAACAACACCGAAACCTTTGCCGCTGTGCCGTGGATCATCCGCAACGGCGGCGCAGCCTTTTTGGAATGCGGCAAGCCCAATAACGGCGGGACTAAGATTTATTCAGTTTCCGGCGATGTCGAATGGCCGGGAAATTATGAAGTTCCGCTGGGCACGCCTTTTACAAAATTGCTCGAGCTCGCCGGCGGGGTTCGCAAGGGCCGCACGCTCAAAGCGGTCATCCCCGGCGGCTCTTCGGCGCCCGTGCTTCCCGCTTCCGTCATGATGGACTGCACCATGGACTATGACTCGATCGCCAAGGCGGGCTCGATGCTTGGCTCTGGGGCGGTCATCGTGATGGACGATAGCCGCTGCATGGTCGAATCGCTCAAGCGCCTGTCCTACTTTTACATGCACGAGTCCTGCGGCCAATGCACGCCCTGCCGCGAAGGCACCGGCTGGCTGTGGCGCGTGGTGGACCGTATCCACAACGGGCTGGGCCGCCAGATTGATCTGGATTTGCTCAATTCGGTGGCCGACAATATCCAGGGCAGAACCATTTGCGCGCTGGGCGATGCGGCGGCGATGCCGGTGCGCGCCATGATCAAGCATTACCGCCATGAGTTCGAGGCGATGATCGCGAAAAATTCTTCCCAGGCTGCTGCTGTCGTCCCAGCTGGAGTTCATGTGCCCCGGATTCAGGCGGACGGATCGGCCACGGCGCAGGCGTGAAGCGGCGAAAGAAATCTTATGGTTGAAATAGAACTCGACGGACAGAAGGTGCAGGTGATCGAAGGCAGCACGGTGATGCATGCCGCCGAAAAAGCGGGCACTTACATTCCACATTTTTGCTACCACAAAAAGCTCAGCATCGCCGCCAACTGCCGGATGTGTCTGGTCGATGTCGAAAAAGCGCCGAAGCCCGTGCCGGCATGCGCCACGCCTGTCACTCAGGGCATGGTGGTGCGGACGCAAAGCGACAAAGCCGTGCAGGCCCAGAAGGGCGTGATGGAATTTTTGCTGATCAATCATCCGCTCGACTGCCCGATCTGCGACCAGGGCGGCGAATGCCAGCTGCAGGACCTGGCGGTGGGTTATGGCGCGGGCGAATCGCGCTATCAGGAGGAAAAGCGGACGGTGTTCCACAAGGATGTGGGCCCCTTGATTTCGATGCAGGAAATGAGCCGCTGCATCCATTGCACACGCTGCATTCGATTCGGCCAGGAAGTCGCCGGCGTGATGGAATTCGGCATGGCGCACCGCGGCGAGCACTCCGAGATCGAAACCTTCGTCGGCATGTCGGTCGACTCCGAATTGTCGGGCAACATGATCGATGTCTGTCCGGTCGGCGCCCTGACCAGCAAGCCTTTTCGCTACAGCGCGCGTACCTGGGAGCTGTCGCGCCGCAAGTCCGTCAGCCCGCACGACTCGACCGGGACGAACCTGATCGTTCAGGTGAAAAACAACAGGGTGATGCGCGTCCTTCCGCTGGAAAACGAGGAGATCAACGAATGCTGGCTCGCCGACCGCGACCGTTTTTCCTATGAGGCGCTCAATACCGACAATCGCCTCCTTAGCCCCATGCTCAAGCAGGGCGGCGTATGGAAAACGGTCGATTGGCAAACCGCGCTCGAGTATGTCGCCAATGGCTTGAGGCAGATCAAGTCCGAGTACGGCGCCGAAACCATCGGCATGCTGGCAAGCCCGCACAGCACCTTGGAAGAGCTGCATCTCGGGGCCGCGCTGATGCGCGGCCTGGGCAGTGAAAATATCGATTACCGTTTGCGCAATGCCGAGTTTTCGCCGTCGAGCTCGGTACGCTGGCTGGGTACGAGTATCGCTTCGCTTTCGCAACTGCAGCGCGCGCTGGTGATCGGTTCCAACCTGCGCAAAGACCACCCGCTGTTTGCACAACGAATTCGGCAGTCGACGCGCAAGGGCTGTGTGCTCAGTGCTATTAATTCGGAAGTAGAGCTTGCGACTTCGGATGCCTGGGCGATGGCTGTTGCGAACCAACTGATCACGCCTGCAGACCGCTGGGCGCAAGCGCTGGCTGATGTGGCCGCGGCGGTCGCGGCGCAAAAGGGCGTCGCCGCTCCGGCTGTCGGGCAGGCCGGCGATGCCGCCAAGGCCATCGCGGCATCGCTTCTGGGCGGCGAACGCAAAGCCATTTTGCTGGGCAATGCCGCGGCGCATCACGCCAATGCCTCGAGCCTGCTGGCTTTGGCCAACTGGATCGGCGTGCAAACCGGCGCCACCGTCGGCTACCTGACCGAGGCGGCGAATACAGTTGGCGCGCAGCTGGTGAATGCGCTGCCTGGCGCCGCTGGCTTAAACGCCGAACAGATGCTCGATGGCAGGCTCAAAGCTGTCATCTTGCTGAACAACGAGCCCGAGTTCGATTCGGCGGCGGGTGCCAAGGCTGGGGCCGCGCTCTCCTCGACCCAGATGATCGTGACGCTGAACGCTTTCAAGGCCAACATGGCCTTTAGCGACGTGCTGCTGCCTATCGGGCCATTTACCGAGACACCGGGAACATTCGTCAATGCCGAAGGCCGGGTGCAGAGCTTTCATGCGGTGGTCAAGCCAGCCGGTGAGACGCGTCCGGCATGGAAAGTGTTGCGCGTTCTGGCCAACTTGCTGGATTTGCCTGGCTTTGACTTCGAGTCGTCGCAGGATGTACTCAAGCAAATTCCCGGCGCCGATGCCGTGCAGGTGCCGGCAGGCAGGCTGAGCAATTCGACCGAAGCGAAAATTGTGCTGTCCAAAGCGGCTGGTGCCGCCCCCGCTGTGGCCAGCATTTACCAGCTCGATGGATTGGTCAGGCGCGCCCCTTCGCTGCAATTGACCTCGGACGCGCTCAAGGCCGCCGGGCTTCAGGGAGCGCCAGCATGATCGAAGGCATTTATACGACAGGTCAAGGTTTGATGGGCGGCATATGGCCCACGACGGTCTGGCCGGTGCTCTGGACGCTAGCAAAAATTGTCGCCGTGCTGTTGCCATTAATGGGCTGCGTCGCCTACCTAACCCTGTGGGAGCGCAAAGCCATTGGTTTCACGCAGGTGCGTTTGGGACCCAACCGTATTGGACCGGCAGGGCTGCTGCAGCCGATAGCCGATGCCCTTAAGCTGCTGACCAAGGAAATCATCATTCCGACGGCGTCGAGCAAGGGATTGTTCGTGCTCGGGCCGATCATGACGATCATGCCGGCGCTGGCGGCCTGGGCGGTGATTCCCTTTGGTCCCGACGTGGCGTTGGCCAATGTCAACGCCGGCTTGCTTTTCGTGATGGCGATTACCTCGCTCGAGGTCTATGGCGTCATCATCGCCGGCTGGGCGTCGAATTCAAAATATGCGTTTCTTGGCGCCATGAGGGCGTCGGCCCAAATGGTGAGCTATGAAATCGCCATGGGTTTTTGCCTGGTGGTGGTGCTGATGGTCTCGGGCAGCCTGAACATGACTGCCATCGTGATGGGGCAGGGCGTGGGAATGGCGGCCGCCAAAGGCCTGACATTCCTGTCGTGGAACTGGCTGCCGCTGCTGCCGATTTTCGTCGTGTATTTCATCTCCGGCCTGGCCGAAACCAATCGGCATCCGTTCGACGTGGTGGAGGGCGAGTCTGAAATCGTCGCCGGTCACATGGTCGAATATTCAGGCATGTCGTTCGCCATGTTTTTCCTGGCTGAATATGCCAACATGATTTTGGTGTCAACGCTGTGCGTGCTGCTTTTCCTCGGCGGGTGGCTGTCGCCGATCGACAATTTCCTGTTCAACTGGGTTCCAGGCTGGATCTGGCTGGCGATCAAGACCTTCGTCGTTGTCACGATATTCCTGTGGGTGCGTTCGACCTTTCCGCGCTTTCGCTACGACCAGATCATGCGTCTGGGCTGGAAAATTTTCATCCCTGTGACGCTGGTTTGGCTGGTGGTCGTTGGCGCTTGGATGCAAACACCTTACAACATCTGGAGGTGATGTGGCCCCCACGCT
>CAXSGT010000102.1:0-11205 GCA_964236835.1 uncultured Polaromonas sp.
CATGCAAGATCGAGGAGTGCTCTGTTTTTAATAGCTGCCGACGCCCGCGCCATATACGCGGAAGCCATTTTTGCTTGCAAACCGAGGGTCTGCATGTATTCGGCGATGTTCAGGGCGTTCATAAATAAATCAAGCTTTGGTTCGTTCCTGGATGCGCCTGAGCCAGCGAGTCAACTGACGCGCAGCGACTTGCGCAGCGGACAAGGCTTGTGCCTGGCGCAGCGGATCGTCAGGATACTCGTGCGTCAAAATATTGCGGGTGCTGCGCTGCAAAGCCCATTGATCGACCGACAGATAACCTTGCCGTTCCAGCAAATTAAGCACGTCGATAAAGGGCGAATCCTCCACGGGTTCCGCCAAGATCCGCACCGCAAACTGCCTGAGAACGTGGGTCCCCAGCGTGTCTTGCAGCTTGATGAACCGAAGCACGAACTGGTCCAGTAGACGGATTAGTTCAGGCGAGGCCTGACGCAGCTGTTCCTCCGTCAGCGGGAAGGGAATCTGGCCCAGCGCATCGTTGATGATGTCGGCGTGGCGGTTGCATTGATCCAAGGCCACACCAAGCGGCAAGCTCACAACCACACCCCTTGTTCCTGCGCCACCCGGTAAATCGGCAAATCAAGTCGTCCGGTGTTCACAACGATGTCGATCTTGCGGTCCCCAAGCGTGCGGTACAAGTCGGCGGCCATGCGGCGCTCACGCTCGAACGCATCCTGTGGCGACAAGCACACCTCGATGTAAAGGTCGATGTCGCCGCCACGGCGCGCATCGTCAACGCGGGAACCGAACAATCGCGGCGGCACGCCGAACCAGCGCAGGCTGGCGGCGTGCAGGGTTTGCCGTTCGGTCGGGCTCAGGCGCATTGGTGGATTTTGCCGGATTCGGCAACGGATGCGGTCAATGCGGGAAGAAAAGGGCTGACCGACTGACTTATCCGCAAACCCCCAGCGCGCCGCATTGCGTGCAGTAATCGCAGCCGTCCCTGCGGATGACAGCATGGGCGCCGCATTCGGCGCATTTCTTGCCGGCCATCACCGGCGGTGTCAGATTGGCGGACGCCTGCGCCGGGAGCGCATGCGGCGCGTGCGCTCCCGGCTGGGTAAGCGGCCGAAGGCGCCGGGCGATCAGGTTCTGCAGCGCATAGGCAATCGCCGCAACCTCCGAGTCGTGCCACAGCGGCACCTGCGCGCCGTCGGCTTTTTCATAGGTGCCGAGCCGCACCGGGCCGCGGTCCCAGGCGACCTTGCGCATGTCGCCCAGCGCGCGCTCGAGGAAGCCGCCGCGCGCGGCCAGCGACAGCAAGCGCATGCTGGAAGTGATCCATTGCTGCGATTCGCCGCTCTGGCCGACCGGCATGAAAAATTCGATGGCGCGCTCGACTGTGCCTTCGCCTGTTGCGCCCGGCACCGGCAAAAACGATACCACCAGGTACAGGCGCTGCTGGCCTTCCTGCGTCCAGTATTCGATCTTTTCCACCACCGCCGACAGCGCGCCGTTCGGACGGCTTTCAATCACCGTTCGCATCGGGTCCACCGGCGCCGGCGCTGCTTCAGCGCTTGCGGCGTCGGCGCCGGGATGGGTTTGCAGCACCGCGCCCAGGATGTCGTTCGGCCGGTAGGTCGCCAGGCCCTTGAGCCCGGCGCGCCAGGCTTGGAAATAAAGGCTTTTGAAGTCGTCGTAAGGGCAGTCGGCGGGAACATTCACCGTCTTGGAAATGGCGGTGTCGATGAAGGGCTGCACCGCCCGCATCATCGCGATGTGGCCGGCCGCGGGCATCTCCAGCGCCGAGACGAAGTAGCCGGGCAGATGGTTCACGTCGCCGCCCAGTTCGCGGTACAGCCGCCAGGCGTGGTCTTCCACCGCGTATTCGGTGGTGCTTCCATCCACCTCGCGTTTGTGCCGCCGGTACGTCCAGGAGAACGCCGGCTCGATGCCGTTGGACGCGTTGTCGGCAAACGCCAGGCTGACCGTGCCGGTCGGCGCGATCGACAGCAGGTGGCTGTTGCGGATGCCGTGGCTGCGGATCGCTTCTTGCAGCGCGGCCGGCAGCCGGCTGGCGAAGGTGCCGGGCGCCAGGTAGCCGTCGGCGTCGAACTTCGGAAACGCGCCTTTTTCCCGCGCCAGCGCGCTCGACGCGGCATAGGCGGCATCGCGCAGCCGCTCGGCGATGCGCGCCGCCATCTCGCGGCCTTCGGGCGCGTCGTAGCGCAGGCGCAGCATGGTCAGCGCGTTGCCCAGGCCGGTGAAGCCGACACCGATGCGGCGCTTGGCGGCGGACTCGGCCCGCTGCTGCGGCAAGGGCCAGAAAGTCACTTCCAGCACATTGTCGAGCGCGCGCACCTGGGTGGCGACCGACGCCTCGAACGCCTCAAAGTCGAACGCCGGCTCGCCTGTGAAGCCGAACGGATGGCGCACGAAGCGCGTCAGGATGATGGGTCCGAGGTCGCAACAGCCGTAGGGTGGCAATGGCTGCTCGCCGCAGTTGTGAACGTAAAGGCCATTGGCGTCGAAGGCATGGACATCGGCGACGGTAACGTCGAACACTTCTTCCACACCGTCGTCCAGCAACGATTCGACGGTCGCCGTGAAGCGCTCGCGATTCAGCGTGCGGCTGTAGCTGCCCAGGGTATGCTCCAGCCGCGCTGCCTTGCTGGTATCGGCAAAACCGATTCGCTCGGCATAAATGCGCAGGTTATCGGCGCTGATGACCAGTTCATGATTTGCCGCCGTGTCATAAAGCTTTAAACCGCCTCGCCCGTCAGGCATGGCGCGCTGTTGCGCCAGGCGGCGGTTTGGGTAAATTTTCGAGACGATGCCCAGCCGCAGCAGCATGCGCTGCACCGTCTGGAGCAAAGGCAGATCGCTTTGCGACAGCCGCACGCTGACGCCGTTGTCCTGATCGCCTTGCACCGAGCCATCGGCATCGAACAGCCCGCGCAGCAGGCCGGCCGCGAACGCGGAAGATGTTTTTTCCATCGTTGGCGTGATCGTCTTGCGGTCTGGCCGCATACCCATGCCATGCGCCAGATGCCGCACAGCAGCCGAAACCATGCGCGCCTCGCCGCGTCCCAACACAGGCCGCTGAAAGCCCTGAAAATCAGCCCAATGCGACAGGGTGGCGGCGGCAGCTTCGGCGGCCAACACGATGCCGCCCGCACCGGTTTGCGCATAAGCCATCGCGCCATTGCCAACGGCCTTCAATTCAGGCGCCCAGACTGAAATAACGGCCTTGTCGCTCTTGAGCGTGCCGTCACCTACGAGCAGCCCCAGCAAATAGCCTTGCGCTTCGGTGCCCAGACCGTGCCAGCCGCCGAGCGAACGGTGGTCATTGAGCAGAATTTCGTCACCCGGCCGCAGCTGGGCGGCTTCGATCCACTCGGCCTGCAATGTGTAGCGGGTTCTGCGCGCCACGCGGCGCACGCGGTGATCGACCGTCAGCCGCAAGGAGTGACCCTCGCGGGTTGTCAGGGCCAGCACGCGTTTGTGGCCGGTGCTGAAAAAACCGTCGCTTTCAACGTCGTAAGCCCGGCCATCGACTACGGCGGTGAAACGTTGACCAATCAGGTCGGCCACCTGCGCCGGGCCATCCGTCGTCATGGTCCAGGTTTCGGCCGTAACGCACGGATTCGTCGCAGCGATCTCCTCGCAATAGCGCAGGTTGTTGTCCTGGTTGATATTGTCCAGAAACAAAATGCCGGGCTCGGCAAAGTCGTAGGCCGAGCGCATCACCGTGTCCCAGAGTTCGCGCGCCGCCACCGTCTGATACACCCAGACGCCGTCGGCGCGCTGGAAAGCGCCCTGCGCAATTTGCGCGGCACCGGGTTTTTCCGGGTGCATCAGTTCCCACGGCTGGTCCGCCTCCAGCGCCCGCATGAAATCATCCGACACGCCGACCGACACGTTGAAGTTGTTCCAGCGCCCCGGCGTTCGCTTGGCGGTGATGAATTCGCGCACATCCGGGTGGTCGATGCGCAGCACGCCCATCTGCGCGCCGCGGCGCGAGCCGGCGCTCTCGACCGTGGCGCACGACTGGTCGAAGACGTTGATATAACTGCACGGCCCCGACGCCAGCGACGCCGTGCCCTTGACCAGGGCGCCGCGCGGGCGGATGCGCGAAAAGTCGTAGCCGACGCCGCCGCCGCGCCGCATGGTTTCGGCCGCTTCGCGCAGCGCCTCGTAGATGCCGGGATAGCCGCCCGAGTCGAAACCCTGGATGCAGTCGCCGACCGGCTGTACAAAGCAGTTGATGAGCGTCGCCTGAATCGCGGTGCCTCCAGCGCTCATGATGCGGCCCGCGCCGATCGCGCCGGCATGCAGGTTTTCCAGAAACAGCGCCTCGTGCTTTTCGCGCTCGGCCTCCGGCTCGACCGACGCCAGCGCCCGCGCCACGCGCCGGTACACATCGTCGGCGCTGGTTTCGCCGGGTTTGAGGTATTTTTCCCGCAGCACGTCGTGGCTGATGGGCTGGACGGCGGTCAGGTCCTGCGGCCGGCCGAATTGTTCACGCTTCATGGGTGTTCCTTCACCACGCGCCGCTCTTGTCAGCCCGGGATCTCGGGCTCGACCAGCTTGGCGAGTTGCGCCAGTGACTCCTGCCAGCCGAGGTAGCACATTTCGACGGGAATGGCCTCGGGAATTCCTTCCTGCACCACGCTGAGCTCGGTGCCGCACAACACCTTTTTGAGGCTGACCGTGGTCCGCATCTCGCCGGGTAGGTTCGGGTCGTCGAACCTGTCGGTGTAGCGTATCGTTTCGGACGGCACCAGTTCACGGTACTCGCCGCCGAAGGCCTGGGCATGGCCGGTCCCGAAGTTGGTGAACGACATCTTGTAGCCGCCGCCCACCCTGGCATCCATATGGTGCACCTTGCAGGTAAAGCCATAGGGCGGCAGCCACTTGGCCATGGCGTCGGCGTCCAGAAATGCGCGATAGACGCGCTCGGGCGGCGCGCGGAGCACGCGGTGGAGTCGGATGGTTCCTGTCGGCATGGTGGTTTCGCCTTTCGATTGCGGGTAAAGGATTGGGAGATTTCAGTTTACAGGGTGGTGTGATTCTTGACCGGCAGCGCACGGATTGGCTTGAATTGCTGTGTTGCCGTTCGGATTAGCGATGGTGCGACAGCAAACGCGGCGGCGCGGCGCCTGCTTGTGGGCGTGCTGGCGGAGCACTCCGCCTATCGTCGGCAACCTGTCAAGCCTGCCTGATTTAGACCCACTGTGGAAAATCCAACGTTTGCATCCGGCGGCTTGCGAAAGCAGTCGGCAGGAACAAGGGCCGAGCGTCACTTCGGCGCTACGCGCGCAAGTTTCTCGGCCATACGCGTTTGCCACCCAGGGCCGGTAGAGCGCCACTTCGCAATGACATCTTGCGGCAATCGAATCGAGATGAGTTTCTTGGGATTATCGGCGCGCGGTCGTCCGCCTCTGTTAACTTTGCCGCGGTTAAGCATATCGTCCGTCAGCTCCGGCAGGTCATCGTACTCATCTGGTTGAATGACATGCGCAGCCACCTTTGTGAGATCAGATCCCAAGGATCGGCGCGATGCGTGCTTGCTCGCGGTCATTGGCTTTCCTCATACTGAAAACATGGCGATCCGCGCCACGCGGGGTATATAGCCAATCACTACCATTCGATCGCGCAGCATGCCAAAGCAAAGCAAGCGCATTTCGCCGTAGTCCTTCCGTACGTCCTCGGTCTCGAAGTGAACTCCATCGAACACTTCGCCAGCATCCTTGAGGTCAAGCCCGCAGGCGGCCAAGGTGTCTTTGCGCTTCTTCGGGTCGTACGTGGTCGCCACCCGGTTAGTGTAAATACAAGAACCTCGCCTTGCAAGGGCCTGGCAGCACTCTAGACCGGCAAGAGTGTTTTGAATTCGCAGGGCTTATAAATGACCTCGATAGCGTCCCTGGCTTGAACGACGCCACCTTCAAGGACGATTGCCATGACGCCCGCTTTGCGGATGAGAGAGCCGTCGGCAGCGCGACTCAGTACGGCTGCAAGAAGACCAGACCGAAAGTTCTCTATTTGGGAGCACGGGTTGCGCAGGCCCGTGATCTCGACGATGGCGCGATCTCCAATCTTCAGCCTTGTGCCTGCGCCTAGTGCGAGCAGGTTAATCCCGCGCGTCGTGATGTTCTCGCCCATCTGACCGGGTAGAACCTGTAGGCCTTGTTCCGCAATTTCGGCGAATAGTTCCTCGTGCAGGAGATGAACCTGCCTCAGGTTCGGCTGGGTAGGATCTTTGGCCACCCTTGACTTATGCTGGACCGTAGCGCCATAGTGCGCGTCGCCTTGTACGCCGTGGCCTGAGACAAGCTCGACGCTGAGGACTGCAGACTTTGAAAACGAGTGCATGTGGTTCTTCTGCACTGCTGCGACTTGATATGGCATATTTTGTGCGGCCTAACGTTTCACTTAAGCCGCGATACTGAAAGTTCCGCAAAAATTTTTTGACTTTTTCTGCGCCTCAGCCACAGATACGGTCAGGCTGAAAGACATAAAATTTAAGCATTTTAGGCGTCCAGCGCACGACTGGCGTGCGCAAGCAGCTATCAAAAGCGGAGCCTATTACCTCACTGGCCGCGATACGAATGCGTTTTCCTAAAACGAAATCCATGCCGATCGCGAGTACTACCGGGCGCTTCCCGACCGAAAGCGCCCGGCCGAAGAAGCAGCCGCCCGCCCCGGCCCGGCGCACTCTCCACAAACCATCCCAGCCAGCCGATGCAGCGCCTGCCAGCCACTCGCCGGCCAGTCAGGCTGCTTCACGCCCTTGACAATCCCATCGACCTTTTGCGCCGCGTCCAGCAGCCCGGCCAATGCCCCTTCGCCGATGCCGGGCAGCACGCGTTCATACAGTTTTTCCTTGGCGCCCCAGACGCGGTTTTCGCGCAGCGCCATCGGCATCGGCCGGCCTGACCGAAGCGCGTCCTTGACCCGCTTCAGGCTGCGGATGTCCTCGGCCAGCGCCCAGTGCACCAGCACTTCGGACACGCCCTCGGCCTGCAGGCCGTCGATCATCCGCGCGGCGCGCACCGCCTGCCCGCCCAGCACCGCTTCGGACAGCTTGAACACGTCGTAGCGCGCCACGTTCAGCACAGCGTTTTCCACCTGGTCGAAACTCAATATCCCATCACCTTTGACTGGGGGATGCAGCAATGCCAGCTTCTGGATTTCCTGGTGCGCGGCGAGCAAATTGCCTTCGACCCGGTCGGCGAAGAATTGCAGCGTGCGCTGGCCTTTTTCGCCGTCGGCGACGCGCTGGCCCTGCTGCTGCAGGCGCTGGGCGATCCACTGCGGCAAGTTACGCCGGTCGATCGAGTCGAACTTGACCGTCACGCCGAAACTCTCCAGCGCGCCGAACCAGCCGCCCTTCATCGTCGCGCCGTCGAGCCTGGGCAGCATAACGAGCGTCAGCGTCGAGTCGTCGCTCCTGGCGCGCTCGGCGAGCTGCTGCAGCGCCGCCGAGCCGTCCTTGCCCGGCTTGCCGCTCGGGATGCGAACCTCGACGATCCGCTTGTCGGCGAACAGGCTCAGCGAGCCGCCGCTGGCGAGCACCGCGCTCCAGTCGAAGTGCGCGCCGGCGACGGTGTGCACGGCGCGCTCGGTATGGCCGCGCGCGCGCGCCTCGGCGCGCAGCGCGTCGGCGAACTCCTGCGCCAGCAAAGGCTCGTCGCCGTGCAGGGTGTACAGGCTTTTAAGGCCGCGTTTGAGATGTTCGGACAGGTGGGCGGGCGCCAGGTTCATGGTCGCCAAGTTTAGTGTGCCGCCAGCGCCGCCCGCTTTTCACAAATCGCCCGCATACTCTGACGATTTGCATGATTCTTGCGACTGCTTGGCTGCGGGATTTAATGCGAAAACGGGAAATCGGAAATACACATGGTTGAGTACATTGGCATCGCGGCTGTGCGGCGCATCGTCGGACGGCTGGGCGTGGCGGCTTTCATCGAAGGCCTCGCGGCTGAAATCGAGGCGGACTACCGGCGCTGGCATGAATTCGACAAGTCGGCGCGCCATGCGGCCTACTCGCCCGCCGGCGTGATCGAGCTGATGCCGATCAGCGACGGCGACATGTATTCGTTCAAGTATGTCAACGGCCACCCCCGGAACACCGCGCTGGGCCTGCTGACGGTCACGGCGTTCGGCGTGCTTGCCGATGTCAAGACCGGCTATCCGCTGCTGCTTTCAGAGCTGACGCTGACCACGGCGCTGCGGACCGCGGCCATGTCGGCGCTGGCGGCGCGCTCGATGGCGCGGCCGGACAGCCGCGTGATGGCGCTGATCGGCAACGGCGCGCAAAGCGAGTTTCAGGCGATCGCGTTTGCCCACCTGCTGGGGATTGGCGAATTCAGGCTGTACGACATCGACCCGCGAGCGACCGCGAAGCTGGCGCGCAACCTCGGCGCGGCCGGCGCTGACTTGCGCGTTCGCGTGTGCCGCAGCGCCGCCGAAGCGGTTCAAGGCGCCGATATCGTCACCACGGCGACCGCCGACAAGCGCAACGCCGTCATCCTGACGCCCGACATGATTGTTCCGGGCATGCACCTGAACGCCGTCGGCGGCGATTGCCCCGGCAAGACCGAGCTTCACCCCGACATCCTGCGCCGCGCCGACGCCCGGGTGGTGGTCGAGTACGCGCCGCAGACGCGCATCGAGGGCGACATCCAGCAGCTGCCGGCGGACTTTGCCGTCACCGAATTCACCGACCTTGTCAGTGGCGCGGCGCCGGGCCGCGCGTCGCCTGCCGAAGTCACCATTTTCGACTCGGTCGGCTTTGCGCTGGAAGATTATTCGGCGCTGCGCTACCTGTACCGCTTGCAGCGGGAATACGGGCTGGGCCGCACCATCGACCTGCTTCCCGATCCCGCCGATCCGAAGGACCTGTTCGGCCTGCTCCAGGCGCGCGCCGAAACTCGGGCGGCACCGCCGCCGGCCGCCGCCCATATTGTCCCGCTCGCCGGCGCCGCGTTGCAGCGTTGCAACCTGCCTGCCGCCGAACCGGTCTCCCCATGACCCGGCGCATCAGGCTGATCGGCGCGCCCACCGATGTCGGCGCGGGAACGCGCGGCGCGTCGATGGGGCCGGAGGCGATGCGCGTCGCCGGGCTGCGGCAGGCGCTGCAAGGCCATGGCCTTTGCGTAACCGATGCCGGCAACGTGAGCGGTCCGGCGAACCCGTGGCGGCCGGCCGACAACAGCGGCTATCGCCATCTGGCGGAAGTGGCGGCGTGGAATATCGCCGTGCACGACGCCGTTTACGCCGCGCTGCTGGATAGCGAGCTGCCGATCTTGCTCGGCGGCGACCATTGCCTGGCGATCGGCTCGATCAGCGCCGTGGCGCGGCATTGCCGGGATTCGGGCAAAAAGCTGCGCGTGCTGTGGCTCGACGCGCACGCCGACTTCAACACCGGCGACCTGACGCCGACCGGCAACGCCCATGGCATGCCGGTGGCGGTGCTGTGCGGCCACGGGCCGGCCGAGCTGACGGGCATCGGCGGCGCCACGCCGGCAATCGCGCCGTCGGCGGTGCGCCAGATCGGCATCCGCAGCGTCGATGAGGGCGAAAAGCGCTTCATCCGCGCGTCCGGCCTGCAGGTGTTCGACATGCGGCATATCGACGAAATGGGAATGAAGCGCACCATGCAAACGGCGCTCGCCGGCGTCGATGCCGACACGCATCTGCATGTGAGCTTCGATGTCGATTTTCTCGACGCCGGTTTCGCGCCCGGCGTGGGAACCGCCGTCAAGGGCGGCCCGACCTACCGCGAAGCGCAGCTGTGCATGGAGATGATCGCCGACACCGGCCGCATGGCCTCGCTCGACTTGATGGAGCTGAACCCGGCGCTGGACGTTCGCAACGCCACGGCCGAAGTCGCGCTGGAACTTATTGAAAGCCTGTTCGGCAAAAGCACGCTGATACGGCGCTAGGCGGCGATAAGGCGGGGTGGGCGACGCCTAAAGCTGCCGCACCGCCGCCAGGCGGCGCAGCACCTGCTGGACGACGTCGCTTTGCATGTCGCGGTACAGCAGCGCCTCCTCGGCTTCCTTGGCCAGCACCGCCGACTCGTTGAAATTGATATCGCGCTGCACCGCGCTTTCGGTCGCCGGGATCGCCTCTTTGCCCGCCTGCGTTCGCAGCCTGAAGCCAAAGCGCAGCCGCAGCTGGAACTCGCGCACCTGGCCGGCGGCGTTGCGGCTGAGCACCACTTTTTCGCGCCGGTCGAGCAGCACGTCGAGCACGACCTGCGCCTGGCCAAGCAGCCGCGGGTCGGTGATCACCCGCACCTTGCGCGTCGATTCGAGCAAGCGCTTGAGCTCGACGCCCAGCGGCGAAGACTCGGGCAGCGGGCTGAACAGCGTCGAGAAGGCGAAGTCGGGCGCCTTGCGCAGCGCGAAACCGCAGCCGCTCGCGCCGAGCAGCGCAAGCGTTGCCGAGGACGCCGCAAAAACCAGAAAAGCGCGTCGCTGCATGACAAATCCTTTAGACGACGATGTTGACCAGCCGGCCCGGCACGACGATGACTTTTTTCGCCGGCGTGGCGCCCGCGTGGCGCAAGAAAGCCTGCGACGCCAGCGCCAGCGCCTCGACGGCGGCGTTGTCGGCGCCGGCCGGCACCGTCAACGAGCCGCGCAGCTTGCCGTTGACCTGCAGCATCAGCTCGATTTCGTCCCGCCGCAGGGCGCCGGCATCGACCTCGGGCCACGGCGCGTCGAGCAGGTCGCCGAGCTGTCCAGCGTAGCCGAGCTCGGTCCACAGCGCATGCGCCAGGTGAGGCGCCGCCGGATACAGGCAGCGCAGCAAGATGCCGAAGCCTTCGCGCAAGGCGGCAAGTGCGTCGACGGAAGGCGAGCGCAGCGTAGGGCCGCCCCGAGCAAGCTCAGCCCCCTCGGGGGGCAGCGCAGTACGCGAAGCGACAAGCGTGGGGGCCGTGTCCATCTTGAAGTCTTCGAGCGCATTGAGCAGCTTCATTGCGCCCGAGACGACGGTGTTGTACTGCATGCGCTGGTAGTCGTAGTCGATTTGCTTGAGCACGGTATGGATTTCGAGCCTGAGCGCGCTGATTTCCTTGTCAAATATGGGTTTTTCGCTAGTCCCATATGGGTTTATAGCTCCTGAATTCATAGCATCGAGCTTGGCGCCGAAATTCCAGACGCGGCGCAGGAAACGGTAGCTGCCCTCGACGCCGGCGTCGTTCCATTCCAGCGT
>CAXSGT010000103.1:0-11085 GCA_964236835.1 uncultured Polaromonas sp.
TGCGCGCCGCCTATGCGTTCAGCAACCTGCAAAGCTTTCTCGACATCTACTACGCCGGTGCCAGCGTGCTGTTGAAAGAGCAGGATTTTTACGACCTGGCGCGCGCGTATTTCTTAAAAGCGGCGCACGACAACGTTGCCCACGCCGAGCTGTTTTTCGACCCGCAGACGCATACGGCGCGCGGCGTCGGTATGGACGTTGTCGTCAACGGCCTGCACCGCGCCTGCGTCGATGCCGGGGCTGAACTTGGCATCAGCGGGTCGCTGATCCTGTGCTTCCTACGCCATTTGAGTGAAAAAGAGGCGTTCGAGGCGCTGGAGCAGGCGCTTCCCTATCGCGACAAGCTCATCGGCGTCGGGCTCGATTCGGGCGAGCTCGGCAATCCGCCGGAAAAATTCGCCCGCGTGTTCGCCCGCTGCCGCGAGCTCGGTTTTCACCTTGTCGCGCATGCCGGCGAGGAAGGCCCGCCGGAGTATGTCTGGACCGCGCTCGACGTGCTGAAAGTCGAGCGCATCGACCACGGCGTGCAGTCGATCAAGGACGCGGCGCTAATGCGGCGGCTGGCGCAGGATCGCATCGCGCTGACGGTGTGCCCGCTATCCAACCTCAAGCTTTGCGTGTTTCCCAACCTCGCCAGCCACAATTTGCGCCAGCTGCTGGACGCGGGGCTGGCGGCGACCGTCAATTCAGACGACCCGGCCTACTTCGGCGGCTACTTGAACGACAACTTCACGCAGACCTTTGCCGCCGCGGCAGGCCTGGACGCGGGGCATGCCTATATGCTCGCGCGCAACAGCTTCGAGGCGAGCTTTATCGGCGAAGCGGCCAAGCGCCGCTATATTGATCGGCTTGATTCCACATTTGACGACTTTAAATGACTCCGCAGCGCTAACACCCCGCTCGGTCGCGCTCGCCGGGCTGGTGGCGCTGGCCGTCGCCATGGGCATAGGCCGCTTCGCCTTCACGCCACTTTTGCCGATGATGCTGCATGACGGCGTGATTGACCTGGCGGGCGCCAGCTGGCTGGCCAGCGCCAACTACCTGGGCTACCTGGCCGGCGCCTTGCTCTGCACCTTGCAGCCCTGGATCTGGTCGCGAATTCACTGGCTGCCCCTGCTGGCTTACGCGACGCTGGTTCGCGCCGGGCTGCTGGCGACCGGCATGCTGACGCTGGCCATGGCGTGGCCGTACGCGCCGGCATGGCAGGCATTGCGCTTTATGGCCGGCGTCATCAGCGCCATCGTGTTCGTGTACACCTCGGGCTGGTGCCTGTCACGGCTGGCTTGGCTCGGCGCGCCCGCCATGGGCGGGATGATTTTTGCCGGTCCCGGTGTGGGCATTGCCGTCAGCGGGCTGCTGGCGAGCGCCCTGGTGGCCGGGCAGCGCACGGCCGCGACCGGCTGGCTGGTCTTCGGCGTGCTGGCTTTTATGCTTTCGGCCACGGTCTGGCGCGTTTTGCGTGGTGCGGAAGATCGGCTGGCGCGCCTGGTGCGTCGCGACCCGCGCTTCTCGCCTGGATTGCCTGGCGCCGCCCGGCCGCACCACGGCCATCCGGAAATGGCGGTTTTCACCTTCGCCTACGGTCTGGCGGGCTTCGGCTACATCATCACGGCAACGTTTTTGCCGGTGATTGCCCGGACAGCGCTGCACAGCTCGGCCTGGCTGGACCTGTTCTGGCCGATCTTGGGTATCGGGGCGATGGCCGGCGCGCTGCTGGCAACGCGGCTGGCGCCGGGCGGCGATTTGCGCCTGCGCATCGCCGGTTGCTACCTGCTGCAGGCGCTCGGCATTGCCACCAGCTTGTATAGCCCGAGCCTGGCCGGCTTTGCTGTCGGCAGCGTGCTGCTGGGACTGCCTTTCACCGCGCTGACGTTCTTTTCGATGCAGGAAGTGCGGCGCCTGCGACCTGCGACGGCGGCAAGTTTCATCGGGCTGTTGACGGCGGCCTACGGGGTGGGGCAGATCGTCGGGCCATTGCTGGCAGCGCTGCTGGTCAGGCATTCGGCCAGCGTCGGCGAAGGTTTTGCGCTGTCGCTAAAAATCGCGACCGGCGCGCTGCTGCTCGGCGCTGCGCTGTTCGGCTGGATGGCGAGGGCGTATCCCATGCTGCCGGGCGCCGCCGGAGAGCACCCATCCGCCGCGGCCGGCAGGTGATTACCGGCGCGCCCGCGCGTGGTAATTGCCCAGTCCCCGCGCAAGCACTTGGTCCGACGCCAAAACCGTTCCCGGTCGATAGTCTGCCCGGCCCTGCACCCGTTCATAGATCGGTCCGAAATCGAATTTGGCGAGCGCCAGCAACTCGTCCAGGCTGTCGATCACGAAGTAAGTCTCCTGGAAATTGTCGATGCGGTAGTCGGTGCGCATCACTCGCTCGAGCTCGAAGCGAATGCGGTTGGGCGATGGGTCACCGAGCGCGAAGACGCTCTCCGAAGCCGACGAGGCGATTCCCGCGCCATAGATGCGCAGCCCGTCCTTTTGTTGCACCAGGCCGAACTCGACGGTGTACCAGTACACCCGCGCCAGCTTCTCCAGTACGCCGAGCCGCTGCGCCCGCAGGCCACCGACGCCATACGCCTGGATATAGTCGGCGATGGCAGGGTTCATCAGCATCGGCACATGGCCGAAAACATCGTGAAAGACATCAGGCTCTTCCAGGTAGTCGAGCTGGTGCAGCTTGCGAATGAACCGGCCGGCCGGAAACCGCCGGTTCGCCAAGTGCTCGAAGAACACTTCATCGGGCACCAGGCCGGGCACCGCCACCACCTGCCAGCCGGTGCGCCGCAGCAAAATATCCGACAGGCGGCGAAAGTCCGGAATCTCGTCGGCGCCGATCGGCAGCTCGGCCATGCCGCTGACGAATTCGTCGCACGCCCGTCCGACCAGCAACCGGCTCTGGCGCTCGAACAGCGTTTTCCAGACGCCGTGTTCCTGCGCGGTGTAGCTGTCCCACCCCTGGGCTATGGTCCAGTCGGCGCTCTCAGGGCGCTGATCCAGGCCGGCGGCCAGCCCGCGACAGGTCGTTTCCTTCAACTGTGTTTGCATGGGGTCATGCCTGCGTCGTCAGCGCGCCGCGCTCGATCTGGTCGCGCTCGAGCGACTCGAACAGCGCCTTGAAGTTGCCCTCGCCGAAGCCTTCGTCGCCTTTTCGCTCGATGAACTCGAAGAACACCGGCCCAAGCTGGGTTTGCGAGAAGATCTGCAGCAGCAGGCGCGGTGTGCCACCCTGCGTGGAGCCGTCGAGCAAAATGCCGCGCGTCTGCAATTCAGAGACCGGCTGGCCGTGGCCTGGCAGCCGGCCTTCAATCATCTCGTAGTAGCTCTCGCTCGGCGCGCTCATCAAGGGAACGCCGGCCAGCGCCAGCCTGTCCACGGCAGCTGGCAGGTCGTCGCAGATCAGCGCGATGTGCTGAATGCCCTCGCCGTTGAACTTCATCAGATATTCCTCGATCTGTCCGCCACCCTGGCGCGCCTCTTCATTGAGCGGAATGCGGATCTTGCCGTCGGGCGCCGTCAGGGCCTTGGACGTGAGGCCGGTGTATTCACCCTGGATGTCGAAATAGCGGATCTCGCGGAAGTTGAAGAGCTTTTCGTAGAAGCCGGCCCAGAACGCCATGCGCCCTCGGTACACGTTGTGCGTCAGATGGTCGATCAGCTTCAGGCCATGACCGGGTGGATGACGGTCAACGCCGTCCTCAAAGACGAAATCGATGTCGTAGATCGATTTGCCGTCCTCGAAGCGGTCGATCAAATAGAGCGGCGCGCCGCCGATGCCCTTGATGGCAGGCAATCGCAGCTCCATCGGCCCGGTGGGAATCTCGATCGGCTGCGCGCCCAGCGCCAGCGCGCGGCTGTAGGCCAGGTGCGAGTCCCGGACGCGAAACGCCATGCCGCAGGCGCAGGGTCCGTGCTCGGCGGCGAAGTAGCCGGCGATGCTCTTGGGCTCGCGGTTGATGATGAAATTGATCTCGCCCTGGCGGTACAGCACCACGTCCTTCGAGCGGTGCGTCGCGACCAAGGTGAAGCCCATGCGCTCGAATGCCGGCTCCAGCAGACCGGGCACGGGCGAGGCGAACTCGACGAATTCAAAGCCCCTCAGGCCCATCGGATTGTCGAATAAATCAGCCATTTTGAGATCTCCTTCTTTCTAATCAATCGAGCGTAATGCCGGCTTTTTTCGCCAGCGCCGCGTAGCGCGCCATTTCACTGCGCAGATATTGTGCCGCCGCCTCGGGCGTGCTCGGATGAATAACGTTGCCCTGCTCGGCAATCGTCGGAATATCCGGCGCCGCGGGGATGCGAGTTCTGCCGCACAGGCGATGGCGCGCAGCGCGCCGCTATTCAGGTACGCCTGTACCGTGGGCAGCGCTACGACGCCCATTTCAACCTGTCCGCCGATCAGGTCAGTAACCATCACGCCGGTGCTTTTGTACGAAATATGGCGAATGACCACCTTGGCCTCATCGACGAACATTTCTCCAACCAAATGGATCGCCATGCCGTTGCCGGCGGACGCGTAGACGCTCGGGTTGATGACCTGGTGGTCGACACCACGCCGAGCCTGCAGATCGGCCAGCCCGAGCAGGAGCTGGGAACCAAGCTCTTCGAGAGAGCGCGTAAGCAGGTGCTTCTGACAGCCGCGGGCCGGACCTTCCTCGACCATGCCCGGCGGATACTGAAGTCATCCGAGGCCGCCAAGCTGGCCGCCGCGCCGGCTGCGCGCGGCGAAGTCGGCGAGCTGCGGGTCGGATTCACGCAATCGGTGAAGTTCATTCCGCTGTTCCTCAGCACGTTGAAGCGCTTTCGCCAGCGCTTTGCGGGGGTTGCGCTTCGCTCCATGAGATGGATTGGGCCGCGCAGATCGACGCCATCGCAAACCACAACTATGTGCCGTTCGACAACGACGAGGCCGCGGTCGATGTTTGCGTCGCCACGCATGCCCGGCGCGAGGACTTCCTCGCCATGACGCTGCAGGCGATGCTGAAGGAGGCTTGAGCCGGCTCGACGCGGCGAAAGGCTCATCGCTGATGTGCCCCCGGGCGACTGCGCCACTTCGCCGCTAGTCGGCGGTGACATGCGCATCCTCAATGATCTTGGCGAATCGCTCGCGTTCCTCCAAAGCGAATGCCGCAAAGGCGGTGGGCGCGCTGGAGCGCGGCTTCGTCGCCTGCTGGGCCAGCCTGCCGCGCAGGTCCGCGTTCGCCAGGGTCAGTTTCAAGGCGTTCGACAGCGTGTCGACCGCCGCCGCGGGCGTGCCGGCGGGGGCCGTGCGACCCGACCAGCCCGTGACGGCGGCGCCCGGGAAGCCCGCTTCCTCAAGCGTCGGCACGTCGGGCAGGCTTGCCGCTCGCGTCCGGCCGGTGACAGCCAGGGCGCGCAGCTTGCCTGACTTGATCAGCGGCAGCGCGCCGCCCAGGTTGACGAACGAGACCGGGACCCGACCACAAGGCGCACCGGCCGTGAGGGGTAGGCGTTGACCGCTTGTACTAGGTATGCGCCTGTCAAGCAGACCAGCATAGCCAGAGCCGCCGCCCGCGCGGACCGCATGTAATGCATCAGCCGTGCGCAGGGGTTTTTTACAGGGGATTTGTCCTTCTTTGTTGAGCTGTCGGCCTGGAGTGTCGGCAAAGTGCCGAGCTTTCGAAGTGCGTAAAATTTGACAGTACAAGATGTGAGACGGTGAAAGTTTTCAGGCGTGCCCGGCCAAACGATTCTCGCAAACATTTATTTTCAATCAAGAACCTTGTGATGACCGCTTTACTGAATCCAGAGACGACCGCGCTCGTCCTTGTCGATTTGCAGCACAGCAACGTGGGCGCAACCCTGCTGCCGCACAGCGCTGAGCAAGTGTTGCGAAACGCGGCGCGGGTAGCCGCGGCGCTGCGCGGGCGCGGCGCGACCGTTGTCTATACCCGGGTCGATATCACGCAAATGTTGCGCCTTCCCGCGGATGCGCCTTTCCCAAAACCGGCCGCCGCCCCGGCTCCGAACGCCTGCGACATCGTCCCCGAGGCGGGAATGCAAAGCGGCGACTTCCTGGTGACCAAACGCCAATGGGGAGCGCTGTATGCCACCGAACTCGACCAGCTGTTGCGCCGAAGGAATATCCGCCAGGTCGTCCTCGGCGGCATCGCCACCAATTTTGGTGTCGAATCGACCGCGCGGGCGGCGTTTGACCGCGGTTACGAGCTGATTTTCATCGAGGATGCGATGAGCGGCGTTCAGGCGGAAATGCATGCTTTTTCAATCGAGAAAATTTTTCCGGTGATTGGCAAGGTCAGAAGCACCGAAGTGTTTTTGGCGGAGCTTTAATCTCGGCTCGAGGCGCGCGCGGCGCCGATCTTTTGCCATCCATGCTCAAACCCTTTTTAAACCCAATTTTTCGCAACCGCCGCGGCGGCGCCCGCCTGGCCTGGGAGGCTCAATGAGCTACCAGGTCAAGGAAATTTTCTACACGCTGCAAGGCGAGGGCGCCAACGCCGGCCGGCCCGCCGTTTTTTGCCGCTTTGCCGGCTGCAATCTGTGGTCGGGCCGCGAGCAGGACCGTGCCGATGCCGTATGCCGGTTTTGCGACACCGATTTCGTCGGCACCGACGGCACGCTGGGCGGCAAGTTCAGGGGCGCCGACGCGCTGGCGAGCCAGATCGAAGCGCTGTGGCCCGCCGGCGACGGCGTACACCGCTTTGTCGTGCTGACGGGCGGCGAGCCGCTGCTGCAGGTCGATGCCGCGCTGATCGACGCGCTGCATGCGCGCGGCTTTGAGATCGCGGTCGAAACCAACGGCACGCTGGCGGCGCCCGAGGGCATCGACTGGATCTGCGTCAGCCCCAAGGCCGGCGCGCCGTGGGTCCAGCGCGAGGGCCAGGAGCTCAAGGTGGTGTGGCCGCAGCCGGCGCTCGACTGGGCCGAGCTCGAAGCCGCGCGCTTCACGCACCGCTTTCTGCAGCCGATGGACAACGCCGAGCGCCAGCGCAACACCGAAGCCTGCATCGCGCTGTGCCTGGCTCGGCCCGCCTGGCGGCTGAGCCTGCAAACCCACAAGATCACGGGCATTCGATGAAGTGCGAAATCAGCCAAACCTTCTTTTTCGACGCCGCGCACACGCTGGATCGGGCGGTTGAGACCGACAGCAGCCGGCGCGTGCACGGCCACACCTACAACGCCGAGGTGTTCCTCAGCGGCGAGCCCGACCCGCGCACCGGCATGGTGATGGATTTGGGGCTGGTGCGGCGTGAAATCGAAATCCTGCGCGGCCAGCTCGACCACCATCTGCTCGACGAGATCGCCGGCTTGGGTCCGCCGACGCTGGAAAACTTGTGCCAATTCATTTTTCGCCGGCTGCGGCCTGCTCTGCCGGCACTGTCGTCGGTGCGGGTCTGGCGCGTCTCGGTCGGCGACGGCTGCCGGGTCGGCGTGTGACCGCGTTGGCGGGCTGGAAGGCTTGGCGCGCTTCGATTCTTTATTTCACCGGCCCGGCGCAGGCCGTGCTGGTCTCCGACGGCCTGCTGGTGGTCGCCCCGGACGCCCATGGCCGGCAACTGGTGCGAGCGGTGGGCGACCATGCGGAGCTAGCGCTGCGCTTTGCCGATGTGCCCGTCGAGCATTTGCCGGGCCGCATTATCGCGCCGGGTTTTATCGACATGCACGTGCATTTTCCGCAGACCGACATGATTGGCTCGCCCGCCGAAGGGCTGCTGCCGTGGCTGGAAAATTACACATTTCCGCATGAAAAAATGTTTGCGGCGCCCGTCCACAGTGCGCAGGCAGCTACGTTTTTCATAGCCGAGCTGCTGCGCAACGGCGTCACCACGGCGCTGACGTTTGCCAGCTCGCACCCGGAGTCGGTCGATGCGCTGTTTGCCGAGGCGCAAAAGCAGCGGCTGCGGCTGATCGCCGGCAAAGTGCTGATGGACCAGAACGCGCCCGACGGCGTTCGCGATGAAACGCGGCAAAGCCTGCTCGACACCGAAGCGCTGATCCGGCGCTGGCATGGCGTGGACCGGCTCGGCTACGCGATCACGCCGCGCTTTGTTCCAAGCTGCAGTCCAGCGCAGCTGCGCGGCGCGGGCGAGTTGGCGGCGCGATACCCGGACGTGTGGATCCAGTCGCACGTCGCCGAAAACGCCGATGAAGTCGCCTGGGTGCGCCGGCTCTATCCCGAAGCGCGCAGCTATTTGAGCGTCTATGAAAGCTTCGGCCTGCTGCGCCGGCGCGCCGTGTATGCCCACTGCATCTACTTCGACGACGAGGACCGCGCCCTGATGCGCGCCAGCGGCGCGGCGGCGGCGGTCTGCCCGACCAGCAACCTGTTTCTGGGCAGCGGCTTTTTTGACTACGAGGCCGCCGAGCGTATCGGTTTCCAGCACGGCCTGGGCAGCGACGTCGGCGGCGGCACGTCGTTCAGTCCGTTTCACACCATGCTGGCGGCGTATTGCGTCGGCCGCGAAGGGCAGACCAAGCCCGGCGTGTCGCTCAGCCCGCAGGATTTGTGGTGGCAGCACACCGCAGGCGCGGCGCGGGCGCTTGGGCTCGAAGGTGTGGTCGGCAATTTGCAGCCCGGCTGCGAGGCCGACTTTGTCGTCATCAATCCGCAGGCGACGCCTTTGCTCGCGCGCAGGACGGCGCAGGCCGCAAGCCTCGACGAACTGCTGTTCGCCCTGATCGTGCTGGGGGACGACCGGCTGATCGAGAGGGCCGTGATTTCGCAGGCGGGCAGTGCAGACGAGTCATAGCAAACTGCTCTATTTCACAGCGGAAAAGACAGTTTTCAACGCAAAGACGCAAAGAACGCCAAGAATGCAAAGCGATGAAAAAAGTATCACTTTGCGTCCTTTGCACCTTCGCGTTGGAAACTGGCCTTTTGACCTGAAAAATGTCAATTCAATGATAAAAAAGGTAGTGTCTCAGTTTGAATTTCAGCTTACGACCGACCCAGAGCGGACATCCAGTCCTGCGGATCAGAAGGCAGCAGGATCGACACTATTGCACAAAGCACTTTGTTGCTAATCTTGCCGCCAAACCCTCAATATAGGCTCTGAAAGTACCTGCTTACCTCCCAGCCTGCACGCCCAAGCAGAACTGAAGCTGCTGCATACACTTGCGGCATGCAATTCCTCTTCGTAGACAGCAACTTGTTTCTCCAATGCCGTCCGTTGCAGGAACTCGATTGGGATTGCCTTGTCGGACGGGAGGAAGTGACCCTCCTAGTGCCAAGCGCAGTGCTGGCGGAACTCGATAAGCACAAGTCCGACGGGAACAGGCGCCGGGCACAAAGGGCAAGAGGTGCTCTCCACTTTCTCAACTCCATCCTCAAAGCTCCTGACGACACAGTGATCGTTCGTATGACCCCCGTTAAAGTGCTCGCTCAATTTGCTCCGGAAGTCTCTGGGGACGCGAGCACATTAAATGACGACTCCATCTTGTTCGAAGTCGCCGAGATGAGTCGCACACATGGCAATCAGGCCGTCGGCTTGGTAACTGACGACACCAACCTTAAGGTCAAGGCTAAGCGCCAGGGCCTGCGATTCTTCCCAGTACCGGACGACTGGTTATTGGCGCCGGAGCCCGATGAGCGCGAGAAGCGCATGAGGCAACTGGAGAAGGAGGTCGCGCTTCTCAAGAGACAGACGCCGATCATCGAGATCACGCTTGACGGACGCCACGAGATTGAACTGGTTGTCCCCAGTTATGAACCGCTGGCACAGGACACGGTAAATCGCTTAGTGGAAACCATGATTGCGAAGTTTCCAATGAAGACAGATTTCTCCCTGACGTCGTCCGAGCGATTGCTATCTGCTGGAGACAGCGACATGTTCCGGTTGCGTCCGCCCGCAGACTTGCAGATTGAAAATTACCAAAACGAGGAGTATCCCAAGTGGGAACAAAGCCTTCGCGTCCGGCTCGAAAAACTGCACTCCAGCCTCCGATTCAGAGACGCAACAGCCGACATTCGCCTACTGATCGCCAACAATGGGACGGTTCCGGGTGAGCACGTCCGCATCGCAATTAGAGTCAGCGAAGGATTTCTGAACGTCAATCCGAAACACCACGACAAGCTGCTTGAAGGGCTAATTACACGTCCTCAAGAACCGAGCCCACCGCAACCGCGCCGAATCATCCAAATTGGTTTGGATGGTTTGGATGGTTTGGGCAATTCGTATGGGCTCAGCGGGTTTACACCGCCGTATCTGCCCAAAAAACCAATGCGCCACATGAGGAACGAGTTCTACCGAAAGGCAGGTAACGACATAGACACCGAGTGGGTCTGGGAGTGCGAGAACATGCGCCATGGCGAGCCGCCCGAAGAGTTCTCTTTCAGAATTGGCATGAACGCGCAGTCCCAGTCATCAGGAGGCCTAATAGTCATTGAAGTGTCGGCAGAGAATCTGCCGAAGGCGGCAGTGAGACAGTTCCCCATCAAGGTCTCGAATGTGCATGCGGATACTGAGCGCGCGGCCAACGAATGGCTAGGGTTAAACAGCCAATGAACTTTGATGCGGCGTACTTCTCGGTGAACATCACAGCCGGGCGCGAGGGTGAACGGGCTCCGGTGGCGAATACGCCGCGGCTATTAAAGCAGTAAGCGCAATCATCCTCCACGCGGAATCTCAGTAGTGTGATGTCCGCTTCTGGCCGTGAGCCGAAATTCAAACTGAGACACTACCATAAAAAAGGCCATTTACGCAAGCGTAGCGGATATAGTTAGCTATTAAAATAGTAGCAAATGCCTCGCACCCCGGATTGTTCGCGGCAAACGCGCGGCCGCGCTGGTTTTCTCCAGACCCGGCTGCCTACAATCACCGGCAACGCAAGGAGCCGTCCCGATGAGCATCAAGAGCGACAAATGGATCCGCCGCATGGCCGAATCGACCGGCATGATCGAGCCGTTCGAGCCCAGGCAGATTCGCGAGGCGGGCGGCCACAAGATCATCAGCTACGGCACCTCCAGCTACGGCTACGACATCCGCTGCGCGCCCGAATTCAAGGTCTTCACCAACATCCACAGCACCGTGGTCGATCCGAAGAATTTCGATGAAAAAAGCTTCGTCGACATGCACGGCGACTCGTGCATCATTCCGCCCAACAGCT
>CAXSGT010000104.1:0-11031 GCA_964236835.1 uncultured Polaromonas sp.
GTACGCGCTGATCTCCGGCCCGGACTATCCGGGCGGCGGCCAGATCATCTCCAGCGCCGCCGAAATCGCCGCGGCCTATCGCACTGGGCGCGGCTCGCTGAAAGTGCGCGCGCGCTGGAAGATCGAAGAGCTGGCGCGCGGCCAGTGGCAACTCGTGGTGTGGGAGTTGCCGCCAGGCGTCAGCACGCAGCGCGTGCTGGAAGAAATCGAGGAAATCACCAATCCGAAGATCAAGCTCGGCAAAAAAGCGCTCAGCCTGGAGCAGGCGCAGCTCAAGCAGTCGGTGCTCGCCGTGCTCGACGGGGTACGCGACGAATCGAGCAAGGACGCCGCTGTCCGGCTGGTGTTCGAGCCCAAGACCAGCAAAATCGAGCAGGCCGAGCTCATCAACACCTTGCTCGCGCACACCAGCCTGGAAAGCTCGTCGCCGATCAATTTGACGATGATCGGCCTCGACGGCCGGCCGACGCAAAAATCGCTGCGCCAGATGCTGACGGAGTGGATCGCCTTTCGCCAGACGACGATTGAAAAGCGCTCGCGGCACCGCCTGGACAAGGTGCTGGCGCGCATCCACATCCTCGAAGGGCGGCGGACGGTGCTGCTCAACATCGACGAGGTGATCGCCATCATTCGGGAGGCGGACGAGCCGAAAGCCGCGCTGATCGAGCGCTTCGCACTTAGCGACCGGCAGGCCGAGGACATCCTGGAAATCCGGCTGCGCCAGCTGGCGCGGCTCGAAGCCATCAAGATCGAGCAGGAGCTCAAAAGCCTGCGCGAAGAGCAGGGCAGGCTGGAGGACATCCTGGGCAACCCGAGCGCGCTGCGCCGGCTGATGATCCGGGAAATCGAGCTTGACGCCAAACTCTACGCCGACCCGCGCCGCACCTTGATCCAGGCCGGGAAAAAATCGGTGCTCGAAGTCAAGGTGATCGACGAGCCGGTGACGGTGGTGATCAGCGGCAAAGGCTGGGTGCGCGCGCGCGCCGGCCACGGGCACGACGCGGCAACGTTCGCCTTCAAGGCCGGCGACGCGCTCTACGGCACGTTCGAATGCCGCAGCGTCGACACGCTGCTGACGTTTGGCTCCAACGGCCGCGTCTATTCGGTGCCGGTCGCGCTGCTGCCTGGCGCGCGCGGCGACGGCCAGCCGGTGACGACGCTCGTCGAGCTGGAATCGGGAACGCAGCTGCTGCACTATTTTGCCGGGCCGGCCGGCGCGACGCTGCTGCTCTCTAGCTCGGGCGGCTACGGCTTTCTGGCGACCGTCGAGGCCATGGTGTCGCGCAACAAGAGCGGCAAGGCGTTCATCGGCCTGGGCGACGGAGAAACGATTTGCCGCCCGTCGCATGCCGGCGTAAGTTCGGGATCCCAACCGCTACTTCCTGCGACGCAGGTGGCGTGCGCCTCGACGGGCGGTCGAATCCTGACCTTCGCCATCGGCGAGCTCAAGCAGATGGACAAGGGCGGACGCGGCCTGATGCTGATCGACCTGGAGCCCAAGGACACGCTGGCCGGCGCGGTGGCCTATACCCGCAGCGTGAAGGTCGAAGGCGTGGGGCGCGGCGGCAAGGCGCGCGACGAGACGCTGGAAATCCGCAGTTTGAACAATGCGCGAACGGCAATGGCGCGCAAGGGCAAGGCGGCGGACCTGGGATTCAAGCCGACCGGGATCGTCCGGCATGAGTGATGAAATTGGCCGCTCGCGCTTTACTGGCGCGCATAAACAGCTATGATTGTAATAGCTAACCCGCCAAGCGCCAAACTTTTACATTGCCAGTCAAAGCGCTAGACAATTCAGCCATGACCGCCAAGCCTATCGACCTGTCGCCGCTTGTCAAAGCACTTGCCCAGCTGCAGGAAGCGTTGCGCTTTTGGCATGAGTTGCCGCAAGACGCCGCACTCAAGCCACATTTGCGTTCGGCGGTCATTCAGTCGTTTGAATTCACTTACGAGTTGTCCGTGCGCATGCTCAGACGGGTTTTGATAGAGCGCTCGGAGGCAGCGGACCTGGTCATTGATCTGTCTTTCAATGACCTGTTGCGCAAGGCAGCCGACGCAGGGCTGGTGGCCGACCCGGACCTATGGCGGCAATGGCGTGAAATGCGCAATTCCACCAGCCACACCTACGATGAAGTTAAAGCCGTACAGGTTGCCGCGGGGGTTGACCGATTTGCCGTAGGGGCAGCAGCCTTGTTGGCCGAACTGGAGAAAAGCCTTGGGCGCTGACCCGCAAATTGCTGCAGGGCTTGAGCCGCACCACCCTGGGGTGGCGCTGAGTCGGGAGCAACTGCATGAGGTGCGGCAAATCATTGCTCAGGTCATTCCCGGCGCGCAGGTCTGGGTCTTCGGCTCACGTGCAACCGGCAAGGCACGGCCATTTTCAGATCTGGACTTGTTGCTCACGCAACCGCCAAAGCTCAGCTGGGCGCAGCGTGCGGCATTGAGAGACGGCTTTGAGGCCAGTCGCCTGCCGTTTCGTGTCGATGTGGTTGAAAGCGCCGGCCTGGCTTTTAGCATGGCTGAGCGCATTCGGTCTGAGCGGGTCGATTTGACGGCGTTATAAGAGTGCAAATTTTTCTATCAGCTTAATACCGGCTTGGCACTGCAAAGGCCCTTCAGCAATTGCCAACGGGCTGCTGTAAATACTGGGCAAAGTAAATTTGGGTGACGAAGCATATCTGCAAAATCTCCGTTTTCCCGGATTGAAAGAAGTTTGCCATTGGCTTATCGAAAAGGTAAACCTCAAGAATTAAGGCTTTATTATTCCACCTTGCCATCCCCGTTTGAAAATCAAACATCAATTACATAAGTAGGCTGAATTCAAAAATGATTTTTTCCTAAACAAAATGACGGTGATTGCGATTTCCTATTTTTAGTTGTCGTATCGGCCAACGCATTCGGCGTCAACCGCATAGGCTAAGCAGTACTTAAACGCCCGAGTAGGCCCCGAAAAGGCCTATAGAGCACACTTACCTTGAAACGACACCTAAAATTTTTTGTTCAAAATTGGCAATTTTATTTAAAATTTTTGGATACCCAGCCTTTAAATTTTCAACTTCTATTTACTTTTGGAAAAAAACGTTTTCGTATATCACCTGCAAAACCAATTCCATTAGTTATAAATCCATGGAACGTCCACGGATTGTAGGCAATAATACCGATTCTTTCTCGACGCTCACTCATCCAAAATTTTTTATACTCGTCATCTCCAGTTAAATAATCAATTTCAGAAACTTTATCGTGGT
Organism: uncultured Polaromonas sp.; assembly: GCA_964236835.1. Classification (GTDB taxonomy): domain Bacteria; phylum Pseudomonadota; class Gammaproteobacteria; order Burkholderiales; family Burkholderiaceae_C; genus Polaromonas. Next base: position 3,246 of record CAXSGT010000104.1, read on the forward strand.
CCAGCATATGCTTAAACATATGGCCGGATAGTACCGTTCCAGCAGACCATTTAGAATATTCCTCATCGTAAGCCAACTTAAAAATATATGCCCGGTTATTCATAACGAACCAAAACTGTACGGCGATTGGTACGTCACCAAGCCACGCCAATCCTAAACGAAGCCATCCATTTTCAGCACAAATTAAAGCCCACTTGCGAACAAAGTCAGGATATGGCTCTGGCCGTTTCCAGCTTTTTTTATAAACAGTTTCATAAGCGTTCAAAGCTATTGACACATCTTGCGGCGCAGTGACAATTTCCAGGCGAGCGCCATCTGCTGTATTCCCCCCCCCCCCCAAACTTTTTCGACTTGCGAATCCAGGTATTATAAGTTTTCGAATCTCGATCCATCATATATTCTTGAAAACTGAGATTTTTACATGGAAGATACCAGTTTCCAAAACAAAAGAACTGTCTTACAGACCAACCGCATTCAGAAAAAGAATTTATCAAGCTCGAAGTATCTATGCAATGCTTATCGACTGGATGAATTTTTACGACTGAACATCTAGGTCTACATTCAATCATTTGGTTTACTAACTTGTTTGTTGCGAAACGGCGCCCTGAAACGGAAGTAATAGAACTAATAAGTGGGGAATACAATGAAGAATAATAATTTACGACAGAGCCTCGACGATATGAGGATTCGTGGTCGCTATATAAGAGCATTAAGCTGTGACCGTCTACAAGCCATTCTGGAACGATGAATGTCCATTGTTGTGTAGCCACCTGTTCAATGAAATGTAAGATCCATGCACTGCTTGCAAATGGATTAGAAATGCCGGCTTTATCAAATAAATAAGCGCGTTCATTAATAAATTCGAGTACTTCCGTTTTGTTAAGATAATGCATGTAATTCCTTGTATTTATTTGAATTTTTCTTAAAAATAATGGCTTAAGATGATTAATTGTATTTGTAATATAGTCCGAATATTAACTGTGAGAAATTCGTAAGTTATGGAAAACTTTAAATTCATTACACTTGGCAAACATGCTAAAGACAATTTTTTTTGAATGAAATGCCGATAGCGTGAAGGGCTAAGCGTCAATGACCAGCGATTGCTGTTTTCTGGTTAACTAAAATTTTCGTATGTAATATTGGAGATGGCTGCTGGCGTCTTAAAGGGCCTGAATAGCTAGTAATTTATAGTCGGTTGGTGGTAAACCGTTCCAGCATCGCCAGCCATCGCTGCAACACGGACACATGGTTCGGCAGGCGGCTCCAGATGGCTTGCGCCAGCGCTTCGTTGTAACTGTGCGCGTTCAGGTTGCGGTCATCGACCGTATCCATGGCAAGGCGGGCATCGGATTCCGTCAGCAGGTCGTTTTGCGCGCAGGCCCTAATCACGGATTTCGGACTGGCAAGTTCCAGGCCGAACCAGCTGGAAAGCACGCTTTGCGCGGCTTGCCAGCACGCCTCGGTGCTGTATTCGAATCGCTGGATGGCGGCGTCACGCTCCACCGCTGTGGGTGAAATGATGGGCATCAGTTCCTGCAGGGTTGCCAGAGCACGGTGGGCTACCTGGATGCGTTGGGTTAAACGCTCCATTCAATGCCTTCACGGTTTATGGACTCGCGCAGCGCGGCATCGGCATCATTCCAGTCGAGCACATCGACATTGAGCAGGCAACTGCTTTCTTCTAGGGCTTCGCGCAGCGCTGACAAGACACCCGCGGGCAAGGCGGGGACCGCTTCGACCGCCACGTCGATGTCGGACCAGGTCCGCGCATCGCCCCGGGCGCGGGAGCCAAAAAGCCGGACCCGCACATTCCTGCCTGCCAAATACGCACGGATGATGCGGCTGGCGAGTTCAATATCCGGGTGGAATGGGGCATGCATTTAGGCATTGTTTCACAGCCGCCCGACCAAGCTTCCGCGCGGCGGACGCCCGCGACCTTATCCCGACAGCCGCGCCCATGCCGTGCGAATCCGGCGCGCCCGGTCTTCCATCAAATACCCGATCACCAGCGCCAGCAAGCCCGAGACCAGTCCGGTCACGATCGCCTCCGTATAGGCGATGCCATAGTGGCTCGCGTGCGAGTAGGCGTCGCCGAGCGCGGTCAGCCCGCCGACCGCGAGCGCATTGCCCCAGCGGTTGCTGTAGAGCTTGACGAAGGGCGTGAAGCTCAATATCAGCACAAGAATGCCGGTGGCCAAGCCGGTGCGCAGCGCGATTTCCCAGTGGGCGAGGCTGGCGACGTTCGCGATGCTCCCGGGCATGCACGAAATACATGCGCTCGTCGGCTGCCAGAAGCGCTGGACAAACAGGCTCGCTCGAAATTTCCAGCCGGTCGATTTCATTCGGACCTTATCGTCCCCGGATTGCAACGACCGTGCGTCATTTGGAGACTCCCTGTTGCTATTAGTCATCATTTAAGCTTGCAGCGCCTTGTTTGCAGGGGTAAAAAGCTACTAAATTAATAGCGACTAACCTGCTACTGGAGGGCAAATCAGCCTTACAGCCGGAAAATAGGTTTTGTACCGTGCCGCATCGCGGGTAAGAATCGTCCAGTCTTCGATTTGGGCCTGTGCGCCTATGAAGAAGTCCGCCAGCACACCTGTCTTTAGGCCCTTGCGTTTGCGGTACTGCAAAAAAGCCTCGCCTGCCAAATATGCTGCCGGGCGTGAAATTGCTTTTACTGCAATTTTGGCGCGCTTTAGGAAACCGTCCAGGTCGGCCATGCTGTCAAAAGCCGGCACCAGTTCAGCATAGCCAACAGGATTAATGGTTAACGCGCCGGCTTGCTGTGCCTCGAAAAGGCTCGCCTCCGACCAGCCAGCCCATTGCGCATCGTCCTGCACCAGGTCGATCAGCACGTTGTTATCGACCAGCGTCATGGCTGCATCCAGTCGTCGCCCCGCGTCATGCGCATGATTTGCTCGGTGGTGAATTTGCGGTTGCCGATGCCGCGCAAGGCGGTAAAAGGGTTGGCGGCAGCCGACCTGCGTGAAGCTTTGTTTGTAAAGCTCAGGTGCTTTTCGAGCGCGAGTTGCACCACCGCCGATTTCGTCAGGTTTCGCGCGTTACAAAAAACGGTTAACTGGCTTTCCAGTGGCTGAGATAATCGCACAGACAGCATGACAAAGCTCCAAAATGTATTACAAATATTAAAATATTGTATTACAAGAAGCGCGCAATATTATTGTGTCCTGATTTGAATTGCCATCGCTTGGGCAATAAAAAATTACTGCACAGCCATAGCAGGCGGCTGCGACCGCAAAGCCTCGAGCGGCTCGTCAGCAAAGAAAACCTGAATCGCATAGCCCGCCGAAGGCTTCCAGCGTTTTTGTGCCAGCACCCACTTCGCGACGAATTCGGTCACGGTCTTGCGCGCGGCTTCGCGCTGGAGCACGGTGAATTGCGGGCTTGCCGCCTTTTCGGCAAGGCTTTGCGTGATCGACTTTTCAAGTGCCTCAAGCTCGGCGTTGCCGGTCAGCAGCGACCAGGCTCCGGAAGTCAGCTTTTCCAGTCGGGCCGTGTCGATGGCGACCGGCAGCGTCGGCTTGACGCGCGGCGCGACGACGATGATGGCCTTGCCTCTGACGGTGATCTTCCATTCCGGCGCCAGTTCGATGTGGTAGGCAAACGTGGCGGGAACGCGAATCTGGCTCGTCGTCTGGCCGACCGGCAGGCCGAAAATGGTGTGGTCGCGCGTCGCGCTGAAGACCTCGGGCGATTGAATCGTACTGACCTGAAGCAGCCCTCCCTGGGTGCGGATGACCTCGATCCGGTCCGGCGACGAGGCCAGCATCCCTCCAAGCCATTGCGGCTTGTGTCGCCAGGCAAGCAACACATTCGCCGACAGGCTCGCGGCCAGCGCCGCCACGAGCAGAAATTTATGCGGCCTCACGGCGCGAGTGGGTCCGGCCGGTCATCCACCTCGGCGATCAGCTCGATCTCGACGCAGGCGCCCAGCGGGATTTGCGCGACGCCGAACGCGCTGCGGGCGTGCGCGCCGGCGTCGCCGAACACCTCGCCGAGCAATTCGCTGCAGCCGTTGGCCACCAGGTGCTGCTCAGTGAAGTCGGCGGTCGAATTGACCAGGCACATGACTTTGACGATGCGCTTGACGCGGCCCAGGTCGCCGGTGGCGGCGTGCAGCGTTCCCATCAGGTCGATGGCGACGGCGCGCGCGGCGGCCCGGCCTTCGTCGGTCGTCATGCTGTTGCCGAGCTGGCCGATGATGACCTTGCCGTCCTTTTTCGCCAGGTGGCCGCTCAGGAACAGCAGGTTGCCGGTGCGCACGAACGGCAGGTAGGCGGCGGCGGGGATCGCGACCTCAGGCAGCAAGATGTTCAGCGCCTTGAGCCTGTCGTAAACCGGGTGGGTAAAAGCAGTCATAGGCCTGGGGTCTGAAAGTTATGAGATAAATATGGCATTTACGCAATAGGGTCGGGCGTAAGTAGCTATGAAAAAAGGAGCAATTGACTTGCCGCAACTTGCATATTAACGCAGCGGCCGAGCTGGTATTTCGCTTGCCCGTACAAGCCCTGTAAACACTTCGTTACGCTACGCCGTTGAATGGCGGCGACAGCATTCGCTGCGGCAAGATCAAGGGGCATGGCGTGGGTTTTTCTGGGTTTACCAGGCTTCTGGCCGGCTCCGCAAGCCTTGGACTTGCGCTCTCAGGCTTTATCGCCGGGGTCGCGGCGCAATTGCAGCAAGCCGCATTGTGGCCCTGGTGGGCCTACGCCGACACCTTGGCGCTTGCCGCCGCGCTTGGCTGCTGCGCGGTTGCCTTGCAAAGCCGCGCCTTGCGCCCGGGCCTGCTAGCTTTCATGGCCGCCGCCCTGCTGGGCTTTGGCCTGACCGGCTGGCGCGCCGGCGTGTTCCAGGCTCTAGCGCTGAATCCGGCGCTCGAAGGACGCGACATCGCCGTCACGGGAGTCGTGCTTGCCATGCCGCAGATCGGTGAAGACGCGGTGCGGTTTCGCCTGGAAATTGAATCGGCGCGGCTCGATGGCCAGGCCGCCGTGCTGCCGCCGCAACTGCTGCTGGGCTGGTATTCGGGCTTCGGCGGGCGCGAAACGAGAGCCTCATCGGCTGAAAGCAGCGATGTCTCCGACATGGCGCTGGAGTCGCAGCGCAAGCCGCAGCCGCTGCGCGCCGGCGAGCGCTGGCGCATGACGGTGCGCCTCAAAGCGCCGCACGGCAACAGCAATCCGCACGGTTTTGATTACGAACTCTGGCTCTGGGAGCAGGGCGTCCAGGCGACCGGCTATGTGCGCGCCGGGCCGCGCGACGCGCCGCCGGCCAAGCTTTCCAGCGGTTGGAGTCACCCCGTCGAGCGCGCCCGGCAATCGGTTCGCGAAGCGATTTACGAGCGCGTCGCCGACCGGCAGCTTGCCGGCATCCTCGCCGCGCTGGTGGTCGGCGACCAGAACGCGATCGAGCGCGCCGACTGGGACGTGTTCCGCGCCACCGGCGTGGCGCACCTGATGAGCATTTCGGGCCTGCACATCACGATGTTCGCCTGGGTTGCGTCCCTGGCTTTGGGCAAGCTCTGGCGGCGCTCGGCGGGCCTGACGCCCCGGCTTTGCCTGGCGCTGCCGGCAAGCAGCGCGGGCGCGCTGGGCGGACTGCTGCTTGCCGCCATGTATGCACTGTTTTCGGGCTGGGGTGTTCCGGCGCAGCGCACCATCTGGATGCTGGCGACCGTCGTGCTGCTGCGGCAAAGCGGGCGGCAATGGCCGTGGCCGCAGACCTGGCTGCTGGCGATGGCGGTCGTGGTGGCGCTCGATCCGTGGGCCTTGCTGCAGGCCGGCTTCTGGCTATCGTTTGTCGCGGTCGGCGTGCTGTTTGCTACGGATTCAGGAGCTATAAAACCACGCCAGTCAAGCGAAAATAGCCTTTTTTCTTCCAAAAATGGGCTGGGCGGGCGTTTTCTGCCGCCGCCGCTGCCGGCGATTTTCTCGAGCCTGGCGCGGTCCGCGCGCGAGCAGTGGGTCGTCACGCTGGCGCTGACGCCCTTGAGCTTGCTGTTGTTCAACCAGGTCTCGCTGGTCGGATTGCTGGCCAATGCCGTCGCGATTCCGTGGGTCACGCTGGGCGTCACGCCATTGGCGATGCTGGGCGTGCTGTACGCACCACTGTGGGACGCCGCGGCCTGGACGGCCCAGCTGCTGACGCTGTTTCTCGGGTGGCTGGCAAGCTGGCCGCTGGCCTCGCTCAGCGTCGCCGCGGCGCCGCTGTGGTGCGCCGCGGCAGGCGTGCTCGGCGGCGGCCTGGTCGCGATGCGGCTGCCGTGGCGCTGGCGCGCGCTCGGCATTCCCTTGCTGCTGCCGGTATTGCTGTGGCAGCCGGCGCGCCCCGTGCCCGGCCAGTTCGAGCTGCTGGCGGCCGACATCGGCCAGGGCAACGCGGTGCTGGTGCGAACCGCCAGCCACACGCTGCTCTACGACACCGGCCCGCGCTTCTCGCGCGAAAGCGACGCCGGCAACCGGGTGCTGGTGCCGCTGCTGCGCGCTTTGGGCGAGCGCATCGACACGCTGATGCTGAGCCACCGCGACAGCGACCATATCGGCGGCGCGCCGGCGGTGCTCGCAATGCAGCCGCAGGCCAGGCTGCTCAGCTCGATCGAGGATGGTCACGAATTGCAAGGCTTGCGCAAATCGGCGCGCTGCGCGGCCGGCCAGCGCTGGGTCTGGGACGGCGTGGCGTTCGAGGTGCTGCATCCGGCCGCTGGCGACTATGAGCTGGCGCGCAAGTCGAACGCCATGAGCTGCGTGCTGCGCATCTCGAACGCCAGCGCCGCGGCGCTGCTGGCCGGCGACATCGAGGCGCCGCAGGAGGCGGAACTCGCCGCCCGCGCCTCGATATCGCCGGCCAGCCTGAAGGCGGACTTCCTGCTGGCGCCGCACCATGGCAGCAAGACCTCGTCGAGCGCGATTTTTCTCGACGCCGTGCAGCCGAAACTGGCGCTGGCGCAGGCCGGCTACCGCAACCGTTTCGGCCATCCGGCCGCGCCGGTCGCCCTGCGCTACGACGAGCGCGGCATCCGGCTGGTGCGCTCGGCGCAGTGCGGCGCCGCGACCTGGCTAAGCGCGAATCCGGCGGCGCTGGGCTGCCAGAGGGAGGCGGCCCGGCGCTACTGGCAGCATCGCTCCGAACGCTGAACCAGGCTTTCGATACGGCTTGATGGCGCACAACTTGCTAAGCTATGGGTGAATAATTGCACCTCGCAAACCTTGCCGGAGAACCAAGCGTATGAGCCAGCCGATGTTTGACGAGATGAACGCCAGCGCGTCGAGCGTTCGCGGCCACTACGAAAACTACCAGCGCTGGCTGGCCAGGCAGCCAGCCAACGTCATGCAGGATCGCCGCGCCGAGGCCGAAATGATTTTCCGGCGCGTCGGCATCACCTTCGCCGTCTACGGCGACAAGGACGAGGACGGCGCCGGCACCGAGCGCCTGATTCCGTTCGATTTGATTCCGCGCATCATTCCCGCCGATGAATGGCAGCGCATGGAGCGCGGGCTGGTGCAGCGCGTGACGGCGCTGAACCGCTTTTTGCACGACGTCTATCACGAGCAGGAAATCGTCAAGGCCGGCATCATCGAAGCCGGGCAGATCATGCAAAACGAGCAGTTCCGCCCCGAGATGATCGGCGTCAACGTGCCGGGCAACATCTATTCGCACATCAGCGGCATCGACATCGTGCGCGCGCCCGATGCGAGCGGCGAGGGCGAATACTACGTGCTCGAAGACAACCTGCGCGTGCCGAGCGGCGTGAGCTACATGCTCG
>CAXSGT010000105.1:0-10828 GCA_964236835.1 uncultured Polaromonas sp.
CCAGGGAATGCCGTTCATCGCGGTCAACACCGCCGTGTCGGCGCCAAGCAGCGGTGAAATGTGCTGCGCCACCGAAGCCAAGCCGCCGTGCTTTACCGCGATGACGACCAAATCTTGGGGGCCAAGTTCACCCGGCCGGTCCGAGACAGTCAGCCGCACCTGCCGGGTAGTGTCGAAACCGTCCTGCTCGATCAGCGTCAGGCCATCGCTGCGGACGGCTTCGAGCGTTGCGCCGCGTGCGACGGCGCAGGTCTGCGTACCGCCAAGCGCCAGCCGCCCCGCCATCAGGCCGCCAATCGCTCCCAGGCCATAGATGCAGACCTTCATCCTAGAAACGGCAGTTGACCGCTTGCAAATTTCAGGACAACCGCATGCATATTGACCTTTCCCGCTTCTCGATCATGTTCACCTGATGGGTGAGAGCGCTATGCACCCGATTGCCGTTTCTAGGATCATTTCTCAGTTTTTGTAGCTGGGGTCGATGCGCTCGACCTGGCGCACCAGCGCCGCGAAAACGTCGCGGCCACCGCCGTAGCGGGGATCGAACTGCAGCGCATCCGCGCTGGCCTGGCGCTGTACGGCATCGGGTATCGGCACGGTGGCACCGAGTGCGGCGCCCGCCACCTGAATTTCACACGCGCGCTGCAAGGTCCAGAGATAGGCGAATGCCTCGGCCAGGCCCGAACCCCAGGATAGCAAACCGTGGTTGCGCAAAATCACTGCGCGCGCCTGCCCGATGGACTTGAGCACACGCGGCCCTTCTTCGGCGTGCACCGTGATGCCTTCGAACCGATGGTAGGCAACGCGGCCGTGCAACTGGGCGCTGTAGAAGTTGTCCATCGAAAGGCCGCCTGCGCTGCACGCGACGGCGCAGCCTGCGGTGGTGTGGGTGTGCATTACGCAGTGAGCGCCTTCGATGCCGCCGTGGATCGCCGAATGCAGCATGAAGCCGGCCGGATTGACCCGGGCTGAAGAATCGCCGACCTTGTCGCCCAGCTGGTTGATTTTCACGAGATTCGACGCCGTGACTTCGGAGTAGTGCAGGCCGAACGGGTTGATCAAAAAATGCAGTTCGGGCCCTGGCACCCTGACCGAAATGTGGTTGTAGATCAGCTCGGTCCAGCCGAGCATGGCGAAGATGCGGTAGCAAGCCGCCAGCTCGACGCGCAGCGCCCGCTCGTCCTGAGCCGTCACATCGTTTTTCACAACGCCCCCGCTTCAGGCTGGCCTGCTGCACGAATTTGCCCGAACCGCGGGAACAATCCCAATGCGTTGTCGCGCTCGATCCGTGCCGACGCCGGGCTGCCGAACTTATGCGCGGCCAGGCTGGCGATCGTCTTTCCCATCATGCCGGGAGCGAAAGGAAAATCGCTGCCGAACAGGACCTGGCTCAAGGGAACGAACGCCTCGAGCGCGGCCAATGCAGGGGCGTTGGCCGACAGCGCCGTGTCGTAGTAATGCCGCTGCAGCAGTTTCAATGCGCCGCCGGCCGTGTATTTCGCATATTCTTCCTGTGCGTCGAGTCTTGCCATGCGGTGCGCCAGATACGGGATGGCGCCACCCGCATGGGAAAAAATGAACCGGATGTTGGGGCAGCGCAGCAGCGTTCCGCTGTAGAGCAAGCTCATCGCCGCGCGCGTCGTGTCGAACGGAAACTCGATGATCGACACCGGGAGGTCGGGCATCAAATGGCGGCAGGCGTCCGACGCGGTGGGGTGGATAAAAACGACGGCATGGCGCCGGTTGAGTTCGTCGAACACCGGCGCGAAAGCCTGGTCGCCCAAGTAGCGGTTTCCGTAGCTGCTGAGCAGGCCGAAGCCGTCGCACCGCAAGTCGTCGCCCGAATGGCGGATTTCCGCCAGGCTCGCTTCTGCGTCCGGCAGCGGCAAGGCCGCGAACATGCCGAACCTGTCCGGCTGCAGCACGATTTGTTGCGCCATGTAGTCGTTGCAGCGGCGCGCCAGGCGCGTCGTCGCCGCCTGATCGCCAAACCACAAACCCGGCGCCGACAACGACAGCAGTGCCGCCGCGACGCCGTTGCGGTCCATCTCGTCGAGCGACTTCTGCGGCGTCCACTCCAGCGACACGCTGGAATATTTCGGTGCAATGCTGGTGATGGCGGCGCGGCCTACCGCCGCTACATAAAAGTCAGGCAGCAAGTGGTGGTGCACGTCGATAAAGGCAGTCATTGGAGTCTCGTCGTTTGGCGGCAAGGTTCGCGCTCTCGCACCGCTGGGTTCACACTGTGGGCTTTCAAAAGTGCGTGCGGCACCGGCGGGAAATTAAGATCGACCTTTCCGCTATGCCCGGCAATAATTTTAGCTATGCCGGCCGCCCACTGGGCAAGAATCGAAGCCGGCTTTATCGTTGGCATCGATCAACTAGAGAGACAACATGAAATCAACAACACATGCGCCAGTGAGGATAAAGAGCCTCAGGATAACTGTTGCGCAGATCTGGCAGCCGATCGGCCGTCGCAGGGCGTTGCGTATTGGGTTTCTGGGACTGGCGCTCGGCGCCTTTGGGCTCGCCCCCGCGGCGCAGCCCCAGGCCCAGGCCTGGCCGCAAAAACCGATCAGGCTCTTGGTACTGGCCGGTCCCGGCAGCGCGCCCGACCAGATCGCCCGAATCATCAGCGACCGGCTCGGGCGAACATTGGGCCAGCCTGTGATTGTTGAAAATCGGGTCGGCGCCAATGGCCTGCTTGGGATCAACCAGCTCAAGCAGGCCGCGCCCGACGGCTACACGCTGACGCTGGTGCAAGCGGCGGCGGCGACTGTGACGCCGCTGGTGTATAAAAACGCAAATTTCGACATCGTCCGCGACTTTGAGGTCATCGGCACCGTCGGCGCGTCGCCGATGCTTTATGTCAGCAATATCGACTTTCCCGCCAAAACGCTCGCGGAGGCGATTGCCATCGCAAAGTCAGCACCTGGGAAAGTCGCGATGGGCAGCTCGAGCCGCGGCTCCATTCCCAATCTGGCCAATGAGCTGCTGGCGGCCAAAAGCGGCGCCAGTTTTCAGATCGTGCCTTTTGCCACCTCTGGCCAGGGCGTGCAGGCGGTGATCGGCGGCCAGGTGCAGATGTTTGTCGATGGCGTCGGCCCAGTGATCCAGCTGATAAAAAGCGGACGGCTGCGCGCCCTCGCCTCGGCTTCCGAAACCGTGCTGCCGGGCCTGGAAGGCATTCCGCTTGCCAAAGACACCGTTCCAGGCCTGAACGTCTATGGCTGGTTCGCCATGATCGCCCCCAAGGGCACGCCGAAAACCATACTGACTCGGCTGAACCGGGAAATCAACGACACCGTCAGCGCGCCCGACGTGATCGAGAAATTTCGCGCCGTCGGCACCTACCCGCGCGCCGGCACGGTGGAAAGCGCGCAGCAATTCATCAAAAGCGAAATCGCGCTCTGGGGCGGCTTGATCAAGGCCACTGGCGTCAAGCCCGAGTGAACCCTGAAAAAACGCCAGCCGGTAATTCACCGACCATGCTTTTTAAGCTGCAAGGCGTCTGTGCTGGAGGAAATTGCATGAAACGCGTCCCGGCTCGTGCCGTCATTGCTTTCGCAGTGCTGCTCGCGTCCTGCGCGGATTCGACCGTCGCGCTGGGTCCGCCTCAAGCGACCGCCCCGCCGCAGCCCGAAGCCGCGTCGGGCTACAGCGCCAAGCCCGGCTGGACGAACGCGACTTTCGCCGTCGCCGCGGCCAATCCGCTGGCGGCCGACGCGGGGCTGCGGATGCTCAAGGCCGGCGGCTCGGCGGTCGACGCCGCCATCGCGGTGCAGATGGTGCTGGCGCTGGTCGAGCCGCAGTCGAGCGGCATCGGCGGCGGTGCGTTCTTGCTGCATGCCGACGGCCGAAGCCATGTCGTCGAAGCCTTCGACGGCCGCGAAACCGCGCCGGCGGCGGCCGATGAAAATTTATTTCTCGGCGCCGACGGCACGCCGATGCCGTTTGCCGCCGCCGTGGTCGGCGGCCGCTCGGTGGGCGCGCCCGGCACGGTCGCCATGCTGGCGCTGGCGCACGCGCGGCACGGCAGGCTGCCGTGGGCGCGGCTGTTCGAGCCGGCGATCGGGCTGGCCGACCACGGTTTTGCGGTCGGCGCGCGGCTCAACACGCTGCTCAGGGACGAAAAATACCTCAAGGGCGACGCCACCGCCGCCGGCTACTTCTATCAACCGGGCGGCGCGCCGGTGGCAGTCGGCTCGACCTTGCGCAACCCGGCGCTGGCCGACGTGCTGCGCCAGATCGCCCTCCAGGGGCCGGCCGCGCTGCAGGCCGGCCCGATCGCCGAGGCGATCGTCGGCAAGGTGTGGGGCCATCCCGGCAATCCGGGCCGGCTGGCGCTGGGCGATCTGGCCGGCTACCAGGCGAAGGTACGCGCGCCGCTGTGCTTCGACTACAGCGCGCTGGGCCGCGACTATGCCGTCTGCGGCATGCCCCGCCGGGCTCGGGCGCCATCGCCATCGGGCAGATTTTGGGGATCCTGAGCCACACGCCCGCGCGGTCGCTGCCGCTGGCCGCCGGCAGGGGCGGCGCGCCTGGGACGGCCGGCCTGGCGCCCTCGGCCGACTGGCTGCATCTCTACAGCGAAACGGCGCGGCTTGCGTTGGCCGACCGCGCGCTCTACATCGGCGACCCGGACTTCGTGCGGCCGCCCGGCGGCGGCTGGACGAGCCTGCTGGAGCCAGGCTATCTGGCCGAGCGCGCCCGGCTGATCGACGCGGCCGGCGCGCGCATGAAAACCGTCCAGCCCGGCGCGCCCGGAAGCGTCGCGACGGCTTACGCGCCCATGCCCTGGCAGCCCGAGCACGGCACCTCGCACATCAGCATCGTCGATGCGTTCGGCAACGCGCTGGCGATGACGACGACGATCGAAAGCCAGTTCGGCTCGCGCCTGATGACCGACGGCGGCACCGGCAAGGCGGGCGGCTTTTTGCTCAACAACGAGCTCACCGACTTCAGCTTCGCGCCGGCCGATGCCGCCGGCCGGCCGGTCGCCAACCGGGTGCAGCCCGGCAAGCGGCCGCGCTCGTCGATGGCGCCGACGCTGGTGTTCGACAAGGCCAGCGGCGAGCTGGTGCTGAGCGCCGGCAGCCCGGGCGGCGAGCTGATCATCCATTTCACGTCGAAGGCGCTGTACGGCGTGCTGAACTGGCGTATGACGCCGCAGCAGGCGATCGACCTGCCCAATTTCGCGCTGCGGGACGAAACCCTGCTGCTCGAGCAGAACCGCCTCGCGCCGGCCGCCCTGCAAGCCTTGCGGGCGCATGGCGCCGATGTGCGCGAGGTGCCGCTGACCAGCGGCTTGCAGGCGATCAGCCGCGGCCTGGCGCGCGGCGCGCCAGTGTGGCTCGGCGGCGCCGACCCCCGGCGCGAGGGCGTGGTGCTCGGCGATTGACAGTAAAAAACGGCTTTTTCGCTAGTGCCACGGGCATATATAGCTATATTTTTAATAGCAACCCCGTTGCCGGCACGCCGCTAGCCGGTTCGCAGCGGCTTGGCCGGCGCGTTCCGCTCGGCCGTGCCGATGCGCTCGTATTCGGAAATCACCTGCGCGCCCATCAGCAGCAGCGTGGCGCCGATTTCCAGGCTGAAGAGCACGACGATGGCGGTGGTGAGCGAGCCATAGACCACGCCGACCTGCGACAGCGTGGCGAAGTACCAGACCAGCACGCGGCGCGTCACTTCCCAGAAGAAAGTCGCCGCGACGCCGCCGATCAGCGCATGCCTGAGCGACAGCCGGCCGACCGGCATCACCAGGTACACCGAGGTCAGCACGAAGATCTCGCCCGCCAGGCCGAGCAGGTAAAGCAGCAATCCTGAAAACCCGCTCAGCGACCAGCGCATGCCCAGGAACTCCAGCGTTTTGTCGCCCAGCGCCTCGAACGTGCCCGCCACCAGCGTCACCACCAGAAAGCCCAGTCCCAGGCAGACGATGTAGCAGTAGGGCAGCACCGCCGACGCCAGGAAATGCCGGCGCCGGATCGCCACACGGTGCAGGAAAATCACCGACATCGCGTTCTCCAGCACGGTAAAAGCCAGCGAGCTGAAAAACAGCATCGTCGCCAGGAGCACCCAGCCCATGACCTCCCGGTGCTTCAGAAAATTGGCCAGCTCGCCGACGATAAAACCCGACTGCCCCGGCGCGAGCCAGCCGATATAGCGGCCCAGCGACTCGAGCAGCACGCCCTGGTCGATGACGTGCGACAGCGCGATGGCGATCAGAATCAGCAGCGGGATGATCGACAGCAAGGCGTAATACGCGACGGCGCCGGCCAGCAGCAGCCCCTGGTTGGCGCGAAAGCCCTTGAGCACGCGCAGCGCGAAAGCGCCGGGATGGCTGAGCACGTAAGCGGCCTGCGGTTCGAGCGTCATGAAAAGATTGGCCGGCATGGCGCCGGGCGGCTGGATAAGTTGCGCCGATTATGCGCGGCGGGCCGTGGCGCCGGCCTACCGGGCAACGCCCCGGACGGCGGGTCGCTATGCTTAAATTGACCCTCAACCCCCTGACACATGGCCATTCCCCAATCATTCATCCAGGAGCTGCTGGCGCGCGCCGACATCGTCGATATCGTTGGGCGCCATGTGCAGCTGAAAAAAGGCGGCGCCAACTTCATGGGCCTGTGCCCGTTCCACGCTGAAAAATCGCCGTCCTTCAGCGTCAGCCCGGCGAAGCAGTTTTTTCACTGCTTCGGCTGCGGCAAGAGCGGCAACGCGATCGGTTTTCTGATCGAGCACGCCGGAATGACGTTTATCGAAGCGGTGAAAGACCTGGCGCAGCAATATGGCCTGCGGGTGCCCGAAGACGATATGTCGCCGCAGGACCGCGCCCGCGCCGCGAACCTGCGCGCGCAGCAGGCGACGCTCACCAGCGTGCTGGAAAAAGCCGCGTCGGCTTACATCAGAAACCTGCGCGGCTCGGAGCGCGCGATCGACTATTTCAAGCGCCGCGGCGTGACCGGCGAAATCGCCAAGACCTTCGGCCTGGGCTATGCGCCCGAGGGCTGGCGCGGCCTGGCCAGCGTGTTTCCCGACTACAACGACCCCTTGCTTGTCGAAAGCGGCCTGGTCATCGCCGGCGAGGCGGGCGAAGAAAACGCGGGCGGCGAAGCCAAGCGCTATGACCGTTTTCGCGACCGGGTCATGTTTCCGATTCGCAGCGTCAAGGGCGAATGCATCGGTTTCGGCGGCCGGGTGCTGGGCGAGGAAAAGCCGAAATACCTGAATTCGCCCGAAACGCCGGTCTTCAGCAAGGGCCGCGAGCTGTACGGCCTGTTCGAGGCGCGCACTGCCTTGCGCGAGCACGGCTATGCGCTCGTCACCGAAGGCTACATGGACGTGGTGGCGCTGGCGCAGCTCGGTTTCGGCAACGCCGTCGCCACGCTGGGAACGGCCTGCACGGGCGAGCATGTACAAAAGCTGTTTCGCTTCACCGACGCGGTAGTGTTCAGCTTCGACGGCGACAGCGCCGGCCGGCGCGCCGCGCGCAAGGCGCTCGACGCCGCGCTGCCGCTGGCCAGCGATGTGCGCAGCGTCAAGTTTTTGTTTCTGCCCGCCGAACACGACCCGGACAGCTTCATCCGCGAGCATGGCCGGGAAGGCTTCGCCGAGCAGATCGCCAAGGCGGTGCCGCTGAGCCGTTTTCTGCTTGACGCCGCCGGCGAAGGCTGCGACCTCGACACCGCCGAGGGCCGCGCCCGCATGGCGAGCAACGCCCGAGGGCTGTGGAGCGCGCTGCCTGAAGGCGCACTCAAGCCGCAGCTGCTCGCCGAGATCGCCGAGCGCGTCATGATCGACAGCCGCGAGTTGCGCCAGCTCTGGCAAAACGCCGCTGGCGCGCGCAAGACAGGCTATAAAAACAGTAGCAGCACGCGCCCGCCGGCAAAGCCTGAAACGCCTGAAACGCTGACGAACAACGACCCCGATCAAGGCATGCCGGAATTTGCCGGCTACTCGATCGACCCGCGCCCGGACGCCGGCCGCGGCGCGCCGGAGCCGCATTTCCCGCCGGCGCGGGCGCGGCCCGGCGAGTCCGCCGCCCCGGCCGTCGGCGCCGGACGCGCACCGCGCCGTGTCACGGGGCGCATCCTGCCGGCGAGCCGGGAAGACCGGGTGCTCAAGGTGCTGCTCATCGAGCCGCAAGGCTGGGACCGGCTCGGCGCCGACGAGCACGCCTTGCTTTTGGGACTGCCGGCGCCGCATGGGCCGCTTTTCGCCTGGCTGGAGAGCCAGTTGCACGAGCATGGGCCGCAACTCTGGGCCGCGCTGCGCGAAGCGCTGCGCGGCCATCCACATGAACACCATGCCGTCGCCCGGTTCGCCGAGACGCTCGAGGGCGTCGAGACCGACTGGGGCGAAATCCGCAGCATTCTGGCGCAGCTCGAGCAGCAGAGGCGATCGAGCGAAATCGCCGAACTGGTGGCCCGAGCCTCCGGCGAGCCGGCGGTTCTGGAGCGCTTGCGCGAGTTGCTGGCGCAATCGCGCGGTGAAAAAACACCGCCGGACACCGCATGAATCCTGGCATTTTGCGGCCTGCCACGGTATAATCCGATATTGCAGCGCAAGCGCGACAGCGGCACCTCCGATACCGGCCCCCTTTCAGCCAAGGGAAGATCCTCAAAAGACGGCCAATTTTTGCAAGGACCGCATCCCAAATGTTCGCCCGACAGCTTGCGCAAAAAGTCAGGCGCCATGCGGTTCGCATGGCTTCACAGCCCTTTCTTATTCGTTTAAATTGGCCGCCGCTAATTTTTATCGCTTTGACCCTGGCGCGCCCTAGAGTTTCGTTGCCAGTTTTTTGACACTCGCCCGGCGTCGGATGCGTATCGGCCCTTTGCCGACCGGTGACGCATCGCTGGCGAGCCCGCCCTTTCGATCACTGGAGGTCGTCTCATGCCTTTTGCCAAGTCCACGCCCGCTCAGCCGTCGAGCGCATCCACCGCGGCCGCTTCGAAGCTGGTGAATTCTTCCCATGCCGCCCAGTCGCCGCCGAAGTTCGCGGCGCGGCCTTCGGCCAAGGCAGCGGCGAACCCGGTGAAAACCGCTTCCGGCAACGCTGCGAAGCCGTCGGCGGCAGCCGTCAAGGTTGAAAATCCTGAACAAATCGCCATATCTGTTGAAACCAGCTCCTTTCATGCGCCCGTGAACAAAAAGCCCTTGAAGACCACAAAAGCCGATATGCCATTGAAAAAAGTTCCTGCCGTGCCGGTCCATGCCACCCCGACCCAGATTCTCGAAGCCGCCGACGCCTTGCCAAAAGCCGCCGCGCCAGCGAAAAAGAAAGCCGGCCGGCCGTTGAAAGCCGGCGGTCCCGAAGCGACTGTCCCCTTGGCGGGTGGCGAGCAAAGCGGTGATAAAGGCGGCGGCCCCAAAGGCATTGCGATCGAGGGCGAGGAAGACCTGTCGGACATCGAAGCCGAATTCGCCGAGGAACCCGTAGCAGCGGTCGAGGCGGCGGCCGAAAAGGTCAAGCCGCTGCGAATGAAGATCAGTAAGGCCAAGGAACGCGCGCTGATGAAGGAGTTCGGCCTGGACGAGACCGTCCTGTCCGAAGAAGACATCCTGAAGCGCCGGGTTCGCCTGAAAACCCTGATCAAGCTCGGTAAAACACGCGGCTACCTGACGCACGGCGAGATTTCCGACCACCTGCCCGACAAGCTGGTCGACGCCGAAACGCTCGAAGTCGTCATCAACATGCTCAACGACATGGGCGTGGCGGTCTATGAGCAGGCGCCCGACGCCGAAACCCTGCTGCTGAACAACACCGGCGCGACCGTCGCGACCGAAGAAGAAGCCGAGGAAGAGGCCGAAGCGGCGCTGTCCACCGTGGACAGCGAATTCGGCCGCACCACCGACCCGGTGCGCATGTACATGCGCGAGATGGGCACCGTCGAGCTGCTGACGCGCGAGGGCGAGATCGAGATCGCCAAGCGTATCGAGGGCGGCCTGATGCGAATGATGGAAGCCATCTCGGAAAGCCCGGCGACGATTGCCGAGATCATCCGGCTGGCCGACGAGATCCGCGACGGCAAGATCGTCATTTCCACCGTGGTCGATGGCTTTTCCAATCCGAACGAGGCCGACGACTATGTCGCCGAGGAAGACTTCGACGAGTTCGACGAGGACGATGACGACGACGGCAAGGGCGGCTCCAAGGCGCTGACGAAAAAGCTCGAAGAGCTGAAAAAAGAAGCGCTGACGCGCTTCGACAAGGTCGCCGAGCTGTTCGAGACGATCCACGCGACCTACGACAAGGAAGGCTACGGCTCGCCGACGTATGCGACGACGCAGAAAGCGCTGAGCGAAGAGCTGATGACGGTGCGCTTTACCGCCAAGACGATTGAAAAGCTGTGCGACCTGCTGCGCGGCCAGGTGCTCGACGTGCGCAAGAAAGAGCGCGAACTGCGCCGCATCATCGTCGAGAAATGCGGCATGCCGCAGGAAACCTTTGTCAAGGACTTCCCGCCGAATCTGCTGAACCTGAAGTGGGTCGAAAAGCAGGTCGCCGCCGGCAAGCCGTGGAGCACCGTGATGGCGCGCAACATTCCGCCGATCCAGGAGCTGCAGACCAAGCTCGGCGAGCTGCAGGCGCGCGTCGTCGTGCCGCTGGGGCATTTGAAAGACATCAACAAGCGGATGAACGAGGGCGAGTCGAATTCGCGCGACGCGAAGAAGGAAATGATCGAGGCGAACCTGCGGCTGGTGATTTCGATCGCCAAGAAGTACACCAACCGCGGCTTGCAATTTCTCGACCTGATCCAGGAAGGCAATATCGGCCTGATGAAGGCGGTGGACAAGTTCGAGTACCGCCGCGGCTACAAGTTCA
>CAXSGT010000106.1:0-8482 GCA_964236835.1 uncultured Polaromonas sp.
TATTTGCTGGCGACCTGCCGCAGTTCAAACGGCAGACCGGCCGCAGGGGTGTTGCTTGCAGCGACGGCGCGGGTCGTCGTGCCGACGCTGGCGTTGCCGTTGGAGGCAGCCGGCGGTGGTAGATCGGAAAAGCTTGTCTTGCCATCGGGACCCACGATGCGGTAGACCTGCTGGCCTTGCGCCGGCGGAAACGCCAAAGCGCCGGCGGCGAGGCCCAAGGCCAGCAAGGCTTTGGGCTTCGAAAATTCAACAACAATGTTTGATTTCATGATGTCTCCTCAGAGGCCTTTGTGGTTTATGCGCTATTTTCAGGCTTTCAAGCCATTCCCTGATGGCGCAGCAGCGCATCGAGCGACGGCTCGCGCCCCCGGAAGGCCTTGAACGACTCCATGGCCGGGCGGCTGCCGCCGGCTTCCAGGATCGCGCGGCGGTATTTTCGTCCGGTTTCGACCGTGACGGTTGTCTTGCCTGTGTCATGGTCCGCCCCCGACGACGCCGCGGCGGTTTCCTCAAAAGCGGCATACGCGTCCGCCGACAGCACCTCGGCCCATTTGTAGCTGTAGTAGCCGGCCGCATAGCCGCCCGAAAAGATATGGCTGAAGGTGTGCGGCGTGCGGCTGTAGGCCGGCGCCGAAATCACCGCGACCTCGCGGCGCACTTCGCCGAGCAGCGCCATCGGGTCGTCATCCGGGTTGTGCGAGGTGTGCAGCAGCATGTCGAACAGCGAAAACTCGACCTGGCGCAGCGTCTGCATGCCGCTCTGGAAATTCTTCGCGGCGAGCATTTTCTCGAACAATGCGCGCGGCAGCGGCGCGCCGGTATCGACCTGCGCGGTCATGTGCTTGAGCACGTCCCACTCCCAGCAGAAATTCTCCATGAACTGGCTCGGCAGCTCGACCGCGTCCCACTCGACGCCGCTGATGCCCGAGACATCGTGCTCGTTGACCTGGCTCAAAAGGTGGTGCAGGCCGTGGCCGAACTCATGAAACAGCGTCGTGACGTCGTCGTGCGTCAGCAAGGCCGGCTTGCCGGCGGCGCCCTCGGCGAAATTGCACACCAGGTGCGCGACCGGCGTTTGCAGCGTGCCGGTGTCGGGGCGCAGCCAGCGGGCGCGCACATCGTCCATCCAGGCGCCGCCGCGCTTGCCGGTGCGGGCCGGCAGGTCGAGGTAGAACTGGCCGAGCAGCTGGCCGCCGCGCTCGATGCGGTAGAACTCGACGCCCGGCTTCCAGACGGGTGCCGAGTCGGGCCGAATCGCGACCTCGAACAGCGTTTCGGCAATCCGGAACAGCCCGTCGAGCACCTTTGGCGCGGGGAAATACTGCTTGATTTCCTGCTCGCTGAAGGCGTAGCGCGCCTCCTTCAACTTTTCGCCGATATAGGCGTAGTCCCAGGGCTGCGGGTCGGGCTGATTCAATTGCTCCGCGCCGAAGGCGCGCAGGTCGGCGATGTCTTTTTCCGCATAGGGGCGGGCGCGGCGGGCCAGGTCGCGCAGGAAAGCGACGACTTCCTCGGGCGACTTCGCCATCTTGGCGACAAGCGAGAGCTGGCCGAAATTGGCGTAACCCAACAGCCTGGCTTCCTCCTGCCGCAGCGCCAGGATTTCACGCATCACGGCGCTGTTGTCGAATTGGCTGAATTGCGCGGGCGCCTGGTCGCTGGCGCGCGTCGTATAGGCCTTGTAGAGCGTTTCGCGCAACGCGCTGCTGTGGGCGAATTGCATCACCGGCAGGTAGCTTGGCATTTTCAGGCTGAGCCGCCAGCCGGTTTTGCCCTCGGCCTCGGCCTGCGCGCGCGCGGTGTGCAGCACATCGGCCGGAACGCCGGCCACCTCGGCTTCGCTGGCGTAGTAGGCGAAGGCGTCG
The DNA here is from genome assembly GCA_964236835.1 of uncultured Polaromonas sp. Lineage (GTDB taxonomy): Bacteria > Pseudomonadota > Gammaproteobacteria > Burkholderiales > Burkholderiaceae_C > Polaromonas. The sequence continues at coordinate 1,866 of CAXSGT010000106.1, forward strand.
GTGGCGTCGAGCGCGTTTTCGCTGAATTTCTGGCTCAGCTCGGCCTGGCGCTCCTGGATTTTTGCAAAGCGTTGCTTCGACTCGCCGGTGAGCTCGGCGCCCGACAACACAAAATTGCGCATCGCATTCTTGTGCGCCTGGCGCTGCTCGGCGTTGAGCATGGCGACGTCGATTGCCTTGTACTTGGCGTAGAGGCGTTCGTCGGCGCCCAGCCGAGTCCAGAATTCGGTGACCCTGGGCATCGCCGCGTTGTAGGCGGCGCGCAGTTCGGGCGTGTCGGCGACGCTGTTCAGATGACCGACGGCGCCCCAGGCGCGGCCCAGCTTCTCGGTAGCCACGTCGAGCACGCCGGCGATGCCGTTCCAGGTCGCCGGAAAATCGCTAGCCGTCACTTGCGCCAACGCGGCTTCGGCCTGCGCCAGCAGATCATCGACCGCCGGGCCGACATGCTCGGGCAGAATTCGGTCGAAAAGAGGAAGGCCGGAAAAGTCGAGGAGTGGATTGTTCATGGTGTCTAGCTGTGGGACAAAGGCCAAATCTAAAGGGCTGCCGGCTTGACAAGCGCGAGCGAAGAAGCACGGCGGCTGCAAAATCAGTCTTGCGCGCGCTTCTTCACGCTGCGCTGCTTGGGCTTGGAGCGCTTGACGGTGCCGCCAGGCGTCAGGCGCTGGTTGCCCAGCACCCGCAGCGTCTTGACCTCGGGGCGCTGGCCGTAGCGCGAACTGTTCTTCAGCACCTTGACGTCGCGCGGGCCGGCCATCCGGTACTCATTGACCTTTTTCTCTTTTTCGGGAATCGGCCGCCACAGCACCAGCAGCTTGCCGATATGCTGGATGGGCGCGGCGTCGAGCTCGTCGGCCAGCGCCTGGAACAGCGCTTCGCGGCCCGGCCTGTCGTCCGATTGAACGCGTACTTTTATGAGGCCATGGGCATCGAGCGCGGCGCCGATTTCTTTTCTAACGCCTTCGGTCAGGCCATCCGAGCCGATCATCACGACCGCATCGAGATGGTGCGCGTCGGCGCGATGGTCTTTGCGCTGGGCGGGAGTGAGGTGTATTTGAGCCATGCCTAATTATCCGGTAGACCGCAAGCGGACAATGGCGGCATGAAATCAAATGCCGCCGTAAAAAGCAACGGAAGCCCCCAAGCCGCCGAAAAACCGACAGCCAAAACAGGCTCGAAGGGCAAAAAAGTCAACAAGGCCTGGTTGCACGACCATATCAACGACCCCTACGTGAAGCAGGCGCGCCGGGACGGTTACCGTGCCCGGGCCGCTTATAAATTGAAGGAAATCGACGAAACGCTCGGCCTGATCAAGCCAGGCGACCGCGTGGTCGACTTGGGCAGCGCCCCCGGAGCCTGGAGCCAGTATGTCAGGCGCAAGCTCTCGCCGGCGGGCGCGGCGGTGGGCGAGCTCGATGGCCTGATCATCGGCCTGGACCTGCTGCCGATGGAGCCCATCGAGGGCGTGCTGTTCATCCAGGGCGACTTTCGCGAGCCCGAGGTGCTGCACAGGCTCGAGCAGGCGCTGGCTGGCGACACAGGGCCGGACAAGGTCGATCTGGTGATCTCGGACATGGCGCCCAATTTGTCGGGAATCGAATCGGCCGACGCGGCGCGCATCGCGCACTTGGTCGAACTGGCGGTGGATTTCGCGCAAAACCGGATGAAGCCCGATGGCGCGCTGGTCGTCAAGCTTTTTCACGGCACCGGCTACGACGAGCTGGTGGCGCTGTTTCGCGAATCGTTCAAGCTGGTCAAAAGAATCAAGCCCAAAGCGTCCAGGGCCAGTTCGTCTGAAACTTTCCTGATGGGCAGGGGTCTGAAAAATTTCGGCGGCAAGGCGCTCTAACGCTTCATTGAAGCCGCACCTTGCGAATTTATGAATCTTGGGTTAAACCCGCTTCATGCCAAGGGCTGGAGCGTGGCCAGGGTTGCTTGAGCCTTGAAACGCCTAAAATCAGACACATTTGTAATGTCAACGGCTTTGGCTTTTTATATTGGAGTGGTCCTTGAATAATCAGTGGTTTTCCAAAATTGCAATCTGGCTGGTGATCGCCATGGTGCTGTTCACCGTGTTCAAGCAATTTGACGCGCGTGGCGGCGGCGGCTCCAATTACCTGGGTTATTCCGAATTCCTCGAGGAAGTTCGCGGCAAGCGAATCAAGACCGCGACCATCGCCGAGGGACAGGGCGGCACTGAAATCATCGCCACCACGACCGACGACCGCAAAATCCGCACCACAGCGACGTATCTCGACCGCGGCCTGGTCGGCGACCTGATCGCCAACGACGTCAAGTTCGATGTCAAGCCGCGCGAAGAAGGCTCGCTTTTGATGACGCTGCTGGTCAGCTGGGGCCCGATGCTGCTGCTGATCGGCGTGTGGGTCTATTTCATGCGGCAGATGCAGGGCGGCGGCAAGGGTGGCGCCTTCAGCTTCGGCAAATCGAAGGCCCGCATGCTCGATGAATCGACCAATCCGGTTACTTTCGCCGACGTCGCCGGCTGCGATGAGGCCAAGGAAGAAGTCAAGGAAGTGGTCGATTTTCTGAAAGACCCGGCCAAGTTCCAGAAGCTCGGCGGCCGCATTCCGCGCGGCCTGCTGCTCGTGGGTCCTCCCGGCACCGGAAAAACCCTGCTCGCCAAGGGCATCGCCGGTGAAGCCAAAGTGCCTTTTTTCTCGATTTCAGGTTCCGATTTCGTCGAGATGTTCGTGGGCGTCGGCGCCGCACGGGTGCGCGACATGTTCGACAACGCCAAGAAAAACGCGCCCTGCATCATCTTTATCGATGAGATCGACGCCGTCGGCCGCCAGCGCGGCGCGGGTGTCGGCGGCGGCAACGACGAGCGCGAGCAGACGCTCAACCAGATGCTCGTCGAGATGGACGGCTTCGAGACCAATGTCGGCGTGATCGTGGTCGCCGCCACCAACCGCCCCGACATCCTGGATGCGGCCTTGCTGCGTCCGGGCCGCTTCGACCGCCAGGTGTATGTGACGCTGCCCGATATTCGCGGCCGCGAGCAAATCCTCAACGTGCACATGCGCAAGGTGCCGCTCGGCCAGGATGTGAATTCGAGCATCATTGCGCGCGGCACGCCCGGCATGTCGGGCGCCGACCTGGCCAACCTGTGCAACGAAGCGGCGCTCATGGCGGCGCGGCGCAACGCCCGCACCGTCGAGATGCAGGATTTCGAGAAAGCCAAGGACAAAATCCTCATGGGCCCCGAGCGCAAGAGCATGGTCATGCCCGAGGAAGAGCGCCGCAACACCGCCTACCACGAATCCGGCCACGCGCTGCTTGGCAAGCTGCTGCCGAAGTGCGATCCGGTGCACAAGGTCACGATCATTCCTCGCGGCCGCGCCCTGGGCGTGACGATGAGCCTGCCGGCGCAGGACCGCTACAGCTACGACCGCGAGTACATGCTCAGCCAGATCAGCATGCTGTTCGGCGGCCGGATCGCCGAGGAAGTGTTCATGAACCAGATGACGACCGGCGGCAGCAATGATTTCGAGCGCGCGACCGCCCTGGCGCGCGACATGGTGACGCGCTACGGCATGACCGACGCGCTCGGCCCGATGGTCTATGCTGAAAACGAAGGCGAGGTGTTTCTCGGCAGGTCGGTGACCAAAACGAACAACATGAGCGAAGCGACGCTGCAAAAGGTCGATATCGAAGTGCGCCGCATCATCGACCAGCAGTATTCCATCGCGCGCAAATTGATCGAGGACAACCAAGACAAGATGCATGCGATGGCCACGGCGCTGCTGGAGTGGGAAACCATCGATATCGAGCAGATCGACGACATCATGGCCGGCAGGCAGCCGCGTCCGCCTAAAGACTGGACGCCGCGCAATCCGTCGGTGGGCGGCGGCGATCCCAGCGGCGGAAGCCCCGCGGTCAGCACCGAGCCGGCGCCGACGGCGGCATGACGGCGCGGTTGCCAAGCCGTTGCTAGGCGCGTTTAGCCGCCGGCGTGTCGCAAACCGGGGCTGGTCCCCGGTTTTTCATTGGCGCAAGGCGTTTTGCCGGCGTCCCGACTGACCGGCAAAGGCGTGTCATGCTCTGGCAAACCTCGCGTTTTCTGATCGACCTGCAGACGCCCCAGGTCATGGGCATCGTCAATGTCACACCCGACTCGTTCTCCGACGGCGGACTTTATTTCCGCTGCGAAGGCGATGTTTCGGCCGCGCTTGCGCATTGCGAGCGCCTGCTTGAAGGCGGCGCCAAGCTGCTGGACATCGGCGCCGAATCCAGCCGTCCCGGTGCCCTGCCGGTGCCGCTCGAAGAAGAACTGGCGCGCCTGCTGCCCGTGGTACGCCAGGCGGTCAAGCTCGGCGTGCCGATCTCGGTTGACAGCTACAAGCCCGAGGTCATGCGCGCCGTGCTCGATCTGGGCGCCGACATCATCAACGACATCTGGGCGCTGCGCCAGCCTGGCGCGCTGCGAAGCGTCGCGGCGCATCCTGCTTGCGGGGTTTGCCTGATGCACATGCACCGTGAGCCGCAAACCATGCAACAGGCGCCGATGGCGGGCGATGTGGTGCCGCAGGTGCTTTCTTTCTTGGCGCATGCCGCGCAAACGCTGCGGGACGCCGGCATCGAAAAGGACCGCATCGTGCTCGATGCGGGTATCGGCTTCGGAAAAACCGTGTCGCAGAATTTCGCTTTGCTCGCCGGGCAGCGGGAGCTGCTGGCGGCGGGCTATCCGTTGCTCGCCGGCTGGTCGCGCAAGTCGTCGCTGGCGGCGGTTTGCGCCGGCGCCAGCGCGGCGCAGCCGCCGGCCGCGGAGCGGGTGCTGCCCAGCGTGGCGGCGGCGCTGCTGGCCGTCGAGCGCGGCGCCCGGATCGTTCGGGTGCATGACGTGCGTGAAACCGTGCTCGCGCTGAAGGTATGGGCCGCGGCCCGATAGCGCAATAATTGCCTGGCGGTACTTCCTGCAAGCTGGCATTGGCGCGCCGTGCACCGCGTGGCCGCGTCGACCCGCCTAAAATGTTTTTTCGGCATTGCGGATTTCGCGGCCAGGAACAGTCAATTCGGCGGAAAACAAAAAATGACGAGAAAATACTTTGGCACCGACGGCATACGCGGCACGGTCGGCGTGGCGCCGATCACGCCCGACTTCGTGCTGCGGCTGGCGCACGCCGTCGGCCGCGTGCTGCGCCGGAGCGAATCGCGCCCGACGGTGCTGATCGGCAAGGACACCCGCATTTCAGGCTACATGCTTGAAAGCGCGCTCGAGTCGGGCTTCAATTCTGCCGGCGTCGATGTCGTACTGCTCGGGCCGCTGCCCACGCCGGGCGTCGCCTATCTCACGAGGACGCAGCGCGCCAGCCTCGGCGTGGTGATCAGCGCCAGCCACAACGCGTTCGCCGACAACGGCATCAAGTTCTTCAGCGCCCAGGGCAGCAAGCTCAATGATGAATGGGAACTTGCCGTGGAGGCCGCGCTGGCCGAGCAGCCCGTCTGGGCCGATTCGGCGTCGCTGGGCAAAACGCGCCGGCTGGAAGACGCGGCGGGGCGCTATATCGAATTTTGCAAAGGCACCTTCGCCAACGACCTGACCCTCAAGGGCTTGCGCATCGTCGTCGATGGCGCCCACGGCGCGGCCTACCAGATCGCGCCCATGGTGTTTCACGAGCTCGGCGCCGAGGTCGTCGCCATCGGCTGCGCGCCTGATGGCCTGAACATCAATCACGAAGTCGGCGCGACGCACCCGGAAGCGCTGATCGCCGCGGTCCGGGCGAGCCGGGCCGACTACGGCGTCGCGCTCGACGGCGACGCCGACCGGCTGCAGATCGTAGATAGCGAGGGCCGGCTCTTCAACGGCGACGAAGTGCTGCTGCTGATGGTCAACGAGCGCCTGGCGCGCGGCGAAAAAGTCCCCGGTGTCGTCGGCACCCTGATGACCAACATGGCCGTGGAGCTGGCGCTCGAGGCCAAGGGCGTCGAGTTCGTCCGCGCCCGGGTCGGCGACCGCTATGTGCTCGAAGAGCTCGACCGGCGCGGCTGGCTGCTCGGCGGCGAAGGCTCGGGGCACCTGCTGGCGCTGGACAAGCACACGACCGGCGACGGCCTGATCAGCGCGCTGCAGGTGCTGCAGGCCTGCGTGCGAGGCAAGCAGACATTGGCCGAGCTTTTGGCCGACGTGACGCTGTTTCCGCAAACCCTCGTCAATGTCGGCCTCAAGCCCGGCCAGGACTGGACGCGCAGCGAAGCGATGGCGGTCCAGACCCAAGCGGTCGAGGCCGAGCTGGGCGACACCGGCCGCGTGCTGATTCGGGCCAGCGGCACCGAGCCGCTGCTCAGGGTGATGGTCGAGGCGCGCGACGCCGAGCAAGCCAGAAATTGCGCCGAGCGCATCGCCGATACCGTGCGAGCCTGAAAATACGCCGGCGCGCATGTTTTCAATGTCGATCGAAAGCAAATCGCGCCATTGGCCGGGCACGCCGCTCGGGCGGCCTCTGCGCGCTACTGTCCCGGATTTTTCCGCATGATCGCGGACACGCCCGTTCCAGCGCCTGACGAAAAGGGCGATCTTTCCGATTTGTCTTCTCCGGCCAAGGACAACCTTCAGGCGCTGGCGAGGATGTTCGAGCACGAAAAGGGAAAAATTT
>CAXSGT010000106.1:8582-10801 GCA_964236835.1 uncultured Polaromonas sp.
AAGGACAACCTTCAGGCGCTGGCGAGGATGTTCGAGCACGAAAAGGGAAAAATTTCCGGCATGCAGCTGGTGATCGAACGCGTCAGCGCCTTCTTCGGCAGCCCGACCTATCTGTTTTCGGCGGTCAGCTTTATCGGGCTGTGGGTGCTGGTCAACACCTGGGGGGCGTTCGCCGGCTGGAAGCATGTCGACGCGCCGCCTTTTTTCTGGCTGCAAGGCATCGTCAGCTCGAATGCCTTGATTTTGACGGTCGCCGTGCTTATTCGGCAGAACCGGATGGCGCAGCTGGCCGATTACCGCGCGCACCTGGACCTGCAAATCAATTTGCTGACGGAACAGAAAGCGACGAAGACGCTGCAGCTTGTCGATGAGTTGCGGCGTCAACTGCCGGCGCTAAGGGGCGAGTCGGACGCCGAAGTGCAGGAACTCAGCAAGCCCGCCGATGCGCGGGCGATCCTCAAAGAGATCAGGCGGCTCGACGACGAACGCTAGCCGGCCGCCGTTCGGGCGTCACTAGCAAAGCCCGGCTCAGCGCCCGGCCTGCCAGCCGCCGCCGAGCGACTGGATCAGCGCCACCGCGGTGGTTTGCCGGTCGGACATCGACTGCACCAGCGCGCGCCGCGCATTCAGCGCGGTGGCTTGCGCCGTGATGACTTCGGTGTAGTTGACCAGGCCGCCGCGGTAGCGGTTCAGCGCCTGCTGCTCGACCTGGTCGGCCGCAAGCGACGCCTGGCGGCGCAGCTCCTGCTGCGTCGCCAGCACGCGGGTCGCCGCCAGCTGGTCCTCGACGCCTTGGAACGCGCCGAGCACGGTTTGCCGATACCGCGCCACCGCCTGCGCCTGCGCCGCCTCGGCGCCTTCGACGCGGGCGCGGGTGGCGCCGGCGTTGAACAGCGTTTGCGCGGCGGACACGCCGAACGACCAGACGCTGGCGGGCGCGCTGAACAAGTCGGCCACGCTGGCGGCGCCCAGCCCGGCCGACGCGCCCAGCGAGAAGATCGGGAAGTAAGCGCTTTTGGCGATGCCGATCTGCTCGTTGGCGGCGGCGACGCGGCGCTCCGCGGCGGCAATGTCGGGCCGACGCTGCAGCAAGGCCGATGGCAGGCCGACGGGGACCTCCGGCACCGACGGACTCCAGAGTGTGGGCGCGATGGCAAAGTTGCCCGGCGCTTGGCCAATCAAGACCGCCACGGCGTGCTCGAGCTGCGCGCGCTGGCGCTTAAGGCCGGCCTGGTCGGCCTGCGCATTGGCCAGCTGCGTCTGCGACTGCAGCACGTCGGTCTTGGCGACCACGCCGGCGGCGTAGCGGTTCTGGGTGATTTCCAGCGTGCGCCGGTAGCCGGTGATGGTGCTTTCAAGCAGCGCTTGCTGGGCATCGACCTGGCGCAGCGTGAGGTAGTCGATGGCCAGCTCGCCCTGCGCCGACAGCGTCGCCGCCGCCAGGTCGGCGGCGCTGGCCTGGGCGCCGGACGAGGCGGCTTCGACCGCGCGCCCCAATCGGCCCCAGACATCGGGCTCCCAGCTGCCGCCGATGCTGAGCTGGTAGCTATTGCCGGTTCGCCCGCCGCTGCCATCGATGCCGCCGCCCGAGCCGCTGTGCGAACGATTCGCGCCGCCGTTGAGCGACACCGTGGGAAACAGCGCGGCGCGCTGCTGCGCCACCAGCGCGCGCGCCTGCGCATACGCGGCCAGCGCCGCGGCGACGTTCTGGTTCGACACTTCGACTCTAGCCGCCAGCTGGTCGAGCAGCGGGTCGCCGAACAGCTGCCACCAGGCGCCGCGCTCCAGCGCGTCGGCGGGCGCGGCCGGAGCCCAGCCCTCGGCCTCCTTGAAACTGGCGGCGTCGGGCGCCGCCGGGCGCTGGTAGTCGGGTCCGACGGCGCAGCCGCCGGCCAGGAGCGCGAGCAGGGCGGCGCTGAACCAGGGACGCAGGGATGTTGGCAGGAGCTGCATTTGGCGGAGGATTCGTGGCTTGAGGGCTAGGTTAGGACCGGCGGCCCTCACCCGGCCGCGCTTGGTGCGGCGGAAGTGGCAAGGGGATGGGCGGCGTCGGCATGGCGGCTCAGATGGCGCTCGGACGCGCCGCGCCGGCGCAGCTTGTCGAGCAGCACGTAGACCACCGGCGTCGTCAAGAGCGTCAGCAGCTGGCTGGCGATCAGCCCGCCGATGATGGTGATGCCCAGCGGCCGGCGCAGCTCGGCGCCTTCGCCGAAGCCGAT
>CAXSGT010000107.1:0-10765 GCA_964236835.1 uncultured Polaromonas sp.
AGACCAATGTGCTGGCGCTGAATGCGGCCATTCAGGCGGCATCGGCTGGTGAAGCCGGACGCGGCTTCTCGGTCGTCGCCGAGGAGGTGCAGCGACTCGCCGAGCGTTCCGCCGATGCGACCCGTCAGATTTCAGCGCTGGTCAAAGCCATTCAGACCGATACCCAGGATGCGGTCGCCGCGATGGAACGCTCGACGCAGGGCGTGGTGGAAGGCGCGAAACTTTCCGACAGCGCAGGCACCGCGTTGACCGAAATCGACCAGGTATCGCGCCGCCTTGCCGACCTGATCGAGCAGATTTCCGATTCCGCATCAAAGGAGGCGGCTTCGGCCAATGTGGTTGCGGACAATATCCAGCATATCTTCGTCGTGACAGAGCAAACCGGAGAAGGCACCCGTTCCACGGCGCAGCAGGTGCGAGACCTTTCCCGCATGGCCGAAGAACTGCGGGAATCGGTTTCACGATTCAAGATTGCGTGAACTTGCCTATTGCTCGCTTCGACGTCAAAACCCGATTCCTGAACCTGCCTGTTACTTATGCAATCCATGGTCACGAATTCAAGCGCCTCCGAAACCGATTTCGTCATGACCGACCTGGGCCCGCTGGCCTGGGTGCTGGATGAACTCCGCAAATCACTCGAACTAGCGACAAAAGCGCTCAAGCGTTTTGCGCGAGACGCCGAGGCGGCGCGCGGCTCCGATCTTGCAGCCATCGAAACCAGCCAGTTGCGGATTGCCCGCCAGCAACTCCATCAAGCGGTAGGCGCTCTGGAAATGGTCGGCCTTCCAGGACCTGCTCTGGTGTTGCGAGCGATGGAAACCGCCGTACAAAAATTCGTGCAGCAGCCCGAGCATTGCAGCAGGGATGCGGTCGGCAAGATCGAGTACGCCGGCTTTGCATTGACGGAGTATCTCGAAGGCATACTTGCAGATAAAGATTTTTCCGCGGTGTCGCTGTTTCCACAGTATCGCGATGTGCTGGAAGTGGTGCATGCCGATCGCATTCATCCGGCTGACTTGTGGCTTTTTGATTGGCGCTGGATAGTGCCGCAGCACGTTCTGACGGTGGCGCCGCGACACTACGGCCCGGATGCCAGGGCTGCGATGGATCAGGCGGTCCTTCAGCTCATGAAGGGCAAAGCTCCGTCGGCAGCTCTCGGTTTGATGGATTTGAGCCTGGGAATTTCAGCGCAACAAACCGACCAGCGGAACACAATTTTCTGGCTGATCGCGGCTGCGTATTTCGAGGCGATCGCGCATGATTTGCTCGGCTCGGATATTTATGTCAGACGCGCCGCGTCGAGAATTTTGCTGCAGTACACCACTTTGGCTAAAGGCGACACATCGATTTCCGAACGCCTGGCGCTCGACCTGCTCTTTTTTTGCGCCCAGGCAGTGCCAAGCTGCGCCAGCGACACGCCTGTCTTGTCCGCGGTCCGCGCCGCCTATGGACTGACAACTTTCACGCCGGTGAATTACGAGCTGGCGCAGTTTGGCCGCTTTGACCCCGCGCTCTTGGCGCAAGCGCGTAAACGGATAGTCTCTGCAAAGGAGGCCTGGTCGTCATTTTGCTCCGGTGAAGTCTCCAAAGCCAAGATGGTGGCCGACCAGTTCAGCCTTGTGACCGATTCCCTGCGCAAACTTCACGCGCCCAGCGAAGCGCTTGCGCAAGCCATGACGCGGGCAATAGATACAACGCTACGTGCCGGTAGCGCCCCTGGCGTTCAACTGGCAATCGAAGTAGCCACGTCGGTGCTTTATCTGGAATCGGTATTTGAAGACCTGGATCCCAACGACCCTCTGCTGGCGGAACGAACCGCCAGTCTGGCCGAGCGTCTCGAGAAGGTGCGCGTGGGCGGCGAGTTGCAACCGCTGGAAAGCTGGATGGAGGAGCTGTATCGCCGGGTGAATGATAAACAGACCATGAGCAGTGTGGTGGGTGAATTGCGCGTGGCTCTGGACGAGCTGGAGCATTCACTTGACCTGTTTTTTCGCGACCCGCATGACAAAACGAGGTTGCAGGCGGTGCCGGGGCAACTGTTCCACATGCGCGGTGTATTGTTGGTGCTGGGGCTTGACCAGGCTGCCAAAGCCGTTTTATGCATGCGATCGAGCGTCGAGCAAATGCTCGGCAGTGAAATTGACGAGCAATCAGTTCAGCTTGCCCGGACCTTCGAGCATTTGGGAAACAATCTTGGCGCGCTGGGTTTCCTGATCGACATGCTTAATTATCAGCCTGTATTGGCGAAAAAGCTGTTTGTCTATGACGATGAAAAAGGCGAGCTTAAAACCCTCATGGGGCGCTCGCGTGGTGCACCTCTTGCCGCTGTAGTTGACGAGTCGCAGGCTGGCAAATCAGACGACGGGGCCAGTGTGCAACGCGATAGCTTGGCAGAAGAAGCAGAGCTTGCAGATCAAGCCAAATCTTCCGCCGTTGTTTTGTCTGTTGTCAATGTCGATGCCGCATTGGCTGACGACACCGATGAAATCGCCAGAGTCGATGCGCCTTCCGTGCCTGTTTCCCTGGCGCCGCAAAGGCCCGGAGCAACCGACAGCCAAGTGGCGCTGGAGACCGACGACGAAGATTTGCAGGATATTTTCCTTGAGGAAGCCCGCGAAGTGATCGGCAATGCCGAGCAAGCAATCGAGACGCTGGTTCGTGATCCGGTGGATGTGGAGCCGTTGACGGTATTGCGGCGAGCGTTTCACACGCTCAAAGGCAGTGCGCGAATGGTCGGGCTGGCTGAATTCGGGGAAGCCGCATGGGCCTTGGAACAGTTGCTCAACAGCTGGCTGGCCGATCAGAAACCGGCCACCAAGGAGTTCAGAACACTGTCGTTGGAGGCTATCTCCGGTTTCAAGCGCTGGATTTCCGATATTGCCGCGAATCACGACAGCCTGTGGCTGGCAGCTCCGTTTCGCAGCAGCGCCGAGGCCATGCGCACCGAGAGCCGCTACAGCGTTTTGGACCTGCCCGGCAAAGCCGACACCGCTGTTGCGCCGTTGCCGCCCAGCGAACCGGCTGCGATCGATGCCGATGCGGCGCCGGCTGGCGGGATCGCGGCTGTCGCGTCCGAGGCGCCTGAATTTGCGTCGCTGGCGTTCGATGCGAGCGCCGCGCCTGTAGACCTCGCCGGGACGGTGCCTGAATATCAGGCAGCGCTGCCTACGGCTGAACTGGAAACCACTGATTTCGACAGCCTGTTCGGTATTTCCTCCGACAGTGAAAGCCGCGTCTCCTCGGTCCCGGCCAATATGGCCGAACAGGCGGCACCTACGGGCGCGGACCTTGTTCCCAAGACACTGCCAACCGGCCTGCCGGAAGAAGTTGGCCAGGAAGTGTTCGAGGCGATGGCTGTCACGGCTGAATCCGAACAATCGGAGGCCACGGACGCCATGGCAGCCTCGGACAGTGCAGCCGCTGATGAGCTGCCCGCGGATTTCGCGGTTCATGGCGCTGAAGATACCGTCAAGATGATCGACGGATTGCGCATAGGCATTCCTCTTTACAACGTTTACTTGAACGAGGCCGATGAATGGTCGCGCCGGCTCGTCAACGAAATTGCCGAATGGGCGATTGAAAGCCACCAGCCGGTCAGCTCCTCAACGGTGGCGCTCGCGCATTCGCTGGCGGGCAGTTCCGCTACCGTCGGCTTTCACGCTTTATCCGAGATGGCGCGCTCGCTTGAGCAGGCGCTGCAAAATTCACGCAATCACCACAGTCATGGCGCCTCGAGCTATGGCGAGGTATTCATAGACGCTTCAGAAGATATACGCCGTTTGCTGCATCAGTTCGCGGCCGGATTTTTAAAGGAGCCCCGGCCCGACATCCTGCAGCGCTTGAGCGAGCTTGAGTTTTCCGATTCAGCGCTTTCGGAGATTTACGACGATGGGTTGTACTTTGTCGCCGAGCCCGCGCTGGCAGACAAAATTCCGTCCGAGACGGTATCGGCCGCCGAGCCGGATGGCTTGGTCGAAGCGACTCACGAAGTCGAGACCGGAGCCGCGCAAGAAAAATCCGAGCCCTTGGCTGTTGACGGCGAACCTTGGCTGCCTGTGACCGCTTTTCAGCAAAAAGACGAAGACGATATCGATGCCGTCGACGCAATCGATCCGGACCTGTTCCCGATATTCGAGGAAGAATGCGCCGAACTCATGCCACGGCTGGGCGGTGCGTTGCGGCAATGGGCCGAGCAGCCTGCCAGCCAGGGCACGCGTCTGGAAGTGCTGCGCATTTTGCACACGCTCAAAGGCAGCGCCCGTTTGGCGGGAGCTTTGCGTCTTGGAGAAATGGCGCACCGGATGGAGTCGGAGATTGCCTACGTCGGCAGTGACGCCGCGGCAAGCCAGGAATTCGAGTTCTTACTGGTCCGTTTCGATGGCATGCAAACGGCTTTTGACGCCTTGCGACAGGTCGATGCCGCAGCACTCGAAACGCCTGAGGTTTTGGCGGAAACCGCACAGTTTTCCGCGCCTTCGCATGAACCGCAAGCGCTGCCTGAGACGGCGCTCGAAACCGAAGCAGCCGCTTCCGATGCTATCGAAATTCTCACCGATGAAGATGCGCAAGCAAATAGCGATGCTGGCGCGGGTCGTCACACAAAAGACCCAGTTCCAGCGCCGCAAGCCATGGTCATGCAGCCCTTGCGACAAGCGGCCACCGCATCCATCCGCGTTCGCACCCAGCTGCTTGACCGCATGGTTAACCAGGCTGGCGAGGTGATGATCACCCGCTCCCGGCTGGAGGCTGAAATTGGCCAGTTGCGAGATTCCTTGAACGATATGGGCAGCAACCTGACTCGGTTGCGGCAACAGCTGAGGGATATTGAACTGCAGTCCGAAACGCAGATGCAGTCGCGCCTGGCCTTGGCAAAAGAAGCCCAGGCCGGCTTTGATCCACTTGAGTTCGACCGCTTCACCCGTGTGCAGGAGTTGACCCGCATGATGGCCGAGTCGGTCAACGACGTGGCCACTGTGCAGCGCACCTTGCAGCGCACGGTCGAAGCGACCGAGGACGACCTGATCGCCCAGGGCCGCCAGACCCGCGAGCTGCAGCGTGACCTGCTGCGCACGCGCATGGTCGAGTTCGAAGCGATGTCCGAGCGCCTGTACCGGGTGGTGCGGCAGGTTTCCAAAGAGACCGGCAAGCAGGTGCGGCTCGATCTGCTGGGCGGCAGCCTGGAGATGGACCGGGGCATGCTCGATCGCATGATGCCCGCTTTCGAGCACCTGCTGCGCAACTGCATCACCCACGGCATTGAGAAGTCGCAAGTCCGTGTCGATGCCGGCAAAGATCCGACGGGCCTTGTCACGATTCATTTGCGCCAGGAAGGCAATGACGTTTCCGTCGATTTCAGCGACGATGGCGGTGGACTGGACCTGCGGCGCATTCGCGAAAAGGCGGTCAGCATGGGGCTGATGTCCGCCGAGCAATTGCAGGATGACGCGGTTGCGGCCGATCTGATTTTCCTGCCGGGCTTTTCAACCGCCCTCGAAGTCACCGAGCTCGCGGGACGCGGCATCGGCATGGATGTGGTTCGTTCCGAAGTCAACGCCCTGGGCGGCAGGATAGAAACTTCCTCCGTTTTCAAGGAAGGAACGCATTTCAAGCTGGTGCTGCCGCTGACGACCGCGGTCACGCAGATCGTGATGCTTCGCGCCGGCAGCCTGTCGGTCGGCGTGCCGACCAACGTCGTTGAAACCGTGCGCCGCGCATCCGTGCAAGAGCTCGCGAAGGCCTATAGCAGTGGCACGCTTGACGTCGCCGGCGAGGCGGTGCCGTTTTTCTGGGCGGGCGCGCTGCTTCAGTCTTCGCACTACAGCAGTGAAGCGCAGACCAAAAGCATGTCTGTCGTGATCTTCCGCAGCGCTGCCCAGCGTATCGCGCTGCATGTCGATGAAGTGCTTGGCAACCGTGAGGTCGTGGTTAAGAATCTGGGCCCCCAGCTGTCACGTTTACCGGGGCTGGCGGGCATGTCGGTGCTGCCGTCCGGCTCCGTGGTGCTGATCTACAACCCGGTGGCGCTGGCCGTGGTCTATGGCCAGCAGGCGCGCGCCTGGAGCACCGACCACGCCGCCGAGCTGCGTAGGCTGGAAGTCGCCGGCAACGATGCCGCAAGCACTTCCGTGCCGCTGTTGCCGCTGGCACCGCAAATTCCACTGATCCTCGTAGTTGATGACTCCATCACCGTCAGGCGAGTAACGCAGCGCCTGCTGCTGCGCGAAGGCTACCGCGTCGCCATGGCGGCCGATGGGCTGCAGGCGCTCGAGCGGCTGCAGGAAGAGGTGCCGGCGGTCGTCTTGACGGATATTGAAATGCCGCGTATGGACGGCTTTGACCTGGCGCGCAACATTCGCGGCGATGCGCGGCTTAAAAACCTGCCCATCATCATGATTACGTCTCGAATCGCGCAAAAGCACAACGAACATGCGGCGGAACTGGGCGTCAACCATTATCTTGGCAAGCCGTACGCCGAGGATGAGTTGATGCGCCTGGTCCAGCACTACTGCTCCGTGGAAACCGCTGCGACTGCCTAAAAGTGCCCCTGGCGCAATAAGGGAGGTAGTTTCTAGCTATAAAAAAAATAGCAATGCCCGATCAGGATTTTTTTACCGGCGCATAACGCCGCAATGTCACTGCGCGCGCCTCGTCGTGCCGCACGATGGGCCAGGGATAGTTTTTGCCCAACTCAACATCGGCGGCGGCCAGCTCCGCCGGCTTGGCCAGCCACGGGCTGTGCAATGAGCAGGTCGAAAGCTTTTCCAGCTGCGGCAGATAGCTGCGGATAAATTTGCCTTCGGCATCGAATTTTTTGCTCTGGCTGACTGGATTGAAAATGCGAAAGTACGGCTGCGCGTCGCAGCCCGTGCTGGCGGCCCACTGCCAGCCGCCGTTGTTGGAAGCCTGGTCGAAGTCAATGAGTTGCTCGGCAAAGTAACGCTCTCCCCGGCGCCAATCGACGCCCAAGTCCTTCACCAGAAAGCTGGCGGTCACCATGCGCAGGCGATTGTGCATATAGCCGGTCTGGTTGATTTGAACCATGGCCGCGTCGACCAAAGGGTAGCCGGTGCGGCCTTCGCGCCAGGCGCTGAAAAGCCGATCGGCGTGTACACCCCGCTCCCACACGATCACGTCATACGCCGGCTTGAAGGCATGCTTGGACACATGGGGGAAATTGGCGAGGATTTGCGCATAAAAATCCCGCCAGATCAGCTCGCCAAGCCAGGCGGTCGCGCCTTCTCCGGCGCTCGCCCTTTGCTCCAGCGCGCATGAAGCCAGCTTTCTGATCGACACCGTACCGAAACGCAAATGCACACTCAGGCGGCTCGGGCCCGTCATGGCGGGAAAGTTCCGGCTTTGCCCGTAGCCGCCGATGCGGCGCAAAAAATCGTCGAGCAGCGCTGCGCCGCCCCGGCTGCCGGTAGGCATATCGGACAGCGACAGATCGGTCGACTCGAATCCCAGCTCAGCCAGGACCGGCACATCGGCTCGCTCATCGGCGGGCCTGGCCGCCAAGGATGCGGCATATTTCTCGGTTGCATAGGGTGCGACATAAAAGGCATCGATTTTTTTGAGCCAGGCGTTCTTGTACGGCGTGAATACGCTATAGGGCTTGCCGGCGAGCGTCATTAACTCATTGCGCTCGAAAACCACATGGTCCTTGAAGCTATGAAAAGCCACGCGCTGCCGCTCAAGCAAGGCCTGGACCTCGGCGTCGCGCGCCAGGCTGTAAGCCTCGTCGTCATGGTTGGCGAAAACCGCGTCGATCGACAGCTTGGCCGCTAGCGCCGGCAGCGCATGGCGGGGGGTATTGTGCCGCAACAGCAAACCGGCAGACCCGGCGCCATGCGCCGCGCCGAGCCGCCGCAGCTGGCTGTTCAAGTCCACCAGGGACTCCCGAATGAACGCCACGCGCCGGTCGCGGCGCGGCAAGGGCCCCAGGATTTCGCGGTCGAAAACAAACGCGCAAAACACCTGCTGGCAGGATTTCAGGGCGTGATACAAAGCGGCGTTGTCGCTAGCACGCAAGTCGCGCCTGAACCACATCAAGCCACTCCGATATTTTTTCTGCATGGCGACGATGGTAGGCAAAATGCCTTGACCCGGCCCATCGGAAGTCTTTCTCGCCGGAACTGCCGCGCAATGGCCAAAACCGGCAACCGATCATTTTTACCGGCACCGACGCAACGCGTAAAATCGAGCGATGGCCACCGAACCTCCATCGATCAACCTGACACATCATTTTTTAATTGCCATGCCCGGGCTGGCCGACGAAGCCTTTTCCAAAAGCGTGATCTACATGTGCGAGCACAGTGAGCGTGGGGCGCTGGGCCTGGTCATCAACAAACCCAGCGACATCAATGTCAAGGGACTGTTCGACAAGGTCGAGCTTCCGCTGCGCCGTGAAGACCTGACGTTCACGCCCGTGTTTCATGGCGGCCCGGTGCAGACCGAGCGCGGCTTTGTGCTGCACGAGTCGATGATGCCCGGCAATGAATCGGTCTACGCCTCGACCATGTCGATTCCGGGCGGGCTCGAGATGACGACGTCAAAAGATGTGCTGGAAGCGCTTTCAACCGGCGCCGGCCCGCGCAGGGTGTTTGTCTCGCTCGGCTACTCGGCCTGGGGCGAAGGCCAGCTCGAGTCGGAACTGCTCGACAACAGCTGGCTCACCGTGGCGGCCGATCTGGCGGTGATTTTCGACACGCCCGTGCAGGAGCGCTACGACAAGGCGCTGCTGCTGCTGGGCCTGCAAAGCTGGATGGTGTCTCCCGTCGCCGGCCATGGATGAAGAGGGCGGGGCAGGCCATCGTTCCTCAAGCCCGGGCAAGCCTTTGGCGGCGCTGGCAACTCATCGAGCAGCGGAGCTGACCTTCCTGGCCTTTGACTATGGCCTCAAGCGCACGGGCGTCGCGTCGGGCAACACGGTGACGCGCGCCGCCACGCCGCAAGCCACCATCGCCGCCGAAGGCGTCGCGCGCTTTCCGATCATCGAGGCGCGTATTCGTGAATGGCGGCCCGACGCGCTGGTCGTAGGCGTTCCATTTCATCCCGATGGCGCCAGCCATGACAACACGCTGCGCGCGCAAAAATTCGCCCGCCAGCTGCGCGGGCGCTTCGGCCTTCCGGTGTTCGAAGTCGATGAGCGCTACAGCACGACGCAAGCGCTGGCCAGCGGCGCCAAGGATGCCGACGCGGCGTCGGCCTGCATTATCCTGGAGCAATATCTGAGGAGCTTGCCCGCATGAGCAGCCTGGTCCTCGACGCCGAGGCGCTTTACGCCGATTTGCTGCGCGGCATGCGCTCGCGCTTCGCGTCCCACGCTCGGCCGCCGCGCCTGGTCGGCGTTGCGTCCGGCGGCGCCTGGCTCGCGCAGCGCCTGCAAAAGGACTTGGATCTGAGCGAAGAAATCGGTATTTTGTCGTCAGCCATGCACCGCGACGATTTTTCGCGGCGCGGCCTGTCCTCCAGCGGCCAGACGCTGCTGCCGTTCGACGTCGACGGCGCGCATCTGATCGTGGTCGATGATGTGCTCTACACCGGCCGCACCGTTCGGGCGGTGCTCAACGAGTTGTTCGACTACGGCCGGCCCGCCAGCGTCGAGCTCATGGTGCTGGTGGACCGGGGCGGGCGCGAATTGCCGGTGCAGGCCGACCTGGCCGTGGCGCGCATTGCCTTGCCCGCCTCGCAATCGCTCGAACTGGCGCGCGCCGAAGACGGCCGGTTCAGCTTTCAGCTGCAGGACCTGCCCGGCCTGGCTTGAAGTTAGTAGCGCCAAAGGAGTTTTCAGCGTGCTGTACCGACGAAATCCCCAGCTCAATAAAAACGGCGAGCTGATCCATTTGCTGTCGACCGAAGGCCTGTCCAAAGCCATGCTGACGCAAATTCTCGACACCGCCGCCGACTTCGTGTCGGTCAGCAGCCGCGAGGTCAAGAAAGTTCCGCTGCTGCGCGGCAAGAGCGTGTTCAACCTGTTTTTTGAAAACTCGACCCGCACCCGGACGACTTTCGAGATTGCCGCCACGCGCCTGTCGGCCGACGTCATCAACCTCGACATCGCGCGCTCGTCGGCGGCCAAGGGCGAGTCGCTGCTCGACACCATCGCCAACCTGAGCGCCATGGCCGCCGATATTTTCGTTGTGCGCCATGGCGAGTCCGGCGCGCCGCACCTGATCGCCCGGCATGTGGCGCCGCATGTCCACGTCATCAATGCCGGCGACGGGCGGCATGCGCATCCGACGCAGGGCCTGCTCGATATGTACACGATCCGGCACTACAAAAAAGATTTCAGCAACTTAACGGTCGCCATCGTCGGCGACGTGCTGCATTCGCGCGTCGCGCGCTCGGACATCCACGCGCTCACCACGCTGGGCTGCCCCGAAGTGCGCGTGGTCGGCCCCGGGACGCTGGTGCCCGCCGACATCGCGCAGATGGGCGTTCGCGTCTGCAACACGCTCGAAGAAGGCATCAGGGACGCCGACGTCATCATCATGCTCAGGCTGCAAAACGAGCGCATGGGCGGGGCGCTGCTGCCCAGCAGCCAGGAATTTTTCAAGAGCTTCGGGCTGACCGATGAAAAGCTGCGGCTCGCCAGGCCCGACGCCATCGTCATGCATCCCGGCCCGATCAATCGGGGCGTGGAAATCGCCTCGGCGGTGGTCGATGGCGCGCAAAGCGTCATCCTGCCGCAGGTGACATTCGGCATCGCGGTGCGCATGGCCGTCATGAGCATCGTCGCGGGGAATAGTTGACCCCCACGCTCCCC
>CAXSGT010000108.1:0-10583 GCA_964236835.1 uncultured Polaromonas sp.
ACGTCATTCCGCTCTACACGCCCGAATGCCGGCAGTGCAAGTTCTGCCTGTCGCGCAAGACCAATTTGTGCCAACTGATCCGCGGCACGCAGGGCCGGGGCCTGATGCCCGACGCGACCAGCCGCTTCAGCCTGGATGGCGAGCCGATTTTTCACTACATGGGCACCTCGACCTTCAGCAACTACACCGTCGCGCCCGAAATCTCGCTGGCGAAGATCAGAAAAGACGCGCCCTTCGACAAGGTCTGCTACATCGGCTGCGGCGTCACCACCGGCATCGGCGCGGTAATCTTCACCGCCAAGGTCGAAGCCGGCACGAACGTCGTGGTGTTCGGCCTCGGCGGCATCGGCCTGAACGTGATCCAGGGCGCAAAAATGGTTGGCGCCGACAAGATCATCGGCGTCGATATCAATCCGGCGCGCGAAGCGATGGCGCGCAAGTTCGGCATGACGCATTTCATCAACCCGAAGGACACGCCCAACGTCGTCGATGCGATCGTTCAGCTGACCGACGGCGGCGCCGACTACAGTTTCGAATGCATCGGCAACACGCAAGTCATGCGCCAGGCGCTCGAATGCACGCACAAGGGGTGGGGCCGCAGCATCATCATCGGCGTCGCCGAGGCGGGCGCCGAAATCAGCACCCGGCCGTTCCAGCTCGTCACCGGCCGCCACTGGGAAGGCTCGGCCTTCGGCGGCGCGCGCGGCCGTACCGACGTGCCGAAAATCGTCGATTGGTACATGGAGGGCAAGATCAATATCGACGACCTGATCACCCACACCATGCCGCTCGAAGACATCAACCACGGCTTCGATTTGATGAAACGCGGCGAATCGATACGCGGCGTCGTGATTTATTGATAAAAAAGGCCTTTTGCGCAGGCTGCATAAGCGCGGACAGCTATCAAATCAGTAGTAAGTGAACTTTGTAGCGCCATGTTGCCGCCTCGTGCCACGCCGTCCACTACGCTCGCGCCCGTTTCGCCAGGGCCTGAACCGGCATCCTTGGGCGCGACCCAGCTCCGGTTGGTCGTTCTCTCCAGTCTATGGATCGCCACCGTCTGCAATATCGCCCTGTGGCGCGAACTGGCGCGCCTGCCCGAGCTGAGCGGCGGCCAGGCCGCAAGCCTGGGCATCGCGCTGGCGCTGGTGATCGCATCGGCAACCGTCGGCCTGCTGAGCCTGCTGGCCTGGCGCTGGACGCTCAAACCGGCGATCACGATTTTTCTGCTGGCGGGGGCCGTCGGCGCGTATTTCATGATGGCGTACGGCGTCGTCATCGACAAGACCATGATGGTCAACGCGCTGCAGACCGATGTCCGCGAAACCCGCGAATTGCTCAACTGGCGGCTCGTGGCCACGGTGCTGCTGCTGGCGGTCCTCCCTGGGGTTTTGTTATGGCGGCAACCGGTCCGGCGCAAAACCGCGGGCCGGCAGGCGATTTCGAACACCTTGGGTCTGCTGGCCGCCTGCGCGCTGCTGGTCGCGGCGCTGCTGCTGTCTTTTCAGGGTCTTGCGTCGGTGATGCGCAACCACACGCAGCTGCGCTACCTGATCAACCCGCTGAACTCGTTTTACGCGCTGGGTTTGGTCGCGGCCAGACCGTTCCAGCGCGACGAATCGACCGTCCTGCCGCTGGGCGAAGACGCGACACTGGGCGCCAGCTACACGGGCCAAGCCAAGCCGCCGCTGCTGCTCCTGGTGCTGGGCGAAACCGCGCGCAGCGGCAACTTTGCGCTCAATGGCTATCCGCGCCCGACCACGCCCAAACTGGCGAAAGAAAATGTCGCCAGCCAGCGCAACGCCTGGTCCTGCGGCACCAGCACGTCCGCGTCGCTGCCGTGCATGTTTTCGAATCTCGGACGGCAGGCCTATGACGCGCGTCCGGCCAATTACCAAGGCCTGCTCGATGTACTGGCGCATGCCGGCCTGGCGGTGCTCTGGCTCGACAACCAGTCGGGCTGCAAGGGTGTGTGCGACCGGGTTCCCCATGTCGATACCGGCCAGCTCGCCATTGCCGGCCTATGCGGCGGCGGCGAATGCCTCGATGAAATAATGCTGCGCGGCCTGGACGAGCGCATCGCTGATCTGCCGGCTGAACGCCGTGCCCGGGGCGTCGTCGTCGTGCTGCACCAGATGGGCAGCCACGGCCCGGCGTACTACAAGCGCTCGCCGCCGGCGTTCAAGAAGTTTTTGCCCGAGTGCACCGACAACGGCCTGCAAAGCTGCGGGCGCGAGTCGCTGGTCAATGCCTATGACAACAGCATCGCCTACACCGACCATGTGCTCGCCTCGGCCATTGGCTGGCTCAAGGCGCGCGAAGATCGCAGCTCGGCCGCGCTGCTCTACCTGTCGGACCATGGCGAGTCGCTCGGCGAAAACAATCTGTACCTGCACGGCATGCCCTACGCCATCGCGCCCGATGTGCAAAAGCGCATTCCGTGGATCACCTGGCTGTCGCCGGCGTTCGAGCGGCGCAGCGGCATCGCCACCGCGTGCCTGAAGCAGCGGCTCGACGCGCCCATCAGCCACGACAATTATTTTCATTCGGTGCTGGGCTTGCTCGACGTGCGGACTGGTGTTTACCGGCCGGCGCTCGATATTTATGCGCAATGCGCCAAGCCGTAGCGGCGGCGTGTGTTCACGCTTTCCCTTTAAGCGTTTGAACTTCAGCGCCGACAAAACCATTTTCAATATCCCGTCAAGGCGCGGTACGCGCGGCGTGTCTCGGGCGCGACGGCTGCGACCAGTTGCGCGTACGAGGTCTGGTGCCTGGCGAGCATTCGGGCCGACGCGACGGCCTTGGACTTGCAGAACCAGTGGCAGGTGTGCTGCATCAGAAGCACCTCGGCCGACAAAACGAACGCTTTGGGCTTGGCCGCCCTGCCGCCGTCGTTCCTTGCCGCGTTCGCGATGCCCTGGGCGTGAAGGGTCAACGCCTGGCGCAGGTCGAATGTCGCGCCGGGGAACAAGCGGTCCGCATAGGGAAAGGTCAAAGCGAATTTGCTGACGCGCGCATCGGCCTCGGCAACCTTTGAAAACCCGGCGGCCAAGCGCTTGACCTGATCGCTCAGCGCGCCCTCGGTTGTCGTCAGCAGGCTCCAGATTTGCTCGCGGCGCAAGTTATCGGGCTCGCCCAGCGCCCGCAGGTAGCCCTGTGTCAGGCTTTCCATGAGTTTTTCAATCTCGTGGTTGCCCAGATGGCGGTTCAGCAGGGCAATGCGCCCGCGCTGGTATTTTGCTCGAAGCATGTGCGCGCCGAGGGCGACCACCATCGCCGGTATAAAAATGTCCATGGCTTGGAATTTGCGAAAAAATGGCAGGCTCGAGTGTAGTCACGCCGCGGTTATCGATCTTTGCCGAGTTTTTTAACCCCCCGCGCTCGAGCGCCATGCAAGCTGGCTGCCATGCCACTTTGCACCATTGGGGCGGCTGCGATTTGTTCGATGGATTTCATGGTTCAAGGTAAGATCAATTTTGAAAATATCATACTTATGCCTCCTTGTCTTGAAGCCTCGCGTGGCCAGGCGTGGTTTGGGATGCCATTTAAAAACCGTTTCGAGCACTTCAATGATCCTTTCTGCCAAACAACGAGCCTGTCCGCCGGGGTTAAAGGCAGCCGCGTCTTTTTTTCTGAGTGCGGCGCTTGCGAGCGGCCAGCTGGCGCTTGCGGCCGATGACGAAAAAACCCTTTCCACGGTGACGGTCGAAACCTCGCGCAACAGCCAGCTCGGCATTGCCGCATCGGCCAACGAGGGCTTGGTGACGCAGCAGCAACTCGAAGCGCGAACCGTTTACCGCCCCGGAGAAATTCTGGAGGCGATTCCGGGGCTGGTCGTCAGCCAGCACAGCGGCGAGGGCAAGGCGAACCAGTTTTACCTGCGCGGCTTCAATCTCGACCACGGCACCGATTTGCGGACGACCGTCGATGGCATGCTGGTCAACCAGCGAACCCACGCCCACGGCCAAGGCTGGACCGACCTCAACTTCATGATTCCCGAGCTGTTCAGCCGGCTCGACTACAGGAAAGGCCCGTACTACGCCGCCGAAGGCGATTTCGCGTCGGCGGGCAGCGCCAATGTGGTCTACGCCGACAAGCTCGACGCCGGCATCGCCAGCATCGGCGTCGGCCAATTTGGCTACCGGCGTGTCCTGCTGGCCGATTCGCCCAAGGCGGGCAACGGCAACCTGCTGTATGCGCTGGAGCTGTTTCGCAATGACGGCCCCTTTACGAATCCGGACGACTACCGAAAGATAAACGGCGTATTGCGCTACAGCGAAGGCACGGCAAGCAATGGCTTCAACGTCGCGGCCATGGCCTACCGTGGCCGCTGGAACGCGACCGACCAGATCCCGCAGCGTGCCGTGGACAGCGGGCAAATCGGGCGCTTCGACGCCATCGACCCGACCGACGGCGGAAAGGCCGAGCGCTTCAGCGTGTCGGGCGCCTGGAACCGGACGACGGCCGAGGGCTCGAGCCATGTCAACGCCTACGTCATCCGCAGCAAGCTCGATCTGTACTCGAATTTCACTTATTTTCTCGATGACCCGGTCAATGGCGACCAGTTCAACCAACGCGACCGGCGCACGACGACGGGCTTGACCCTAAGCCACACCTTGCCGACGCCGCTGCTCGGCCGGGAATCCGAAACGACGATCGGGCTGCAGCTGCAAAACGACAATATCTTCAACGGCCTGTTCAGCACGGTGGCGCGGCAGCGCCTGTCAACGACGCGTGAAGACCATGTCAGCGAGGCCAGCGCGGGCATCTATCTGGAAAACAGCACGCGCTGGGCTGAAAAATTCAGGACCGTTGCGGGCGTTCGCGCGGACTTTTATCGCTTTAACGTTGCAAGCGACAACCCGCTCAACTCGGGCAAACGCAGCGACAGCATCGCCAGCCCGAAGCTCAGCCTGATTTTCGGCCCCTGGGCCAAAACCGAGTATTACGTCAACGCCGGCAGCGGATTTCACAGCAACGACGCGCGCGGCGCGACGATCACCGTCGATCCGAAAAACCCGGCGCTTCCAGTTGACCGCGTGCCGCCGCTGGTCCGCTCCAAAGGCGCGGAACTCGGCGTGCGCACTGAAGTCATTCCCGGCCTGCAAAGCTCGCTGGCGGTGTACCGGCTCGATTTCGACTCGGAACTGCTCTTCGTCGGCGACGCGGGAACGACCGAGGCGGGCCGGCCCAGCCGCCGCACCGGGGTCGAATTCAACAACTATTACAAGCCCGCCAAGTGGCTGACCATCGACGCGGATTTCGCTTTTGCGCACGCCCG
Source organism: uncultured Polaromonas sp. (assembly GCA_964236835.1). Lineage (GTDB taxonomy): Bacteria > Pseudomonadota > Gammaproteobacteria > Burkholderiales > Burkholderiaceae_C > Polaromonas. The sequence continues at coordinate 5,282 of CAXSGT010000108.1, forward strand.
ATTCAAAGACCAGGACCCGGCTGGAAGCCGCATTCCCGGCGCGGTCGAGGGCGTGGCGTCGCTGGCGCTGGCCGTCAACCACATCGGCCCCTGGTTCGGCGCCTTGCAGCTGCGCTATTTCGGCCCGCGCCCGCTGCTCGAGGACAACAGCGTGCGCTCGAAAAGCACCCGCACGCTCAATGGCCGCATCGGCTACAAAATCAGCCCGAAACTGCGCGTCGAGCTCGAAGGCTTCAACCTGACGCGCCGCCAGGATTCGGCGATCGATTATTACTACGCGTCGCGCCTGGCAAGCGAGGCGCCGGGAACGGCAACGCCCGATATTCATTTCCATCCCATCGAGTCGCGGTCATTTCGCGTCACGCTGACGGCGAATTTCTAAGCCCCGGCTTCATTGGTATTTCCGACCGTCGTTCAAGAGCGCCGGCGTGCCGATCACCGCGTTCAGCCCGTCGAAATCGAGCATGGCCTGCCGCCAGGGCGCGGTGGTCTGGTGTCGGTGCAGGCTGGCGTAGTAGCCCTGCAGCGCGTGCGTCATGGCGCGCACCGTTCCACCGGGAAAAATGACGATCCGAAAGCCGCGCCGGCCCAGCTCGGCCGCGCTTTGCACCGGCGTCTTGCCGCCTTCGACCATGTTCGCCAGCAGCGGCACTCGACCAGCGAAGCGCCGGCACGCCGCATCCATCTGTTCCGGCGTACGCAGCGCCTCGATGAACAGCGCGTCGGCGCCGCATTCCAAGTAGCGTTCGGCGCGGTCGAGCGCAGCGTCGAGCCCTTCGCTGGCCACCGCGTCGGTGCGCGCCAGGATCAGCGTTGACTCGGACCGCCGGGCGTCAAGCGCGGCTTTGAGCTTGCCGGCCATTTCCTGCGCCGGGACGACCGACTTGCCGTCGAGATGGCCGCAGCGCTTGGGAAAGGTCTGGTCTTCCAGCTGGATCATCGCCGCGCCGGCGCGCTCGAATCCCTTGACGCATCGCATCACGTTGAGCGCGTTGCCGAAGCCGGTGTCGGCGTCGACGATGACGGGCGCGGCGACCCGCTCGGTGATGTGGCCGAGTACCTGCTGGACCTCCGTATACGTCGTCAGGCCGACATCCGAGCGCCCCAGCAGCGTATAGGCGATCGACGCGCCCGACAGGTAGAGCGCCTCGAAACCAGCCTGCTGCGCGATCAGCGCGCTGAGGGCGTCGTAAACACCCGGCGCGAGCAGCGGCTCGGGCAGCGAAAGCCGGGTTTTCAAGTCGATGCGCGTCATGTGGACTCCTTGAGTGAATGGAGCGACGTGGCAAGGGTGGCGGCCGCGATCGCGCCGCCGGCGACGGCGCTGAGCAGGCCATTGCCCGACAGGTAGCCCCAGACGGCGTTGCCCGAGACGCCGCGCGCGGCGCCGCCCGCCGCCAGCAAGTTGGCGAACGGCAAGCCGTCCTCGCGCAGCACGCGGCAATGCGCGTCGATGTCCAGGCCGCCCTGCGTGTGGAACAGCGCGCCGGTCACCTTGATGGCGTAAAAGGGCGGTGCCAGCCGGCGTTTGAACACCCTGGCGCCGGCGCGTCCCGCAATTTCCGGAGGCGTCGATAAATTATGCTGTTTTTGGCCTTCAGCCCATGCGCCACTTGCGTCGGAAGCTATCAAATCAGTAGTATTGCAGCCGATCAACCGTGCCAGCGCCGCCAGGCTGTCGCAGCGCTTGACGGCGCCGAGCGCCTCGGCCTCGCAAAAATCGGGAAACCCCCCGGCCAGCGTCAGGAGTTCGCCATCGAACACGTTCCAGGCGATGGCGCCGGGCTGCGCCAGCACCTGCACCGCCGCCTCGGAATAGCCCTGCGTTTCGTCATGAAAACGCCGGCCGAGGCTGTTGAGCTGCACGCCGCCTTCCATCATCAGCGCCCAGGTGATCAAGACGCCCTGCGGCGTCGCCCAGGAGCCGTGGCCTTGGTAGCCGCCGAGGTCGGCGAGCCGCGCGCCGAGCGCCCTGCCCCAGGCGATCGCGCTGCCGTCGTTGCCGGCGTGCCCGGCGAAAAGCGCGTGCCGCATTTCGGGCAGCAGTTCAGCGACCATTTCCCGATTGCCGCCAAAGCCGTTGCAGGCCAGCAGCAGCGCGTCGCAGCGCAGGTGTTCGATGCTGGCATCCGGGCGGGCGTAGCCCACGCCGGTCACGCGCTGGCGCGAATCGATCCAGATCCGGGTGACATGCGCCTGGGTCAGGATATCGGCGCCCGCCGCCAGCGCCGCGCGCTCGAGTTGCGCGACCAGACCAGCGCCGGTCTTTTCAGGCACCGCGTGCATCCGCCTGACGCTGTGGCCGGGATACAAAAACCCGTCGAGCACTATGAAATCGATAGCGTGCCTCCCAGCCAGCGCGTCGATTGCCGGCCCGATAGCCCCGGAAAAAGCCCTGACCAGATGCGCCGCCGCCGTGCCGTGCGCCTTGGCCTGGATGTCCCGCGCGAACAATCCGGCGCTGTCGGCAATGCCTGCCGCGCGCTGCATCTCCGTGCCAGGCGCCGGAATGAAACCCGACGACAACGCGGTCGAACCCGACGGCCGGGCGTCGCGCTCGAGCAGCACGCAGTCGATGCCGGCGTCGCGCAGCATGAGCGCCGCCACCAGCGCGCAGGCGCCGGCGCCGACGATGGCGACGCTCACGCGCGGCGCGTCCGGCGGCGGCTGCCCGGTGACGACCGTCGGCTGCATCGCTGGCATGGTGTCAGGCGGTGGGCCTGAACAGGTACTGTCCGCGCGGCCTGCCGAGGACTTCGCCGTTGTCGTAGATCAGCTGGCCGCGCAGATAGGTCGAATCGACCCGCGCCGACATGGCGAGGCCCTCGGCGTGTAGCCCTGGGTCGATGGCGATTCCTCGGCGCGGATCGTCCAGGTTTTGGCCGGATCGACGAGCGCGATGTCGGCGTCGAACCCCGCGGCGATGTCGCCCTTGCTGTTCAGGCCGTAGCGCTGGGCTGGATTCCAGCTGGTCACGCGCGCCATGTGGTTGTAGCCCATGCCGCGCCGCGTGCCTTCGCTGATGAGCGCCGGCAGCAGGTATTCGGTGCCGCCGAAGCCGCTCTTGGCCATCCAGATGTTGCCAAAATAGTGCCTTGAAGATCGCCCCCACGCTCCCGGTGGTCGCTGCCCCCCGAGGGGGCTCGATTCCGGACTGGCGGAGCCAGATCCAGGAATCTTCATCTCATGGCGGCAGCAGGCATGGTCGGACACGACCCAGTCGAGCTCGCCCGCGAGCAGCGCGTCCCACAGGTACTCGACGTCCTCGCGCGGCCGGATCGGCGGATTGACCTTGGCCAGCTCACCAGCCCGGCTGTTGAGGTCGAGCATCAGGTGGCCGATCGTGACTTCGCGCTTGAAGTCGATATGCGGGAAGGTGTCGGCCATCATGATCGCGGCCTGCACCGCCTTGCGCGACGACAGGTGCAGCAGATTGATGTTGGGCAGCGCGGTTTCGTGCGCCAGGTAGCTGGCGATGAAAACGGCCAGTCCCTCGGAATGCTGCGGGCGCGCCGCGCTGTATGCGACCAGGCCTTTCAGATGCTTGTCTTTCTCGACGATTTTGGTGTAGGCCGTCATGATTTCGGCGGTTTCGCAGTGCAGCGACAGCGAAATCTGGCTCGCCAGCTTCGGCATCTGCTCGCGCGCTGCCTGGATGCCGCGCATGATGAATTCAAAATGCGCGTAGTCGTAGCGCTCGTCCTTGCCGATCATCAAAAAGTCGCGCTGCGCATCGGACGCGCCGTGCAGGCCGTGCGAGCCGTAGAACATGAAAATCTTGAAGCTGGGAACGCCGAATTTTTCGATCAGCTCCGGGATTTCCTTGATGTGCGTGGCATCCATCGGCGCCAGGTGAAAACCATAGTCGACATGGAAGCGGTTTTTGGCCGCCTTCAGGACCTCGGGGTAGAACTTTTTGTACGGCCCGCCCTTGTTCAGGTAGTACTGGCCGGTGCGAAAGTAGTTCAGGCTGCTGGTGACGCCGCCCATGGCCGCGGCCTTGCTTTCGCTCACCGCGTCTTCTTCGAGCGGCGAATAGATGCCGCTGTGCATGTGCGCATCGACCACGCCCGGAAAAGCCAGGCGTGCGGCGCCGTCGTGGACCGCCTTGGCGCGAACGATGTCGATGCCCGGAGCGACCAGCGCCACCTTGCCGCCCTCCACGGCGATGTCGGCGTCGAACACCACGTTGCCGTGCGGACGCACCACGCGGACGTTTTTGATGACCAGATCGAATTCGGGTTTGCTCATAGCTTTTTCACCAGGTTAGGGATTCATTCAACCTTGACATTGGCCGTTTTGATCACCGGCGCCCACTTGCGATTTTCGTTTTGGATAAAGGCAAGATAGTCGGCGCTGCCGTAGGGAAGCGGCGTCATGCCCAGCTCGGCCAGGCGCGACCGCATGTCGGCGGATTGGACGATTGCCAGCACCTCGGCCTGCAGGCGTTCGAGCACCGCAGCCGGCGTTCGGGCCGGTGCCGAAACCCCGAACCAGGCCGCGCCCGACACACCGGGAACCACTTCTGCCAGCGCCGGCACATCGGGGAACACGCTGGAGCGGCGCTCGCTGGTAATCGCCAGCAGCCGCAGCTTGCCGCTTTTCGTGTAGCTCGTCGCCGTCACCAGCCCTTCAAAAATCGCATCGAGCTGGCCGCCCAGCAGGTCGGCAATGGCCGGCCCGGAACCTTTGTAGGGAATATGCACCATGTTGATCCGGGCGCTTTGCTTGAGCAGTTCTCCACTTAGAAAGCCCGACGTGCCGATTCCCGCCGACGCGTAGTTGATGCTGCCGGGGCTGGCTCTGGCGAGCGTCAGGAATTCCTGCATGGTTTTGGCCGGATGGTCGGCGCGCACCATGAATCCGTTCGGAAAGCTGCCGATCATCGCGATATGGGCGAAATCCTTCAGCGGGTCATAAGGCATGTTGCTGCGCATCAGCGGTCCGGGCGCGATCGACGAGTTGGCTGCGACGACCAATGTGTAGCCATCGGGCGCCGCCTTGGCGACATAGTCGGTCCCGAGCACCGAACCAGCGCCTGGTTTATTGTCCACCACCACCGCTTGTTTAAGCGCATCTCCCAAGCGCTGCGCCAGCAGGCGCGCCACCACGTCGGTCGAACCGCCAGGCGGGAACGGCACGACCAGCTTGATGCTGCGCGCCGGATAGCTTTGTGCGGACGCCCCCGCTGCGCCCACCAGGCCGGCGGCCGCCAGCGCAACCGAAAAACAGCGGCGCGTAAACTGATCAGCCATGAAGACTTCCTCCCAGGTCCTGATTGCAGGCGCCGGCCCGGTCGGCT
>CAXSGT010000109.1:0-10431 GCA_964236835.1 uncultured Polaromonas sp.
AAACGCCTGCTAAGCGATTCGGCCAACTTGTTGCATCGACCGGTTGAATCCGCCGGCCAAAGGCGACATTCATGTGTTTGTCGATGAATGCCACCGCACCCAGAGCGGCGAGCTGCACACCGCCATGAAGGCGCTGCTGCCCGGCGCGGTGTTCATCGGCTTTACCGGAACGCCGCTGCTCAAGGCCGACCGGCAAAAAAGCATCGAGGTGTTCGGCCGCTACATCCACACCTACAAGTTCGACCAGGCGGTGCGCGAAGGCGTGGTGCTGGATTTGCGCTACGAGGCGCGCGATATCGACCAGTCGATCACGTCGCAAAAGAAAATCGATGAGTGGTTCGACGCCAAAACCCTGGGCCTGAACGATTTGGCGAAGGCCCGGCTCAAGCAAAAATGGGGAACGATGCAGCGCGTGCTGTCCAGCCAGTCGCGGCTGGAGCGGATCGTGGCCGATGTGCTGCTGGACATGGCGACCCGGCCGCGCCTGATGGCCGGCCACGGCAACGCGATGCTGGTGGCCGGCAGCATTTACGAAGCCTGCAAGTACTACGAGCTGTTCAGCAGAACCGAGCTCAAGGGCAAATGCGCTATTGTCAGCAGCTACGCCCCCACCGTGGACGATGCCAAAGGCGAAACCACTGGCGTGGGCGATACCGACAACCTCTTCAAGTACGGCGTGTACCGGCAGATGTTGGGCGACTGGTTTGACGAGCCGCTGGAGGCCACGGAAGGCAAAGCCGACAAGTTCGAGCTGGCGGTGAAAAAGAAATTCATCGACGAGCCCGGCCGGATGAAACTGCTGATCGTCGTCGATAAGCTGCTGACCGGTTTTGACGCGCCGTCGGCGACTTACCTCTACATCGACAAGCAAATGCGCGACCACGGGCTGTTTCAGGCGATTTGCCGCGTCAACCGGCTCGACGGCGACGACAAGGAATACGGCTACATCGTCGATTACAAGGATCTGTTCAAAAGCCTGGAAGGCGCGGTGCAGGACTACACCAGCGGCGCGCTCGATGGCTTCGACGCCGCCGATGTGAAGGGCCTGCTGGAAGACCGGCTCGAAAAGGCCCGGGACGACCTGGAAGATGCGCGCGAAGCGGTGAAGGCGCTGTGCGAGCCGGTCGATCCCCGCCGCGACTCGGTGGATTACTTCCACTTTTTCTGCGCCAGGGATTCGGGCGATGCGGCTCAGCTTAAGGAAAACGAGCCCAAGCGCCTGAAACTCTACAAATTCACCGCCAGCCTGCTGCGGGCCTTTGCGGCCGTCGCCAATGAATTGACGGCCGCCGGTTACAGCGCGCCGGAAATCGCAGCCATCAAGGCCGAGGTGGCGCATTACGCCAAGGTGCGCGATGAAGTCCGGATCAACAGCCGGGACGCCATCGACCTCAAGGCGTACGAGCCGGCCATGCGCCACCTGATCGACACCTACATCCGAGCCGATGACAGCGAAAAGATTTCGGTGTTCGACGACCTGACGCTGATTCAGCTCATTGTGGAGCGCGGGCCGGACGCGGTGAACGCGCTGCCGGAGCGCATCAAAAAGAGCGAAGAAGCGGTCGCCGAGACGATTGAAAACAACGTGCGCAAGCTGATCATCAACGAGTCGCCGGTGGACCCGGCCTATTACGACAGGATGTCGAAACTGCTCGACGCGCTGATCGCGCAGCGCCGCAAGGGCGTGCTGGATTACAAGAATTATCTGGAAAAGATCGCCGCCTTAACCCGGCAGGCCGTGGTGCCCGGCGGCGGCGCGGCGGGCTATCCGCCGGCGGTGAACACGCCGGCGCTGCGGGCGCTGTTCAACAACCTGGGCGGCCGGTTGCCGGTGCTGGCGCTGGCCGTCGATGCGGCGATCAGGAGCAGCCTGATGGCCGATTGGCGCGGCAACGCCATGAAGATAAAAAAGGTGCGGCTCGCCATTCGGCACGCGCTTGCCGTCGCGATGCCCACCGGCCTAGCCTTGGCGGCCACCGAAGTAGGCGCAAGCGTTGCCGCGGCGCCTGACCTCGATGCCGAGACCGACCGCATCCTCGCGCTAGCCGTGCAGCAGCTTCATGACTATTGAGGCCACAACGCAGCGCATCGTGGTCGGTGGCATCGCAGTGGAGGTGGTGCGCAAGGACATCAAAAACCTGCACTTGGGCGTATATCCGCCGCTGGGCCGGGTGCGCGTCGCGGCGCCACCGGTGGTAAGCGACGAAGCAGTGCGGCTTGCGGTCATCGACAAACTGGGCTGGATCAAGCGCCAGCAGTTGCGCTTTGCCAGCCAGCCGCGCCAGTCCGAGCGCGAGATGGTCAACGGCGAGAGCCACTATTTTCTTGGGCGGCGCTACCGGCTGCGGGTGCATGAGCAGGCGGGGCCGGCCTGGGTGGCGGTCGGTGCGGCATCGCTCGATCTCTATGTGCGGGCGGGCGCCACGCCCGCGCAGCGCGAAGCGGTGCTGCTGCGCTGGCACCGCGCGCAGCTGAAAGCGCGTATTCCCGCACTGCTGGCGCACTGGCAGCCGCTGCTGCAAGTCAAGGTGGCCGATTGGGGCGTCAAAAAGATGAAAACCAGATGGGGCTCGTGCAACGTCGCCGCGCGGCGCATCTGGTTGAACCTGGAACTGGCGAAAAAGCCCGAGCCGTGCCTGGAATACATCGCGGTGCATGAACTGGTGCATCTGCTGGAGCGCCGGCACAACGAGCGTTTCACTGCGCTCATGGACCGCTACCTTCCGGATTGGCGGAATAGGCGGGAAATATTGAAGCGTTCGGCGCTGGGGCACGAGGTCTGGACGTATTGAAGCGAAGCGCTTGCCGATTTCAGCGCTTCTTGAGGAAATGCACAGTCAGGGCGCATTTACTCCAGCTCCACCACCGTCCCCAAACCGGTCAGAAACGCCGCCCTGACGACGGTTCCCGGATAAATCAACCGCACCGCCGCGCGGTACTGGCGCAGCTGCGTCATCAGCGCCGGCTGCAGCTCGGGGGCGACCGCCGATTTGTAGTCGAGCACCCACCACTGGCCTTCGTGGCCGGCGTCCCGGCGCAGCACCAGGCGGTCGAGCCGCAGCGGCCGGCCGCGGTACACCAGATCGACCTCGTTGCCCTGCCAGTCGAGTGCGTCGCCCCGCCAGGCCCAGGCGCCCGCGCCGCGCAGGATGCATTGCGCCAGCGCCGATGCGCGGGCCGCCTGCGCCGGATTGAGCCGGAATTCGCGGGCGACCGCGCCGATATGCGAGGCCGACGACACGCCGCCCCACTCCAGCAGGCGGTGCATCGCCTTGCCGATGCGGGCGCTCGCCGGGTCTGCGTCGGCGAGCGGGAGGGTCGACGGGTCGGGCGGCGCCGCCTCGGGCAGCGTCGGGAGTTCGGGCAGGTAGAAGATTTCGGGTGTGAGGTTGCCAGAGCCGTCACCGCCAGCCCTCACCCCTGCCCTCTCCGGTGGAACCAGGGGGTCAACCGGGGCCATCATTTGCAGACGCCGCCACCAGCTGTCGGTGGTTTCCCGGTGCGGCGTGATCGACGAGATCGCCAGCGTGTGCCTGGCCCGCGTCATCGCGACATAGAGGGCGTTGAGTTCCTCGCGCTGGCGCGCCGCCTGCTCGGCGGCAAGCGTTTCCAGCGCGCACGCGGGCGGGTGGCTTTCGCTGACCAGAAAGACGAATTTGCGTGGTTCGGCGGCCTCGCCGGGCCAGTCGATCAGCACGCCCATGCTGTCGGCGCCGCGCGGCGCGCTGTCGGTGTCGAGCAGCAATACCGCTTCGGCTTCCAGGCCCTTTGCGCCATGAATCGTGAGCAGGCGCACCGCCTGCGGATTGGCCGCCGCCGGCGCCTCTGTGCCGCCCGCCTTGAGCGCGCGCACCAGGGCGTAAGGCGTGGCATAGCGCCCGCCGCCGTGCTCCAGCGCGACGCCGAGCAGCGCGCGCAGATTGGCCAGCACCGCCGGGCGCTGCAAGGCGGGCGCTCCAGCGGCAAAGCGCGCCAGCACGTCGCCGTCGTCGTAGATCGCCTGCAGCGCATCGTGCGGCGGCAGCCGGTCCAGCCAGCCTTTCCATCTGTTCAAAATCCCCGCCAGCGCTTGCAGGTCGGGCGCGAGCAGCTCTGTTTTTTGTAGCAGCTGATACCACGGCAGATTGAATTCGCGCTGCAGCAGCGCGAATTGCACCAGGGCCGCGTCGGACACGCCAAAGAGCGGCGAGCGCAGCGCCCGGGCCAGCGACAGGTCGTGCAGCGGCGACACCAGCACGTCGAGCAGCGCGACCAGGTCGAGCACCTCGCAGCAGTCGATCAGATGGGTTTTTTCGCCAATCTGCGCGGGGATTCGCAGCGCCCGCAATTCTTCCTGCAGCGGCAGCAGGCCGGCGCGCTTGCGCGAGAGCACCATGACGTCCTGCGGTTTCAAACCGGCTGACAGCTGCCGCGCGATCCAGGCGGCGGCCTGTCGCGCTTCGAGCGTTCTCAAGGTTTCCTCGGGCAGCTCGCGCGGCGTCGTCAAGCTGTCGCGCCAGCCGCCGCCGGACAAAGCGCTGGCTTCATCGGCTTTCGGCCGGGGTATGGGGGGCAGGCAGCCGGTCGCTCCCTGCGTCACGGAATCGGTGGTGTGATCGCGAAAACCGTCATAGCCGTCGCCCGTCCTGGCCTGGCCCATGACGGCATTGACCGTGGCGATGACGCCGAGCGCGTTGCGCCGGGTATGGTCGCAGCTGAGCAAGTCGCCGCCCAAGCCCTCGACGACAAAGGCCTGGGCGGCGCGAAACACCTGCGGCTCGGCGCGGCGGAAGCGGTAGATGCTCTGCTTCGGGTCGCCGACCAGGAACACGCTGGGCGCCGCGCCGGCGCCGGCGTAGCCGCTCAGCCAGGCCGACAGCGCCTGCCACTGCAGCGGATTGGTGTCCTGGAACTCGTCGATCATCAAATGCCGGATGCGCGCGTCGAGCCGCTCCTGCACCCAGCCGGCGAGCACCGGGTCGCCGAGCATGACCAGGGCGGCGCGCTCGACATCGTTCATGTCGATCCAGCCGCGCTCGCGCTTGAGCTGCGTGAATTGCGCGATCAGCAAGCGCGACAGGCGCGCCATGCGCCGCTGGTGGATAAAGGCTTCGTGCTGCTGGCAGGCGGCCTGCGCGCGCAGCGCAAGATCCTGCGTCTGCCGGATGATTTCAATGCCGATGATTTTTTCGCCGAATTTTCGCGGCGTACCCTTGTCGGTCAGGAGCGCGCTGAAAACGCCGGGTGTGTCGCGCGCGTCCAAAGCGCGTTCCAGCTCAACGCCCTTGGCCGAAAACGTCGCCGCACCCGCCCGGCCCAGCGCCCTGGCGGCCTCTACCAGTAACGCATGCGCCGGCGCGCCCGGCGCCAGGCAGTCTTCAGGCGAGGCCAGCCCGGCGAACTCGGGAAATTGCTCATCGAAAGGCAGCACCGACGCATCGACAACGCCTTTTTCATCTGCCAGCGTGAATTCGGTCCGCTTGATGAGCGCGGCCTGCAGCGCCTGCATCGCCTGGTGCCGTCCGTGCGCCAGCACCAGCGCGTCGAAATCGGCCTTCAGCGCCGCGTCGCCGGTCAGCGCCGTGTAAAACCGCCGCCACACCAGCGCCCGCGCCGGCGCGTCGTCTTCGAGCAGCTCGTAGTTGACCGGCAGGCCGAGGCGGTGCAGCACCGCCACCGGCGCGCCGCGCAGCAAGGCCGCAAACCAGCTGTGAAAAGTGCGGATCTGCACCGAACGCCCGCTGGCGAGCATGGAGCGGTATAAATTTGATAGCTGCCGGCGCAGGTGGGAATTGCCCGATGGGCCTTTTTGGCTGGAAACGCCGCGCATTGCCAGCTCCCGGCGCAAAGTTTCGTCGTCGGCGTGAGTGAATTTTTGCAGCCATTCATCGAGCCGCTCGCGCATTTCGCCAGCCGCTTTTTTGGTGAAGGTGATGGCCAGGATTTCATGCGGCCGTACGGCTTCGCGCGCGCTGGCGTCCGAATTTTCCTGCGCGCCGGCGTCGTCGAGCAGCGCCCGCACGATGCGCGACACCAGCATCCAGGTCTTGCCGGCTCCCGCGCAGGCCTCGATCGCGACGCTGCGCCGCGGGTCGCAGGCAATGGCGTAGAACGCCTCGGCCGAGACCGGCTTGCCGTTGCATTCGTAGGCGGCGGTCATGACGTTGCCCTCGGGCAAGCGATCTGCCGCAGCGCCGGGCCGCCCCAAGCAAGGCCAGCCCCCTCGGGGGGCAGAGAGCTACACGAAGTGAGCGAACGTGGGGGCATCATTCCTGCCAGAAATCTTTGCGACAGATGCCTCTGGCGCCGCAAAAAGCGCACGCTTTTCCTTCGCCCAGTGCCGGCAGCGCGGCGCCTTCGGCAATCCGCGCCATGTCGTGCAGGATGCTGTCGATGAGCGAATCGCGCAGGGGAACGATGTCGGTCTGCTCATGGGTCGTGGTCGCTTCTTTTTCGCCCACGTTGACATAGGCCGCCGCCAGCGTGTCGTCGATCATGAGCGCGGCGTAAAAGGCGAGCTGCGTGTCCTCGGCGCCATTTTTTATGCGTTGCCTGGTCGTGCCGGGCTGCTCGGTTTTGTAGTCGATCAGCAGCACGCCGCCACCGGCCTGCCGGTCGATGCGGTCGATCTGGCCGACCAGCGTCAGCGCGCCCAGCGGCGTTTCAAGCCAGGCCTCGGCGGCGTCGAAAACGGCGCCGGTCGCTTCGTGCCCCGCCAGCCACGCGAGATAGCCTTCGGCCACCTTCGGCCAGGCCGCGGCGAACGGCAGGAACTCGCTGTCGCTCAGGGCGAGTTTGCGCGTCGCCTGCTCCGCCGCTATGTTAATCATAGCTGTCCGCGCAGACGGGTCCTGCGTCGGAGCCGCTTTTAACGCCTCATGGAAGGCGCAGAGCAGGCTGTGCAGCCAATTGCCGAAGTCGCGCTTGCCGAGCTCGCTTTCGAGCTCGTCGGGCGCCTGCAGCCCAAGTTGGCGCAGCGCGAAAAAGCGGTAGGGGCAGGCGCGCAGGTCGCCATAGCTGCTGGCCGACAGCCGCGCGACGGGCAGGGCCGCGCCGGTCGGCATCGGGCGCGGCGTGGGCCGGGCCGCCACGGCGCGCAGGCTGCGCGGGTCGGGCGCGGCGTCGCTGTCGAGGCTGCGCGCCAGCAGCAAGTCCTGCACGAAGCCGCTGGGCATCAGGCGCTCGCCGGCCTCGCTGGCGCGCCACAGCAGATCGACATGCGGCATACGCAGCGCATGGTTCCAGACCTTGCGGGCGACGCCCATCAGCGCCTCACGTGGCGGCAGGCCGAGCAGTTCGCGCTGGCTCACGCTCCAGCGGCCGGCGGCTTCCGGCGCGACAAGCAGGCGGATTTCATCGCAGCCGGCGAGCACGACGGCCTGGACCGGCCGGCCCAGCAGCTGCGCCAGCGGCACGATCACCACCTGCTCGTCCACCGGATGCTCGGGAGAAAAAGTTTCCGACTCCAGCGCCTGGCTGACCCAGCCGGTGAACTCCCCGAGCTTCATGACAGGCGCGCCTGCGAACTCGCTGTCGGCGCCTTCATGCAGGCGCAGCACGTCGAGCACCAGCCGACCGGCCTCGTCGCACGCCAACGGCTCCCACTGGCCGGCGGACTGGAGCGCCGTGCGCAGGCCGTGCAGCCAGGCGGCGAGCGGTCGCTGGCGGACCATGGCTTTTCGCAATGCGTCGGCCTGCCGCGCCAACTGCTGCGCCGTCGCCAGCGCCGCCAGCGTCGAAACCGGCAGCTCGCGCCATGCCCGCAGGCCGAATTTGCGCATCTCGGCTTCGGCCGCGCCGACCGTTTCGGCGGCGAAGGCCGGAGCGTTTTTCAGCCAGTCGAGCACGGCGTCGGTCGATGCGTCCCACGACAGGGCGCGCAGCAGGCTCATCAAATTGGCGGCGGCGCGCGAGGTCGAGAGCGTCCAGCCGGTTTCATCGCGCATGGCGACGCCGCGCTTGGCCAGCATCGCGCCGACGCGGCGCGTGAGCTGGCGGTCCTGCGCCACCAGCGCCACCGGGCTGCGCCCCGCGGCCAGATGCGCCAGCACGCAGGCGGCGGCGCGGCCGGCTTCGTCCTCGGCGTCGAGCGCGGCATGCAGCGACGGCGAGGGCGCGACAAGAGCGTCCGCCTCGTTGAGCGCCGGACAAAGCGCGATCGAAAGCGCCCGCTCGCCGAAATGGCGTTTCAGCGCCTCGGCCAGCGGGTCGGTGTGAAAGCCGTCGATCAGCACCAGCAGCGCGGGCTGCGCGTCGAACAGCCGGTCCGACGCATAGGCCGACGCGGCGGCCCACGCCAGCGCGATGCGGCCGACCGCCGCTTCGAGCGCCAGCACCGGCGAATCGAGCCCGACGCTAAGGGCCTCGGCCAGCGATTCGCTCCAGGCTTGCCGATCGGCGGACCGAACCGCCGCGGCGACCGGCGCCAGGCTCCAGGCGGCTTCGACCAGGCGCCCCGCCAGCGCGTCCCGGTGGCTGCCCATGCCGGCTTGCGCCAGCAGCGACGCGGCCGTCAGCATATCGACCGCGACATCCATCCGCAGATCGACGCCCGACGGCGTGAACAGGCCCGGCGCAGCGCCCGCGCCGGCGGCCCAGCTCTTTGTCGTTTCGAAGCGCGGAACAAAAGAGGCGTGGCCCGCGGCGGCGGCCCAGGCGAGTCTGGCCTGCTGGATCAGTTGCACATACGGCAGCAGCACGACGACCTGCGCCGGGTGGAGACGGCGCGAGGCGATGGCATCGGCGAGCTGGGCCACCGCCTCGCGCCAGCAGCGCGCCGGCAGGCTGTCGGACACGACCGGGCCGCTGTTGAAAGCTGGAAATCTCATGGACGAAAAAATAATGCGCCGCCAACTATAAATATTTGTGCCACAGGACCGGGCTGGGAGGGCTATCGCCGCGATAGCCGCACTAGGGGCGCCCGCAGGAGTTGTTTCTGCCACAATAAACGCGGCTTTTCCCCTACCCGCTATCGTAACCAGACCCCAAGGAGCCGTCATGGCCAATGAACTGATCAAACATACCACCGACGCCAGCTTCGATGCCGACGTGCTCAAATCATCGACCCCCGTGCTCGTCGATTACTGGGCCGAATGGTGCGGGCCGTGCAAGATGATCGCGCCGATTCTCGACGAAGTCGCCACCAGTTACGACGGAAAGTTGCAAATCGCCAAGATGAACGTCGATGAAAACCGCGAAATCCCGGCGAAATTCGGCATTCGCGGCATTCCCACGCTGATGCTGTTCAAGAACGGCGAGCTTGCCGCGACCAAGGTCGGCGCCATGAGCAAGTCGCAACTGACCGCATTCATCGACCAGCAACTGGCCTGAGCTTTTTCAGGTCAATCCGGCCAAGCTGTCGGCGGGCATCGATGGCCGCCCATCCGACGCGAAACATTCGTCATCGCTCCGCCGGGTCGCGCGTCAGCTGGTTTCCTGGGCTTGAGCGCAGCTTATTTTTCCGCTGAATTGCTGTCATAATGCCAAGCATTCGCCCGCTGGCTGTCGCCCGCGGGTTCGAGTTCCCGGTTTGTCAGCCTTCTGGTCTAGAGCGGCTTCTTTTCAAACCTCCCCCGATTTTTCTTAGCTTAGCTCCGCTCAGGAGTCATTCCATGCACTTAAACGAACTCAAGGCGCTGCACGTGTCCGAAGTCCTCAAGCAGGCCGAAGCGCTTGAGATCGAAAACCTGGGGCGCATGCGCAAGCAGGAGCTGATGTTCGCCATCATTAAAAAGCGCTCCAAGACCGGCGAGACCATCGTCGCCGACGGCGTGCTGGAAGTGCTGCCCGACGGTTTCGGTTTTCTGCGCGCGCCCGATTCGAGCTACACCGCGAGCACCGACGATATTTATATCAGCCCGAGCCAGATCCGCCGCTTCAATCTGCACACCGGCGACATGATCGAAGGCGAAGTGCGAACGCCCAAGGACGGCGAGCGTTATTTCGCGCTGAACAAGCTCGACCGGATCAACGACGGCGCCCCTGAGGACAACAAGCACAAGGTGATGTTCGAGAACCTGACGCCCTTGTTCCCGCGCGAGCAGCTCAAGCTCGAACGCGACATCAAGGCCGAGGAAAATCTGACCAGCCGCATCATCGACATCATCGCGCCGATCGGCAAGGGCCAGCGCGCGCTGCTGGTGGCGCCGCCCAAGTCGGGCAAGACGGTGATGATGCAGAACATCGCCCACGCCATCACCGCCAACTATCCCGACATCGTGATGATGGTGCTGCTGGTCGACGAGCGGCCCGAAGAGGTGACGGAAATGCAGCGCAGCGTTCGCGGCGAGGTGATTTCATCGACCTTCGACGAGCCCGCGGCGCGCCACGTGCATGTCGCCGAAATGGTGATCGAGCGCGCCAAGCGGCTGGTCGAGCTCGGCAAGGACGTCGTGATTCTGCTCGACTCGATCACCCGGCTGGCGCGCGCCTACAACAACGTGCTGCCGTCGT
>CAXSGT010000110.1:0-10415 GCA_964236835.1 uncultured Polaromonas sp.
CGAGCGCGAGTGGCTCAACGAAGCGGCCGCCGCGCAGGTCATACTGCTGGGCGTGCCGGGCTTTTCTCGCCGCGCTACAGCAGCGCTTGGCGGCACTAGCCTTTGAACCAATCCGGGATCAGGGGCGAACGAACTTCAGCACGAACTCGTCCTTGGGCTGCGCAGGCTCCGGCGTATTGCGATCGCGCGGGTCGGCCGGGTTGCGAAGAAAAGCCGCCTCGTCTCTAAGCTTGAAGCCTGCCGCCTCGACCTCTTTGACTAAAAATGCCTGCTCCATCCGGTGCAGCGTGCCGGACTCCGAAATGCCCGTGCCCGCACGGCCGGCGTGATCGGCGATGACGTAAGCCCCACCGGGCTTGAGCGCCTCGAACAGGGCGCGATTCATCTGTGCGCGGTCCACGCCCATGAA
The DNA here is from genome assembly GCA_964236835.1 of uncultured Polaromonas sp. Taxonomy (GTDB): domain Bacteria; phylum Pseudomonadota; class Gammaproteobacteria; order Burkholderiales; family Burkholderiaceae_C; genus Polaromonas. The sequence goes on from CAXSGT010000110.1 coordinate 410, forward strand.
ACCCAGGTCGTGGTAATTGAACATGAAAGTCACCAAATCAAGGCCGTTTGATTTGCGCTCAGCCGGCACCGGGTCCTCGAACCTCTGAACGACGGCAATGATCGGAGCCGCGGCGACGCGCGCCGAATTCAGCCGCTTTTCACGCTCGGCAAGCGCCTCGGGCGATGTGCGCCTCGGCGCGGGCGCTGCCGCACCAGTTTGCGTTGCGGGGCTGGCGTCTGCCTCGGGGGCCGCCGGCGCAGGCGTTGCGCGACCCGGATCGCGGGGCGGGCTTTGGCCATAGACGACGCCAGCCGGGCCGATTGATCGGGCCAGCAATTCGGTCGTATAGCCGCCGCCGGCGCTGATATCGAGCGCCGCCATGCCCGGGCGAACGTCGATGAATGCAAGCATCTGCTCCGGCATGCGCCGCTTGTCATTGACCTTGTCTGCGGCACTGCGATCCGGGCTTGAGACGATACTGGCTAAACGCTCGGACGAGAGCGCGGCGGTCCTGCTTACCGATCCGCAGCCGCCAAGGGCCAGCAGCAGAAAAATCGCTGCCGCGCCTGGCCGAGCAGAGTTAATAAAACCGGATTTCACGACCGGCTGTGAGACGATTGGACTGCCGCCAGCTTGGACATATTACTTCGCCGGCGCCGCAGTGGGCGTCGGTTGCGCCTGGGTTGCTTGCTGCTTGTCTTTTTTGTTGGCCATGTGGCGTCCCACGACGCAGCCCGCCGCCGCGCCCAAAAGACCGTGACCGCCTGCGACATGGCCGCCGACACCGCCGACGGCCGCGCCTTTGAGACAACCCTTGGCACTTGCGAGCTGAGGTGCCGCGGCGATAGCCAGCAGCATTGCGAGGGCGCAAAAACGGGTTTTCATAGTGGTTTCCTTAAATGGTGAAGACTGATTAAAAACTTCCGCATTCGATTCCTGAATCAAAGCGTGGGCGACACTGGGAAGACCGCCGCGTCAACTCGTGCACTGCAGCTGGAGCGACTGGATTCGACCGCCGAACCCTAGCTTCTTGATCAGGCCGCCTTCTTTGCTGTTGGCCGGAAATTCGACCGACTTGTCCTTGAACATCTGGTGCTCATAGACCTTCAACGTCGCTTTGGGCCCCAGCACCAGGCTGTCGATGCTTTTCTTGAACTGGCGCCCGCTGCCCTTGTCCTGGCTGCCGATGTTCGCGGGTCCGACGACTGTGAGGATGTCGCCCTTGAAATTGCGTTCGTCATAGAACTGCGCCCAGCAGCCGCTCTCCAGCGCCTTGTTTGAAATCTCGACGGGAACCAGCAGTACGAGGGGCGCGGGCTGGTTGTCCGGCGCCGCGGACGCTGTCTGCGCTTGCGCAAACGATGCCGGTGCGGCCAGCGCCAGCGCACTGCTTAGAAGAAATGGAGCAAGTAGTTTCATGAAGCCCTCCTTGGTTGAGTTTTGCGCTGCCGACGGCAGCTAGCACGAAAACAAAGTTTATCGGCGCCCTGAAAAAGCTTTGTAAGAACTTGGATTCAGCGCTGGTAGGAAGAGCGCGGCTTGCCAGCAATTCCTAGCCAACGCCCGAACGCCCGTCTATCCTCAAAGCGTCTTGCAAACGAAGCTGCCCGCGTTGTTGGTGTCGCCGCTGCCTTTGTACACCGCCTCGCTTGGATACGGGCAGACCGGCCGCTGCAGCGCAATGCCTTGTTTCGCGTCATCGTTTTTGAACTTGGTCGCGATCAGCTGGTCGGGCGCGCTGCCTTTTTCAACCCAGGCTTCGAGCGCGCTCACGATGTCGTGTTGCGGGTCATTCGACACAGCGGTTTGATTTTCGGCGCCGATATTGTCCGGTCCCGGACCGCTGCCGCAATGGCCGACGCCGGGGAGCATGAACAGGCGATAGTAGTTTTGTACAGATTTCAAGTCGCCGTTGCCGGTTTTGGCCACCACGTCTTCATAGTATTTCGCGGTATAGCCGGGCGTGAAAGCCGCGTCGTCCCAACCGTGCCACTGGATGAGCTTGCCGCCGGTTTGTTTGAAGGTTGTCAAATCCGTGTCGGTTGCATTGACGCTGCCGAGTACGCGGTCGAGCACTGGAAAGTCGTTGTGCAGGTTGAACGTCGCGGGGTCCCAGTTGGGATCGTTGAAGGCAACCTGGTAATTGGCGATACCAAACGGCGCCAGGCCCTGGTTGTAGCCAAACTTGATCTGATCGAACTCCGAGCCCGGCGACATGCCGGAAAAAATCGCCTGCCCCGTCACCGGATCGACCACGGTGCTGTTGTTTTGACTGATGGCGGCCGCCTGGGCTGTCGTGATGCAGGTGCTGGGGTCCTGCCCTGCCTTGCAGACCAGCGTGTTCGGGTTCCATTGGCAACGCCTGGGATCGTTGATCAAGCCGTCGACCACGCCGTCCTGCGCGTCGCAGGCTTGCGTTGCGGCTTTTTGCGCCAGCGTGAGTATCGCCGCGCCGCTCGTGCCCTGGATACCGGCGTTCTTCAGGTTGATCGACATGACAAGCTGTTCGGTCGCGGCGCGCGTCCACCACTGGGCCGCGCCACCGGCGATGATGCCGTTGAAATCGTTCGGAAACATCTGCGCGCTTTTCATGCCCTCCCGGCCACCGTCGGAGCACCCATTGAAATATGAATAGCTCGGTGAGCGACCGTAATACTGCGTGGCGACGAGCTTGGCCTTGTCAGCCAGTTCATGAACCGCCCGCGACGCAAGATCGGTGATCTTTTGCGGATTGTTGAACGCCCAGCTGACGTTGAAACCGCCGGGTGAATGGCCGTTGTCGGTCGCGCCGGTCGCATAACCGCGCCGCAGCTGCGGCGCCATCTCGCTCCAGTAAACCGTGCCGGCAAAGCCGTGATTGCCGACCTGCTGATACCGCCCGTTCCAAGTGGATGTGGGCAGCCAGGCTTCGATCGTAATCGCTGACCCCGCCACCGGACTGACGGTTCCGGTGACCCGGCAAAACTCGGGAAGGTTGTCGAATGCCGCGGCGCTGCCCGGCGGCTTGTAGCTGCCGGCCGGAATCAGCTCCGCCGTCATGGCGGTGGTATTTGCCAGCTGCATGCGCGTAAGCGACACGCAGGCGGCCAGCTTTACCGCCTCCGGGCTAGATGCGGGGATGTTGTCGCTGCCGCCGCAGGCCGACAACGACGCGATGCCGGCAGCGGCCAAAGAAAACGCCAATTTGTTTCTTTTCATCAGTGTCTCCAAATAAATTATCAAGACGGTTTTGAAGTATCCGCAGCGTGCGATCCAGGGCGCTGGCCATGCCGCGATCACATGCGATTTCTATGATGCACCAGCGCGAATCCGAAATCAAATCAAATTTCAAGCCACCTAAGCCATCTGTAAATCAATCGCAAGGCGCAAAGTGCGACGGCCATGGGCTTTGCTGGCCTGCGACGGGCGCTACCGGGAATTGGCGCCGATGCTGATCTTGAGCACCTTAGAAGCTACTGTCCTAATAGCAAAATCACGACACCCTGGGATTCGCGCCATACAGCCACGGCATATCGAGCAGCCTGGCGCCCAGCAGCTTGAGCGACGCGTCGCGGCCGCTGCGCAGCAAGCCTTCGGCATGAAATATCCGGCCATTGCGCAAAGCCCTCGCCTGCACCCGCGCGTTGCGCTGCCAGCGATTGAGCGCGTAGCGCCGCAGCAGCGTGGCGACGTCGAAGGCCGGATCGCGCGCTTGGGCCAGCGCGCGGCCCAGTTCGGCCGCATCCTCGATCGCCATGCCCGCGCCCTGCGCCAGGTACGGCCGCATCGGGTGCGCGGCGTCGCCCAGCAAGGCCACCAGGCCCTGCGCATGCTCATGCGCGCCGCGCATCGGCGCGCGGTCGTACAACGCCCACATCCGCCAAACGTCGATCGCCCCGACCAAGTCCCGCAGCGCGGCGCAGGCGGTCGCGACAGCGGCCAGCAGGTCGCTTTTGCAGGCGCTGTGATCCCAGTCGTTTTGCTGGCCTGCATCGCCGTCGGTGGTTGGCCCCTGCACGATCGCCACCAAATTGAGCCAGTCGCCGCTGCGCACCGGGTACTGAACGACGTGCATGCGCGGGCCGAGCCAGGCGGTGATGTCCCGCGTCCTGAAGCGCTCGGGCAGATCGCTTTGCGGCAGCAAGGCCCGGTAGGCTAGATGGCCGGTGCGCCGCGGCGGGCCGTCGCCGAGCAACTGCTGCCTGACAGCACTCCACAAGCCGTCGGCGCCGATCAAGGCATCGCATTCGATGTCAGGCGCGCCCGCGGTTTGCACGGTGACGGCCTGCGCGGTCTGGCTGAAGGATTGCAGCGGGCGGCCGGCGTGCAGCACGCTGTCCGCTTGCCGCCGCACGGCTGCGAGCAGCATGCCATGCAGGTCGGGCCGGCTCACCGTGGCGTATGGGGCGCCGTATCGCCGCGGCATGGCGCCGCCCAGCGGCAAGGTGCCAAGCAGCTTGCCCGACACCGCGTTCCTGACTTGCAGCCGCTCGGGAAACGCGGCCACGGCTTTCAGCGCACCACCCAAGTCCCAGCGCTGCATGATTCTCATGACGTTGGGGCCGAGCTGTATCCCGGCGCCGACCTCGCTGAAAGCGCCAGCGCGCTCGAGCAGCCTTACATGCCAGCGGGCACGCGAAAGCGCCAGTGCGGCCGCGAGCCCGCCGATGCCGCCGCCAGCGACTATCACACCCCCACGTTCATTCACTGCGTGTAATGCTCCGCCCTCCGAGGGGGCTAATTTTCCTTGGGGCGGCCCGGCGGAAAATTGCCGCTGTGGCGGGACTCACGCTGCTAGCAGCTGGCGCAGCACGAACGGCAGAATGCCGCCGTTGCGGTAGTAATCGACCTCGATCGGCGTGTCGATGCGAAGTATCACGCTGACTTCCCGGCGCGCGCCGTCGGCGCCGTGGATGACGAGCTTGGCCTCGCTCTGCGGCTTCAGCGCCGGATGCGGAATCACGTCGATCAGCTCCGACCCGGTAAGTCCCAGCGCCTGCCACGACTCGCCCGGCTTGAACTGCAGCGGCAGCACGCCCATGCCGACCAAATTGCTGCGGTGGATGCGCTCGAAGCTGCGCGCGACGACGGCCTTGATGCCGAGCAGCAGCGTTCCCTTGGCGGCCCAGTCGCGCGATGAGCCGGTGCCGTATTCCTCGCCGGCGAAAATCACCGTCGGCGTGCCTTCGGCGACGTATTTCATCGCGGCGTCGTAGATCGGCATTTTCTCGCCGCTTGGCTGGAACAGCGTCACGCCGCCCTCCTCGCGCGAGCCTTCCGCGTTCGGTGGAATCATCAAATTTTTGATTCGGACATTGGCGAAGGTGCCGCGCATCATCACGTCGTGGTTGCCGCGGCGCGAGCCGTAGCTGTTGAAATCGAGCTTCGGCACGCCGTTGGCCTGCAGCCACTGGCCGGCGGGCGAGCTCGCCTTGATCGCGCCGGCGGGCGAGATATGGTCGGTCGTGATCGAGTCGCCGAACAGCGCCATGATGCGGGCGTTCTTTACGGAATTCGGATCATTTTTACCGTTTTCGCTCGCCCCGCCTGCATCGGGCGCTTCTAATTCCATAGCAAAGTCGTTGAAGAACGGCGGCTCGGCGATATAGGTGCTGTGCGGCCAGGTGTAGCTGTCGCCCGTCACGCCATGGATGTTTTCCCACAATTTGCCGGGCTCGGCCTTGACCTTGGCGTAATTGGCGCGAAACGCCTCACCGTTCATCGCGTATTTCATCAGCGCATGGATCTCGTCGCTGCTCGGCCAGATGTCGCGCAGGAAAACATCCCGGCCGTCCTTGCCCTTGCCGAGCGGCTCGCTCGTCAGGTCGCGCATCACCGTGCCGGCGAGCGCGTAGGCGACGACCAGCGGCGGGCTGGCCAGGAAGTTCGCCTTCAGGTTCGGGTGGATTCGCGCCTCGAAATTGCGGTTGCCCGACAGCACGGCGGCGCATACCAAGTCGCTCTCGTTGATGGCCTCGTTCAGCTCGGGCGTCAGGTCGCCGGCGTTGCCGATGCACGTCGTGCAGCCGTAGCCGACCAGGTCGAAGCCGAGCTTTTCCAAATAGGGCAGCAAGCCGGCCTGCGTCAGGTACTCGGTCACGATGCGCGAGCCCGGCGCCAGCGAGGTCTTGATGTGCGGCTGCACCGCGAGGCCCGCCTCGACCGCTTTTTTCGCCAGCAGGCCGGCCGCCAGCAGCACGCTCGGGTTCGACGTATTGGTGCAGCTCGTGATGGCGGCGATCAGCACGTCGCCGTTGCCGACCGTCAGGCTGTGCTCGCTCTGCGCCGCCGGCGCGTTGGCCGTGGCTTCCTCGCCGCCCTGCTCGTACGCCATCGCGCGGGTCGGGCGGTTGCCCTCCATCTCGACCAGCAGGCGCGCGGCGCCGGCCGGCGTCGGCGGCGCGGCCGGAATGATCTCAGGCCGGTCGTCCTCGGTGCGGCGCACCATATGGCGCGTGCCGAGCATGGCGGCCGGCAAATTGAAGCCGTTCTCGGCGATCGGCTTGCTGTACAGATCGCGGAACTGGCTGGCGACGCTGCCGAGCTCGATCCGGTCCTGCGGCCGCTTCGGGCCCGCCAGGCTGGGCGTGACATCGTTCAAATCGAGCTTGACGACCTGCGAGTAGTCGATGTCGCCGGCCTTGGCGATGCCGAACAGGCCCTGCGCCTTGAAATAAGCCTCGAAGGCCTGGATTTCCTCTTCGCTGCGGCCGGTGCCGCGGAAGTAGTCGATGGTTTTTTCATCGACCGGAAAAAAGCCCATGGTCGCGCCGTACTCGGGCGCCATGTTGCCGATGGTCGCGCGGTCGGGCAAGGCCAGCGTGCGCGTGCCCTCGCCGAAGAACTCGACGAACTTGCCGACGACTTTCTCGCGGCGCAGCGTTTCTGTCACCCGCAGCACCAGGTCGGTGGCGGTCACGCCCTCGCGCAGGCAGCCGGTCAGCTCCATGCCAACCACATCGGGCGTGAGCAAATACACCGGCTGGCCGAGCATGGCCGCCTCGGCCTCGATGCCGCCGACGCCCCAGCCGACAACGCCGATGCCGTTGATCATGGTGGTATGGCTGTCGGTGCCGACGAGCGTGTCGGGGTAATACACGGCATCGGCGCCGGCGGGCGTGCCCTGCGTACCCTGCGTTTTATGCACGCCGCGCGCCAAAAACTCTAGATTGACCTGGTGCACGATGCCAAAGCCCGGCGGCACCACGCCGAAGGTGTCGAAGGCCTGCATGCCCCACTTCATGAATTCATAGCGCTCGCGGTTGCGCTGGAATTCCAGCTTCATGTTCAGGTCGATCGCGTCCTTCGTGCCGTAGTAGTCGACCATGATCGAATGATCGACCACCAGATCGACCGGCACCAGCGGCTCGATGGCCTTCGGGTCCTTGCCGAGCCTGACCGCGAGACTGCGCATCGCGGCCAGGTCGGCCAGCAGCGGCACGCCGGTGAAGTCCTGCAGCACGACGCGCGCGACGACGAACGGAATTTCCTCGCTGCGCTCGGCGTTCGGCAGCCAGTTCGCCAGTTCCTTGACATGCGCCGGCGTCACCTTCTTGCCGTCGCAGTTGCGCAGTACCGATTCGAGCACGATGCGTATCGACACCGGCAGCCGCCAGATTTTGGGAAACTGCTGGGCCAGCGCCGGCAGCGAGTAAAGCCGCCCCGACGTTCCGGAGGCGGTGTGAAACGACTTGAGGGTGGATGCGAAAGCGTGGGGACCGGCGGGGGCAAGGACGGGCGTTGTGGCGGGCATGACAGACTCCTTTTTGTTGAACCAGCAGCCTGCATTCTGGCAGGCCTGGGCGGGCGCCGGCAATCGCCGTGTTATATAACCCGCCCTTGACTGGCCTTTAATTTGACTTTGCAATCGAGCTTTCGCACGTCTTTCTTGTCCGAAACTTTGCAGCACCAGCCTTGCGCCGCGCCGCTCGTGCTCGAATCTTCAAAACCCGGCTTTTTGCTAATGCTATAAAATTAATAGCTAACTATTAAATACAGACAAGCGATATCAGCCTTTTTTATTCAAATTTTGCGTTCTAGACCAAATACATGGGCGTGGCCGGCGACGCTCAGGGTGACGATGGCGCCGAGCGCCGGTGCGTGAAGGCCCGAGCTTTGCACTGACAGCGGCGCATCCAGAGCGGCAGCGGCCGCGTCGCCGAAAGTCCGCGCCGCGCCGCGGTCGCGCAGCAGGCGCACCGACAGCCTGGACACCGACCCGCCGAAATCGCTATCGACCACCACGCCGCGGCACGCCGATGGGTCGCCGCCCTGCGCGGCGGCATCGACCTCGGCGAGCCGCAGCTGCTCGGGCCTGAGCAGGATGTGCGCCGGTCCGCTGCGCTCGCCGTCATCGACCGCGATCCGCCCGAGCGCGCAGTCGGCCCAGCCGCGCGCCAGCTGCGCCGGCAGCACGATCGCGTCGCCCAGAAAGCTGGCGATGGCCGCATCGCCCGGCCGCTGGTAAAGGTCGAGCGGCGTGCCCGATTGCACCAGCCGGCCCGCGCGCATGACGCCGACCTGGTCGGCGAACGACAGCGCTTCGGACTGGTCGTGGGTCACGAGAATGGTGGTGATGCCGGCGCCGCCGAGCAGTTGGGCAACGGCCTTGCGGGTGCTGGCGCGCAGGCCGGTGTCGAGCGCCGAGAACGGCTCGTCGAGCAGCATCAGCCGCGGCCGCTGCGCCAGCGCGCGCGCCAGCGCGACGCGCTGCTGCTGGCCGCCCGAGAGCTCGTGCGGCCGGCGCGCCAGCAGGGCCGCGTCGAGCGCGACCATGCCCATCAGCTCGGCGATGCGTTCGGCCCGCCGCGGCGCATGGCGCGGCAGGCCGAAACCGATGTTGCCCTCGACGCTGAGGTGCGGAAACAGCGCGCCGTCCTGCGGCACGAAGCCGATGCCGCGCCGGTGTGCCGGCACCGCGTTCGCGCCGTCGGCCAGCACGTCGCCGCCGAGCACCACGCGGCCGGCGTCGGGCGCCTCGAAGCCGGCGATGATGCGCAGCAGCGTGGTTTTGCCCGAGCCCGACGGGCCGACAATGGCGGCGCGGCTTCCGGCTGCGACGGCGAGGTCGATCGCGTCCAGCGCGCGCGTCGCGCCGTAGTGTTTGCCGACGCCGGACAACTCCAGGAACGTCATCGGCCGGCGCTGCGCTTCGACTGGCTGTAGAGCAGCCACGTCATCGGCAGCGACAGCAGCACCATGATGAGGGCGTAGGGCGCGGCGGCGGCGTAGTCGATTTCGCTGCTGTAGGCCCAGAACGAGGTCGCCAGGGTGCGCGTGCCGTTAGGCGCGAGCATCAAGGTCGCGGTCAGCTCGTTGGCGATGCCGAGCGCGACGAGCGCCACGCCCGCCGCCGCGCCGGGCGCCGCCAGCCGCATCGTGACAGCCCACAGCGCCCTGGCCGGCGAATGGCCCAGGCTGCGGGCGGCATGTTCCAGCTCGACCGGCGCCTGGGCGATGCCGGCGCGCAGGCTGATGAGCGCGCGCGGCAAAAACAGCAGCGCATACGCCAGCAGCACCGTCACCGCCGTCTGGTAGAGCGGCAGCGCGACGCGGACCGTGACCGTCACCAGCGCCAGCGCGACGACCACGCCGGGCAGCGCGCCGACCAGGTAGTTGCACGCCTCCAGCAGCCGCTGCAGCCTGCCCGGCGAGCGGATCGACAGCCACGCGATCGGAAGCGCGGCCAGCGTGGTCAGCAGCGCGCCGCAGGCGCCCAGCGCCAGCGTCTGGCCGACGGCGGCGCCGATCTCCCCCAGCCGCCAGACTTCGCCGCCGCCGGCGACGAGCCAGCGCGCCAGCGTCGCCAGCGGCACGCCGAGCGCCAATAGCGCCGTGAGCAGCGGTAGCAGCAGGCACAAAGGAGTCAGGCGGCCCAGGCGGCGGCGCGGCTGCAGCCGCGCCGCGCCGCCGCCGAGTCGGGCATAGCGCTCGTTGCCACGGGCGCCCGATTCGAGGCCCAGCAGCGCCAGGCAGCACAGCACCAGCACTCCCGACAGCATGTTGGCCGCGGGGCCGTTGTAGGTGGACTGGAACTGATCGACGA
>CAXSGT010000111.1:0-10379 GCA_964236835.1 uncultured Polaromonas sp.
GGCGCAGCGGCCCCCTCGGGGGGCAGCGAACCACACGAAGTGGGGAGCGTGGGGGTCATACCCAGCCGAAGGCCTGGGTCCTCCACGCCAGCCAGAATTTGCGCAGTGGCGTCAGACTGACGCGCTGGTGCAGCACCTGGTAGCGGTCGGCGGCGATTTCGCGCAGCAGCGTGCGGTAGATGCTCGCCATCATCAGGCCGGGCTTCTGGCTGCGGCGGTCGGCGTCGGGCAGCAGCGCCAGCGCCTCGTCATACACCCTAAGCGCGCGGTCGGTCTGGAACGCCATCAACGCGGTAAAGCGGTCCGAATACTGGCGCTTCAGAATTTCGTGCGCCTTGACATCGAAGCGCTGCAGCTCATTGACCGGCAGGTAGATGCGCCCGCGCATCGCGTCTTCGCCGACGTCGCGGACGATGTTCGTGAGCTGAAACGCCAGCCCCAGCTTGTGCGCATAGGCGGTGGTGGCCGGGTCGGTCTGGCCGAAGATGCGCGCCGCCACTTCACCGACGATGCCGGCGACCAGGTGGCAGTAGCGCATCAGGGCGGCAAAGTCGAGATACCGGTTTTGCGCCAGGTCGAGCTCGCAGCCTTCGATGACGGCCTGCAGATGCCGCGCCTCGATGCCGTAGGCAGCGGCATGCGGCATCAGCGCCTTCATCACCGGATGGCTCGGATTGCCGGCGAACGACTGGGCGACTTCGCCCCGCCACCAGGCCAGCTTGGTTCGCGCCACGCCCGGGTCGGTGACTTCGTCGACCACATCGTCGACTTCTCGGCAGAAGGCGTAAAACGCGGTGATGGCGGCGCGCCGCTCCCTGGGCAAAAACAAAAAAGCGTAGTAAAAACTGCTTCCGGAGGCGGCGGCTTTTTGCTGGACGTATTGCTCGGGCGTCATAAGGAATTATCGCCCCCACGGTCGCCCACTGCGTGTAGCTCCCTGCCCCCCGAGGGGGCCGCTGCGCCTGCGGCCCGGCGAAGCCGGTTCCGCGGCCCCTGCTGGCGGGGACCTTTCGCGGCTCTCAGATGCTGGTGCTACATCCAGAGCGCGCGCCAGCTCATGATGGCGACATCCCATGCGCCCAGCCTGGGCCGCTGCCGCAGCGTGTCGAAACCCAGCGCCTCGATCTTATCGAGTATCCGCAATCCCCCCTGCACCACCAGCCGCAGCTCCCAGCCACCGCGCCCCGGTACTTTTTTTGCCAGTTGGAAGCCTTTTAGCATCAGGTCGCCCGCCTGGCGGACATAAGCAGCTATTAAATTAATAGTATTCGGGTTGTGGCGCAACGCTAAGAGTTGCGCCTCATCGACGCCGTATCGGCCCCAGGCGTCGGCGGGCAAATAGATGCGTCCGCGCGCGATGTCCAGCCCCAAGTCCTGCCAGAAATTGATGAGCTGCAGTGCGGTGCAAATGTGGTCGCTTTCCAGCAGCGCCTGCGCATCGGTCACGCCATAGAGGTGCAGCAGCAGCCGGCCGACCGGGTTGGCTGAGCGGCGGCAATAGTCGAGCAGTTCGGCGTCGCTGGCATAGCGCTGCTTGACCGCGTCCTGCTCGAACGCGCTCAGCAGATCATCGAGCAAATTGACTGGCAGCGCGAACTGGGCGATCACCGGGCCGAGCCGGTCGAACACGCTCGCCCAGCGCGGCGAGCAAGTCTGGCCGCAGGCGGCAGCCATCAGGTCGGCGCGGTACGCGGCCAGGTCGTCTAGCCGCGACTGCGGCAAGGCGTCGCCCTCATCGGCAATGTCATCGGCGGTGCGGGCAAAGGCGTAAATGGCCTTGATCGCCGGGCGCAGTTGCGGCGGGCAAAGGATCGACGCGACCGGGAAATTTTCGTAGTGGCCCGCGCCCTGGGCAAGCGTTGACAGGCCTGAATTCATGCCCTGGATTGTCGCTTGACACGGTTTTGGCTTTTGCTGGGTGGCGGCGCTGCCCGCGGCCGGGTCCCGGGTCGGCTGCGAAGACAGGCTAAAATAGAAAGTTAAGCGATTTCAGGCGGGAATCCGCAAACCAGGCTGGATTTTTCGCTGTTTTTTTCCAGGCGCGCGGGTGGCGAAATTGGTAGACGCACCAGGTTTAGGTCCTGACGGTAGCAATACTGTGGGGGTTCGAGTCCCCCCCCGCGCACCAATTTTTTGATTTTTAGGAACCCTCATGGCCGTGACCGTTGAAAACCTTGAAAAGCTCGAGCGCAAGATGACGCTGACGCTGCCCCTGGGCAGCATCCAGTCCGAAGTCAACACCCGCTTGAAACGCCTGGCCCGCACCGTGAAGATGGACGGCTTTCGCCCCGGCAAGGTGCCGATGAGCGTGGTCAGCCAGCGTTATGCCTATTCGGTGCATTATGAAGTGATGAACGACAAGGTTGGCGAGGCGTTCAACACCGCCGCCAACGAAGCGAAGCTTCGCGTCGCCGGCCAGCCGCGCATCAGCGAAAAAGAAGGTGCCCCTGAAGGCGAGCTGACCTTCGACGCGGTGTTCGAGGTGTACCCCGACGTCAGGATCGCCGACCTGTCGAATGCCGAAGTCGAAAAGGTCAGCGCCGAAGTCAGCGACGCGGCCATCGACAAGACGCTGGATATTTTGCGCAAGCAGCGCCGCACTTTCGCCCAGCGCGCGGCCGATGCGCCGGCGCAGGACGGCGACCGAGTGACGATCGACTTCGAGGGCAAGATCGACGGCGAGACGTTTGCCGGCGGCAAGGCCGAGGACTTCCAGTTCCTGATCGGCGAAGGCCAGATGCTCAAAGAATTCGAAGAGGCGGCGCGTGGCATGAAAAGCGGCGACAGCAAGACCTTTCCGCTGAAATTCCCCGCCGACTACCACGGCAAGGACGTTGCCGGCAAGGAAGCCGACTTCATGGTGACGCTGAAGAAAATCGAGGCGGCGCATCTGCCTGAAGTCAACGACGCGCTGGCCAAATCGCTCGGCATCGCCGACGCCACGGTCGACGGCCTGCGCGCCGACATCAGGAAAAACCTGGAGCGCGAAGTCAAGCTGCGGCTGCTGTCGCGCAACAAGAACGCGGTGATGGACGCGCTGATCGCGAACGCCGAGCTCGACCTGCCCAACGCCAGCGTGCAGGCCGAGCTCGAGCGCCTGATCGAAAACGCACGGGCCGACCTGAAGCAGCGCGGCGTCAAGGACGCCGACAAAGCGCCGATTCCAGATGACATCTTCCGCCCGCAGGCTGAAAGGCGCGTTCGCTTGGGCCTGGTGGTCGCCGAACTGGTCCGCGCCAACGCGCTGCAGGCCAAGCCCGAGCAGCTCAAGGCGCACATCGAGGAGCTTGCCGCCAGCTATGAAAAGCCGCAGGAAGTGGTGCGCTGGTATCTGGGCGACCACAAGCGCATGGCCGAAGTCGAAGCCGTGGTGATTGAAAACAATGTGACCGACTTCGTGCTCGGCAAGGCCAAGGTGAGCGAGAAGGCGATTTCCTTCGACGAGCTGATGGCGCAAAACTGAGCCGCCGGTTTTCATCGAACACGGGGCTTGCGCTTTGCGGCGCAGGCCCCAAATCATTTGGATAAAGCTAAACAACCTCTTCTGGAGAAACCTGATGGTCCAAAACAGTATCAATCATGGCGGCTACGGCGGCCAACAAGCGTCCAGCCAGGAAATTCAAGGCCTGGGCATGGTGCCCATGGTCATCGAGCAGTCCGGCCGCGGCGAGCGCTCGTACGATATTTACTCGCGGCTGCTCAAGGAGCGCGTGATTTTTCTGGTTGGCCCGGTCAACGACCAGACGGCCAACCTGGTGGTGGCGCAACTGTTGTTCCTGGAAAGCGAAAATCCCGACAAGGACATTTCGTTCTACATCAATTCGCCCGGCGGTTCGGTGACGTCGGGCATGGCGATCTACGACACCATGCAGTTCATCAAGCCCGATGTCTCGACGCTGTGCGTCGGCATGGCGGCGAGCATGGGCTCATTCTTGCTGGCGGCTGGCGCCAAGGGCAAACGCTTCACCTTGCCCAATTCGCGCGTCATGATCCACCAGCCCTCGGGCGGCGCGCAGGGCCAAGCGTCCGATATTGAAATTCATGCCCGCGATATCCTTAAAACACGCGACCAACTCAATCGTATTATGGCCAGCTGCACTGGACAGACGGTTGAAAAAATCGAGCGCGACACCGAGCGCGACTATTTCATGTTTGCCGACGAAGCCAAGACCTACGGCATTGTCGATGAGGTCATTGCCAAGCGGCCCTGAGCCCCCGAGCGAATAAAGCGACAGGCAACTGTCGCGCGGCGGCGTTTTCCTTCGTGGAAGCGCCGTTTTTTATTGGTTATCATTCAGCGGGTCAACCGTTTTATACCGTCACGTTAAAGGCGCCTCCCACAATGGCCGAGAAAAAAGGCACTTCTAGCGAAAAGACCTTGTACTGCTCTTTCTGCGGCAAGAGCCAGCACGAAGTCAAGAAACTGATTGCCGGCCCTTCTGTCTTCGTCTGCGACGAATGCATTGACCTGTGCAACGAGATCATCCGCGACGAACTGCCGGCAAGCGCCGATCGGCGCGAATCGCACAGCGACTTGCCGACGCCGGCGGAGATCAAGGCGACGCTCGACGGCTATGTCATCGGCCAGGAGCCGGCCAAGCGAACCCTGGCGGTGGCTGTCTACAACCATTACAAGCGCCTGCGGCACAAGGAAACGGCCAAGAAAGACGATGTCGAGCTGACCAAAAGCAACATACTGCTAATCGGCCCGACCGGCTCGGGCAAGACGCTGCTGGCGCAAACCCTGGCGCGCACGCTGAACGTGCCCTTTGTCATGGCTGACGCCACGACGCTGACCGAGGCGGGTTACGTTGGCGAAGACGTCGAGAACATCATCCAGAAGCTGCTGCAAAGCTGCAACTACGAGGTCGAGCGCGCGCAGCAGGGCATCGTATATATCGACGAGATCGACAAGATTTCGCGCAAGTCCGATAACCCCTCGATCACCCGCGACGTCTCGGGCGAAGGCGTGCAGCAGGCGCTGCTCAAGCTGATGGAAGGCACGATGGCGTCGGTGCCGCCTCAGGGCGGGCGCAAGCATCCGAATCAGGATTTTCTGCAGGTCGATACGACGAATATTCTCTTTATCTGCGGCGGCGCTTTTTCCGGGCTTGAAAAAGTGATTGAAAACCGCACCGAAGCGTCTGGAATCGGTTTTGGCGCCGCGGTGAAAAGCAAGAAAATGCGCAGCCTGACCGAAGCGTTCAAGGATGTCGAACCCGAAGACCTCATCAAGTTCGGCCTTATCCCCGAGCTGGTCGGGCGCATGCCGGTCATCGCCACGCTGGCCGAACTGAGCGAAGACGCGCTGATGAAAATTCTGACCGAGCCGCGCAACGCCGTGGTCAAGCAGTTCAGCAAGCTGCTCGCCATGGAAGGCGTCGATCTCGAAATCCGGCCTTCGGCGTTGAAGGCCATCGCGCGCAAGGCGCTGGCGCGCAAGACCGGCGCGCGCGGCCTGCGCTCGATTCTGGAACAGGCGCTGATCGACACCATGTTCGATCTGCCGACCGCCAGCAATGTCGACAAAGTGGTCGTTGACGAATCGACGATCGAAGAAAACAAGCCGCCGCTGCTGGTCTATCGGGAAGCGACCAGGAAAGCCTGAATTTTCGCCGCAAGCCGCATGGCGCTTGAAAAAGCCATGCTTGCGCCGCATGTCTGAATGGTTTGCAGTACGTCAGACCTTCGATGGGTTTCGCGTTTTGCCTTTTTTCAAGGTCTAAGGTTTTATATGTCCGCACAAACTTTCCTTCCCGCCACGCCCTTGGATCTGCCGCTGCTGCCGCTACGCGACGTGGTGGTGTTTCCACACATGGTGATTCCGCTGTTCGTCGGCCGGCCCAAGAGCATCAAGGCGCTCGAGTCGGCGATGGAGGCCGAGCGCCGCATCATGCTGGTGGCGCAGAAAACCGCCGCCAAGGACGAGCCGTCGGTCGAGGACATGTTCGAGGTCGGCTGCGTCGCGACGATCCTGCAGCTCTTGAAATTGCCCGACGGCACCGTCAAGGTGCTGGTCGAGGGGCAGCAGCGCGCCAAGGTCAACAAAATCGAGGACGGCGAGCAGCACTTTTCAGCCAATGTCACACCGGTCGAGCCGCAGGTCGCCGCCGCCGGCGACAAGGGCAGCGAGCTCGAAGCGCTGCGCCGCGCCGTGATGCAGCAGTTCGACCATTACGTCAAGCTGAACAAGAAAATTCCGCCTGAAATCCTCACGTCGATTTCCAGTATCGACGACGCCGGCCGGCTGGCCGACACGATCGCCGCGCATTTGCCGCTCAAGCTCGACGCCAAACAGGTGATACTCGACCTCGACAATGTCAAGGGCCGGCTGGAAAACCTGTACGAGCAACTCGAGCGCGAGGTCGATATCCTCAACGTCGACAAAAAAATCCGCGGCCGCGTCAAGCGCCAGATGGAAAAGAACCAGCGCGACTTCTATTTGAACGAGCAGGTCAAGGCGATCCAGAAGGAACTCGGCGAAGGCGAGGAGGGCGCGGACATCGAGGAGATCGAGAAAAAGATCAAGGCCGCGAAAATGCCGCAGGAGGCGCGCAAGAAAGCCGAGGGCGAACTCAAGAAGCTCAAGCTGATGTCGCCGATGTCGGCCGAGGCGACGGTGGTGCGCAGCTACATCGACGTATTGCTTGGCTTGCCCTGGAGCAAGAAAACCAAGATCAAGCATGACCTCGTCAACGCCGAGGCGGTGCTCAACGAAGACCATTACGGCCTTGAAAAGGTGAAAGACCGCATCGTCGAATACCTGGCGGTGCAGCAGCGCGTCGACAAGCTGAAGGCGCCGATTCTCTGCCTGGTCGGCCCGCCGGGAGTGGGCAAGACCTCGCTCGGCCAGTCCATCGCCAAGGCGACCGGGCGCAAATATGTCCGGATGGCCCTGGGCGGCATGCGCGACGAGGCCGAGATTCGCGGCCATCGCCGCACCTACATCGGCGCACTGCCTGGCAAGGTGCTGCAGAACCTGAGCAAGGCCGGAACGCGCAATCCGCTGTTTCTGCTCGATGAGATCGACAAGCTCGGCACCGACTTCCGTGGCGATCCATCGAGCGCGCTGCTCGAAGTGCTGGACCCGGAGCAAAACCACACCTTCGGCGACCATTATGTCGAGGTCGATTTCGACTTGAGCGACGTGATGTTCGTCGCCACGTCGAACTCGATGAACATTCCGCCGGCGCTGCTCGACCGCATGGAAGTGATCCGGCTGTCGGGCTACACCGAAGACGAGAAAACCAGCATCGCGATGCGCTACCTGCTGCCCAAGCAACTCAAGAACAACGGCGTGAAGGAAGCGGAACTGGAAGTCCAGGAGCAGGCGGTGCGCGACATCGTGCGCTACTACACCCGCGAAGCCGGCGTACGCTCGCTCGAAAGGGAGCTTTCCAAAATCTGCCGCAAGGTCGTCAAGGGCATTCAGCTCAAGAAAATGACGCCCAAGGTGCTGGTGACGCCCGACAACCTCAACGACTTCCTGGGCGTACGCAAATTCGACTACGGCCGCGCTGAAAAGAGCAATCAGGTCGGCCAGGTCGTGGGACTGGCCTGGACCGAAGTCGGCGGCGACTTGCTGACGATCGAGGCCGCCGTCATTCCGGGCAAGGGCGTCATCACCCGCACCGGCTCGCTCGGCGACGTCATGAAGGAATCGGTCGAGGCGGCCAGAACGGTGGTCAGAAGCCGCGCCAGAATCCTCGGCATCAAGGATGAAATGTTTGAAAAACGCGACATCCATATCCATGTGCCCGACGGCGCGACGCCCAAGGACGGCCCCAGCGCCGGCGCCGCGATGACGACCGCCTTCGTCTCCGCCTTGACCGGCATTCCGGTGCGCGGCGATGTCGCGATGACCGGCGAAATCACGCTTCGCGGCGAAGTCACTGCCATCGGCGGCTTGAAGGAAAAGCTGTTGGCGGCTTTGCGCGGCGGCATCAAGACGGTGTTGATTCCGCAGGAAAACGCAAAAGACCTGCAGGAGATTCCCGACAACGTGAAGGCCGGACTGGAAATCATTCCGGTTAAATGGATCGATCAGGTGCTGCAGGTCGCGCTGGAGCGCCAGCCGATTCCGCTGACGGACGAAGAAATCGCGCTGATTGCCGCGGCGGCGAGCGTGGTGGTGCCGGCGCAGATCACCGACGCGGTCAAGCATTGAATTGGGCGGTATAATCGAAGACTTTATTCGCGGGAGTAGCTCAGTTGGTAGAGCGCAACCTTGCCAAGGTTGAGGTCGAGAGTTCGAGACTCTTCTCCCGCTCCATACCAAAAGGGCAGCACGTCAATATGCTGCCCTTTTTTGGTTGAAAATTCCAAAGAAAACCGGCGCGGTAACAAAGCGGTTATGTACCGGATTGCAAATCCGGCTAGCCCGGTTCGACTCCGGGCCGCGCCTCCACCGATTTTTGTCATTGGCTTGCCGCATGGCGGGCTGGCGGCTGATGGCAAAAATACTTCGTTATAATTCAGGGCGATTTCGCGGGAGTAGCTCAGTTGGTAGAGCGCAACCTTGCCAAGGTTGAGGTCGAGAGTTCGAGACTCTTCTCCCGCTCCATACCAAAAGGGCAGCACGTCAATATGCTGCCCTTTTTTGGTTGAAAATTCCAAAGAAAACCGGCGCGGTAACAAAGCGGTTATGTACCGGATTGCAAATCCGGCTAGCCCGGTTCGACTCCGGGCCGCGCCTCCAACTTCCCAGGTTTTTGTCAATGGCGAGAGTGGCGTAATCGGTAGCCGCACGGGACTTAAAATCCCGGGACAGCAATGTCGTACGGGTTCAAGTCCCGTCTCTCGCACCACTTTTTCGTTCGTCAAAACCCTCTAGATAGATTTTTTTAAGCAGCCTTATCAGGGTTTTGCGTTCCGCCGCCGTCAGCGACGCGGTTGCATCGCGCTCCAGCACTTGGGCTGCTTTTTCGGCTTCCTGCATCAATTTTTCGCCAGCGAGTGTCGGATGCAAGCCATTAGCGCGGCCATCGCTCGGATGCGGACGTTTCGCGATAAGGCCGCGCTTTTCAAACCTGCCGATCATGCTTACCAGGTTGGGAGGCAGCAAGCCCAGAGCGCCGCATAACTGGCGCGAGGTGATGCCGGGGTTGTGAACGATCAGCGATGCCACTGAAAACTCCACCGGCCGCAAGTCGTAAACGGCCATGCGTTGCTGGAACAATTCGATGATGACCAGCGCGGCCCGGCGGGCGTTGTAACCGAGCAGGGTTTCAAGATACTCAGTATTAACCTGTGTGACCGGGCTGATGCCAGGTGCGCTGGGCGCGGAAACATTGGGCATGGATTCGTCGCTTCAGGCCAGATCGGCCTCGCGCGCGGCACCCAGGTAGCTGTCGATCACGCGCGCGTCGCCCGCCAGCTCGGCGGCAGGGCCGCGCAGGCCGATTTCACCCATTTCCAGCACATAGCCGTAATCGGCGACCCGCAGCGCGGCGCGGGCGTTTTGCTCGACCAGCAGAATCGTCACGCCGGTTTTGCGCAGTTCGTCCACGGTGCGGAAAATCTCGCGCACCACCAGCGGCGCCAGGCCCAGCCTCGGCTCGTCGAGCATCAACAGCGTCGGGCGCGACATCAGTGCGCGCCCAACGGCCAGCATCTGGCGCTCGCCGCCCGACAGCGTGCCGGCGAGCTGGGCGCGCCGCTCCTTGAGGCGCGGAAACAGCGCGTACACGACTTCGAGCTGGTCGCGCCACTGCCGGTTGCGCAGCCGCACCTGGCGAAACGCGCCCAGCAGCAAATTGTCTTCGACCGGCATGGCGCCGAACAGCTCGCGTTTTTCCGGCACCAGCGCAATGCCGAGCATGACACGCTCTTCAAGCGACAGCTCGGCAATCGACGCGCCTTGGTACTCGATCGCCCCTTCAGCGGGCAGCACGCCCATCAAGGCGTTTAGCAAGGTCGATTTGCCGGCGCCGTTCGGCCCGATCACGGTGACCACGCTGCCGGCCGGCGCCTGCAGGTCGATGCCGTGCAGCACCTCGGCGCGGCCGTAGCCGGCGCGCAGGCCCCTGACGGTTAAAACGGCGGTTGTCATTGGCGGCGGGTCCTTCAGTCTTCGGTGCCGAGATAGGCGGCGCGCACCTTCGGACTTTGCCGCACCTGCGCCGGCGTGCCTTGCAGCAACAGCGTGCCGAACTCCATGACGACGATATGGTTGCTCACCTCCATCACCAGGTCCATGTCGTGCTCGACCAGCAAAATGCTCACGCCTTCGCCGCGCAGCTGGCGCAGCACGCCAGCCAGCGCGCGCTTTTCCTGGTGCCGCAGACCGGCGGCGGGCTCGTCGAGCAGCAGCAAGGCGGGGTCGGCGCACAGCGCGCGGGCGATTTCCAGCAGTCGCTGCGGCCCCATCGCCAGATTGC
>CAXSGT010000112.1:0-10379 GCA_964236835.1 uncultured Polaromonas sp.
CGGCGGCAAGCCCGGCCTTGCAAGCGCCGGCGGACTCGCCGGAAAAACCGGCATGGATGTCATGCAGGCAATGCTTTCGGGCGAACTGCCTTATCCGCACATCGCCGAAACGCTTGACTTCGCGCTTATCGCCGTTGCACCCGGCAGCGCGACTTTTCAGGGAACGCCGCAGCTCAAGCACTTCAACCCGCTCGGCACGGTGCATGGCGGCTGGTACGCGACGCTGCTCGACTCGGCCGTCGGCTGCGCGGTGCACACCTTGATGCCGGCGGGCCGTGGCTACACCACCGCCGAGCTGAGCCTGAACATCGTTCGCGCCGCGTCGCTGGACACCGGGCCGCTGCGCGCCATCGGCACGGTGCTGCATTGCGGCAGGCAGCTCGCCACCGCCGAGGGCCGCATCGTCGGGCCCGACGGCAAGCTGTACGCGCATGCGACGACGACTTGCCTGGTGTTTGGCTTGGTGGGCCGGGAATAGGCTCAAAAATGGCGCAGGGGTGGTGCCCTGGCCTTTTAAAATAATCTCCATAAAAATTGGCGCTTAGACATTGAGCAATGACAAATTAGCAAGCTTCGGGTTTTATGGAAATTCTTAAAAGAAAATAGATTTTCGATTCGACGTACTGGTCCGTGAGATCGTTTACCCTAGTTGCGGGTGCGGCAACATCTACATCGCAAAATCCCAGTTTGGAAGTAGTCGAACAGGTCCTTGGGTGGATACCAGCATTTTTTGGAGGTAAAAAGTGGAAGCGATAATATTTGGCTGGGTACTCTGTTTCGTAATCCTGTGCGTCCTGACGGCAACCGGTGTATTTAAGCGGGATCCGACGAAGTGGTACGGGAGAATGCACTGCTTTCAGTGTGAATATCAATGGCAAAGTCGAAAGCGAACTGCGCCCGCAAGATGCCCGCGCTGCAACAAGGCTTATATCCAACAAGTACTTGGATAGCGATACAGGTTTGACCCGCTTGTACCGACGAAGTTGGCAGAAAAAGCGATGCCCGACAAAAGCGATGACGACTAACCTCACCAATCGAGCGGCATGCGTCGGATCGGAGCACCCTTGACCCAACGATTTGAGTGGGATGAGACCAAGGCGGCAATCAACCTGCGTAAGCATGGCGTGTCCTTCGGCGAGGCCGCATCTGTGTTTTCAGACCCGCTTGCGTACACTTTTGACGATCCGGACCACTCTATTGGAGAGCAACGGTTGCTGACCTTCGGTTTCTCGCATTCCGAGCACATTCTTGCCGTAGCTCACGCAGAAAGAGGCCGCGCCATCAGAATCATTAGCGCCCGCAGGGCAACTCGTTATGAAAGAGGCATCTATGAGCAAGGCTAAAGATGAAATGCGTGCCGAGTATCGGTGCGAGGACCTGGGCCAAGGCGTTCGCGGAAAGTACTACAAACGTGTCTCGAAGGGAACGAACCTGGTCCTATTGAATGACAAAGTCGCAAAGGCATTTCCTACTGAAGAGGCCGTGAACGAGGCTCTCTTGGGGTTACTGGCGCTTACTGAACAAACGGCGCGTTTAACCGGAAAGTCAAAGCGGAAATCGCGCAATCAAGCTGCCGTTTAGCTTCGACATCGCGTTTGGTGTTTGAGTTGCCGGCGCGGGGGTGAAAGCTTAAAGCGCCGCCGCTTGAGCTTGCGAGCCAGATTTGATTGTAGTTGACCCTGAAGCTCGATGCCACTACGTTTCGTATATACAATTCTCAAATGGAGGTCACTTGGTCGGAAACGAAACGGGCTTTAAATATCAAGGCGCACGGGCTTGATTTCGTCGATGCCGGAAGTGTGTTTGACGGCATGACCTACACATTCGAAGACGACCGCTTCTCCTATAGCGAGCAGCGTTTTGTCACGCTGGGCCTTCTTGCTGGAATTACTGTCTCAATCGTACACACGGAGAATGACCATGAAATCCGCATCATCTCTTTGCGCAAAGCCACCCGGCGCGAGTCGCAAATCTACTTCAATGCGATCCAAAACTGATTGGCCGCGTCTCAAAGCCGAAGCTGCTGCGGCAACGCCGACCCGGGCGCACCCCGAAGCAGATGTCAAGCACATCGTGCAAGGATTGGTTCGCCGTGGGCTGGCGCCGCTTGCGCCCAAAGCATCTATTTCGCTCAGAGTGGATCAGGATGTGCTTGAATGGTTCAAGGCGCAAGGCGCTGGCTATCAAACGCGCATCAACACGGTATTGCGGGCTTTCCGCGACGCTTCGATTTAACCCGTTCGCCGGGATCAAACCTCGTTTCCCGCCGCATGCCCCTCAGCCGTCGCCGCGAGTATGTCGCGCGCGGTGACGCAATCACCGACCAGCCGTACATCAATGCCAGCGGCCCGCAGTGGCGAAGCCAAGGCGTTCGCTGGCACGCGCGGCGTCGAATACGCGAAAAAAGCCACGTCTTCGATCACTCTGGCATCGCCGGTGAAAATATTCACGTAGTCGAGCACGCCGTCCTCGAAGCGGTCGCTCCAGCGCGGCTGCGCGAGCACGATGGTCTCGATGCGCTTTTCATGGATGCGCCGGATGATGCCCTGGCGCGTGACGAGCGACACGTCGTTCGCGAAGAATTCTCGCGGCGTGATCAGCACCACACGATCGAAAAGCGTGTGCAGCAGCTCCGCGCTGGCATAGGTGCCTTCGGTATGGTCCATATCGAAGATGACCGCGGCGCCGGGCTGGCGGCTAGTATGGCCCAGCAAGCCCGACATCGCCGCGCGCAAATCGGGAACGAAGCCGGCTTCGCGCACGTCGTCCGGAAGCCAGCGCGGGGCCAGCATGTCGGCGCCGCAGGCAAGCACGACGCTGTCGGGCGCGAGCGCGATCACATCGGACGCACCCGCTGTCATGGACAGCTCGAAGCGCACGCCCGCGCGGACCGCGCAGGCATGCTGGTAGTCATAAATGCTGCTGAGCGCTTCGCCGCCGGGTAGCAGCGCGCGCAGCCGGGTCTTGCCGCCGATGTGTCTCGAGCGGCCGAACACCGTCACCTCGTGGCCGCGCGCGGCGGCGATCCAGGCGGCTTCCATTCCGGCGACGCCGGCGCCCACAATGACCACGCGCTTGCGCGCGGCCGCGGGCCGTGGCCACCAATCGACTTCGTCTTTTGCCGCGACGCGCGGGTTGTTGTCGCAGGCCAGGGGTTTGTGCTGTGTGACAAGCGTGTCCCAGCAGGTGTTGCACGAAACGCAGTAGCGGATGTCGTGCGCCCGCCCCGCCGCGGCCTTCTTTAGAAATGCCGGATCGGTCACGAGCGCGCGTCCGAGCGCGACCAGCTCGGCGTCGCCGCGCTCGATGATCGCATCGGCTTCGGCAGGGTCGGTGACGCGCCCGAGCGCGATGACCGGAACGCCGGGTATCGCCTGGCGCAACTCGCGGATGAGCGGCAGGTAAGGCGCGCGCGGCCCGTTGCCGTCGGGCAGGTGCATTTCGAGCGAGCGCGCGTGGCTGCCCTGCGCGAAACACAGGTAGCTCACGTCGCCCGAGCGCGTGAGCTGCCTGGCAATGCGCGCCGCCTCTGGCGGATCGACGCCGCCTGCCACGCCGTCGTTTCCCGGCAGCTTGATGCCGACGATGAAATCGGCGCGGCACTCGGCGCGCAGCGCGGCGACCAGCTCGGCGAGAAATCGCGTTCGGCCCGCAAGGTCGCCGCCGAATTCGTCGCTGCGGGTGTTCGACCATGGCGAAAGAAACTGATGGAACAAGTGACCATGCCCGCCGGCGATCTCGACGCCGCTGAAGCCGCAGCGCTGCAGGCGCCGTGCGGACTGCGCGAAGGTCTCGATCAAGCGGCGAATCTCGCCCGCGCTCAAGGCGTGCGGCACCGTCCAGCTGATGTCGTCCGGCAGGTACGAGGCGCCGACCGCGTTCGGATTTTTCCCCGGCGCGTGGCGCCCGCGCCCCGGATCGGAAATCTGGCCGAGCAGCCGGCAGCCGGCGGACTCGACCGCGTCGGCCCAGCGCTTGATGCCATCGACGGCGTCGTCGTTCCAGGCACGCACCCGTTCGGGGCTTTTCTGGTGCGGCGCGACGCTGAACGGTTCGGTGACGATCATGGCGACGCCGCCCTGCGCGCGACTCGCGTGGTACTGAATAAGCGCGTCGGTCACCCGCGAGTTCGCGGCCAGGAGCGTTCCCATCGACGCATGCACCAGCCGGTTGCGCAGCGGCTTGCCCGACAGTGTCAGCGGGGTGAGCAGCGAGGGATAGAGCGAGTCTGCGTTCGCCGGGCCGAGCGCCGAGGGCTGAAGACCAGATGAAGGCATGGGATGGATCTAAGGCAAAGGACGGGTGCCTATTCCGCCTTCACGCCCGCCTCCCGGACCACTTTCGCCCATTTGACGATCTCGGATTTCATCACCCGACCAAGCTCTTCCGGCGCGCTGCCAGCGATCTCCAGACCCATGGCGCCCAGCTGCTCGGCAATGCCGGGATCGCGCAGGATACTGATTATTTCCGTGTTCAGCTTGTCAACCACGGCACGCGGCGTCGCCGCGGGAACGACGACGCCGACCCAGAAGCCGACATCGAAGTCGGGCAGCCCGCTCTCCACAAGCGTCGGGACTTCCGGCAGTCCGGAAAATCGCTTTGGCGTACTGACGGCAAGCGCGCGCAACTTTCCCGCCTTCACGAAAGGCAAGGCCGAAAGCGGGTTGGCGAACATAAACGCGACCTGTCCACCGAGCAAATCGTTGATCGCCGCCGCATTGCCTTTATACGGCACGTGCACGACGTCAAGGCCAGCGGCACTTTTGAACAGCTCGCCCGCCAGATGCGATGCGGCGCCGGTGCCGCCCGACGCGAAACTCAATTTGCCGGCATTCGCTTTTACGTATTTGATCAATTCCTGCACGTTGCCCACCGGCAGCGACGGATTCACGACAAGAATGAACGGAATTCGGCCAACCAGTGTGACGGGCGCGAAATCGCGCTCCAGATTGTAGCTCATTTTCGGGAACAGGCTCGGGATGATCGCGTCGCTCACCGCCGCGACCAGCAGCGTGTAGCCGTCGGGCTCGCTTTTCGCCGCGTACGCCGCGCCGATCATTCCGGATGCGCCGACGCGGGTGTCGATGATGACGGGCTGGCCCCAATCGAGTGCCATTTTCTGCCCGAGAATGCGCGCAATCACATCACTCGGCCCGCCTGCGCCATGCGGCGAGATGAAGTGGATCGGACGCGCTGGATAGGCCGCTACCGCTGGCCCACCCACCTGCGCACTGGCCGCCTGCGTAAAAAGAAGCAACGCCGCGGCGAATCTTGCGAAGAACGACATGGAAAATGGCTCCAGGTTTAGCGCACGCAGGCTAAAAAGCAGCCATCGGTCAGCGCGTCTTGCCCATGAACGCGCAATCTTTTCCTGGTTCGAGAGTGCGAAACCCGAACCGCGGCGCCGACGCCTAGCCGACGTGCCGCTGCAAAAATTCCAGCGTCCGCGCCTTCGCGAGCTTCGCCGCTTCGGCGTTGAAAGACGGGCGCTGGTCGCAGCTGAAACCGTGACCGGCGCCAGCATAGAAATAGTGGCTCTGGTCCTTGTGCGCGGCGGCAAATTCTTTCGCCTTGTCGAGCGGGATCGACGCATCGGTCTCGCCCCACTGGAACAGCACCGGACACTTGGGCTTTAGTCCGATCAATCCAGGAAGGCCGCCGCCGTAATAGGCGATGGCGCACGCGAGGCCGCTCAGGTCGCACGCCGCCTTGAACGCCACAGTGCCGCCCCAGCAGTAGCCAACGACGGCCACCTTGCCCGCCGACTGCGCGTTCTCGAGCGCCGCGGCGACGTCCTTGACCGCATCGTCGGGACTCGCCTTCTGCATGATGCCGCGGCCCACTTCAATTTCGGGCGGCGAGTAGCCGCTTTCGAAATCGCGCTGGACGCGGTCGAACATGGCGGGCGCAATCGCCAGATAGCCATCGGCCGCGAATTCGTCCGCGACGCTGCGGACATAGCTGTTGACGCCGAAAATTTCCATCACCACGATCACCGCGCCCTTGGCCTTGCCGGCGGGCTCGGCGCGATACGCCGACAAGGTGTGGCCGTCGGCGGCCTGCAATTCAATCTTTTTGCCCAACATCTACTCCTGGTTAATAGTCCCGAATAAGAACAGGCCGCATGCCGGATGTCAATGCGCGAATTCACTCATTCCTTGGCGCCGCCAAAACTTGATTTCCCCACTCGACCGATGCGTCTTATAAGCGAAATTTAGTGAATTAAAAAGAAAAATTTGTAATTAATCGCGTCAATCCGGGCTGGGTAAGCCTCGTTCACATAGAGTGTGTTCGAGCCGCCAATAAAGCGACAACTCCATGCACTCCAACCTACTTGCCGAACCCGCCGTTGAACCGCCGCGCCATCTGCGCCACTTCGACGAGCTGCCCGGCCCACGCGGCCTTCCGCTGCTGGGCAACGCGCTGCAGATCGAAGCGCCCCGGTTTCACCTGCAGCTTGAACACTGGTGCCGCGAATACGGGCCGTTTTTCAAGCTCCGGATCGGCAACCGCAAGCTGCTGGTCGTGGGCGACCATCATGCGATCGCCGCGATGCTGCACGACCGGCCCAACGGCTTGAAGCGAACGTCGCGCCTGGTTGAGCAGATCTGGACCGAACTCGGATTGCCACTCGGTGTATTCGGCGCCGACGGCGACGTCTGGCGGCGCCAGCGCCATATGGTGATGGCGGGCTTCGATCCGGCGCACGTCAAACGCTACTTTCCGGCGCTGCAGGCGGTGTCGCAACGCCTGGTGGGACGCTGGCGACTCGCCTCGCAAAACGGTCTGGCGATCGATCTGCAGGCCGACTTGATGCGCTACACGGTCGATACCATTGCCGGCCTGGCACTCGGGGCGGAGGTCAATACGCTGGAGGCCGGCGACGACGTGATCCAGAAGCATCTGGACAAAATTTTCCCTGCGCTTACCCAGCGCGCCCTGGCGCTGGTGCCGACCTGGCGCTTTTTGCCGTCGGCCGCCGACCGCGAGCTCGCGCAGAGCATCGCTGAGGTCAACTCGGCCGTTGACGGTTTCATCGCGCAGGCCAGAAAGCGGCTGCGGGCCGACCCGTCGCTGCGGGAGCATCCGAACAACCTGCTCGAAGTGATGCTGGTCGCCGCTGACGAGGCTGACAGCGAAATAAACGACAGCCAGGTAGCGGGCAACGTCCTCACGATGCTGCTGGCCGGCGAGAACACGACCGCCAACACCCTTGCCTGGATGATTTACCTGCTGCGGCACAACCCGCCAGCGTTGGCACACGCCATCGCCGAAGTCCGGCTCGTGGTCTTCGACCCATCGAGGCCGACACTCGACGAGATGGCGCAGCTCGACTACGTCGAAGCCTGCGCGCATGAAACCATGCGCCTGAAACCTGTCGCGCCGCTGATTCTGCTGGAGACGCTGCGTGCGATGACGATCGGCGATGTGCGGGTTCCGGCGGAAATCGCTGTTTGCAACGTGATGCGCCGCGACTGTGTGAGCGACAGCCACCTGCCGAATGCGGCCGCGTTCGAGCCCGGGCGCTGGCTTGCCGGGCGCGATCCGGATGCGGACGCGGATGCCGCCAAGCGGATTTCGATGCCCTTCGGCGCCGGCCCGCGCATCTGTCCAGGGCGCAATCTGGCCATGCTCGAAATGAAGATGGCGGTGGCGTCGCTGCTGGTCAACTTCGACATCGCAAGCGTCGAAACCCCCGACGGCCGGGACGCGCGCGAGCACCTGTCGTTCACGATGGCGCCGGTGGGCTTGCACATGCGGCTGCGTGCGCGACCGAACTAGAATCGGCCCATGCGATTCCTGCACACCATGCTGCGCGTTGGCGATCTCCAGCGCTCGATCGACTTTTACACGCGGGTCCTCGGCATGACGCTGTTGCGCAAGTCGGAAAACCCGGAATACAAATACACGCTGGCTTTCGTCGGCTACGAAGGCAATCCGGCGCAGGCCGAGATCGAGCTGACCTACAACTGGGGGACCGACCGCTACGACATGGGAAGCGCCTACGGCCATATCGCGCTCGGCGTGCCCGACGCCTATGCGGCGTGCGACAAAATCAGGGCCGCCGGCGGCAACGTGACCCGTGAAGCCGGGCTGGTCAAGGGCGGCAGCACGGTGATCGCCTTCGTCACCGACCCCGACGGCTACAAGATCGAGCTGATCCAGCGGCCCGCCGAGGCGGGCGGCGCCCTGCGCTAATCACCGAGGTCGGGCGGCCGGCGCAGCGGGTGTTGCGCCCGGACCTGAAACCGTCGATCATGGCAGCGGCCTGCTTCAGGCCGCAACATTGACACCAGGAGACCGCATGAACCCAGATCGCCGACAACTGCTGCGCCGGGGCGCCGGCGTCGTCACCGGCATTGCCCTGACCGGCTGCGGCGCGCTCGACTGGGCTATCGGCACCCCCAGCGCCGCCGACCCGGTCACCGCGCCTGAGACGCGGTCGCCGCGCGGGCCGGTGTTCATCGACGGCCGGCGGGTGCGGACGATCGATGTCCATGCCCATTGCTTCGTGCCCGAGGCGCTGGCCTTGCTCGGCTCGGAGGCCAGCGCGGTGATGCCGCCGGTCAAGGGCGTGCAGGAGCATTTCATCGTTGTCGCCGACCGGCTGCGCGCGATGGATGCGATGCGCATCGACATGGAAATTTTGTCGATCAACCCGTTCTGGTACCGCCGCGAACGCGCCATGACCGAGCGGCTGGTGCGCATACAAAACGAAAAGCTGGCCGAGCTGTGCGCGGTGAATCCCCAGCGGCTGGGCGCCTTTGCCTCGCTGTCGCTGCAGTTCCCGGAGCTGGCGGCGCGGGAACTCGAACACGCCGTCAAGACCCTGGGCCTCAAGGGCGCGGCCATCGGCGCGAGCGTCGGTGGCGCCGAATTTTCCGAGCCGCAGTTCCACCCGGTCTGGGCCAAGGCCGAGGAGCTGGGCGCGACGCTTTTCATCCATCCGCAGAGCACACCCGAGTTGGCGAAGCGCTTCAAGGGCAATGGCTGGCTGTCGAATGTCATCGGCAACCCGCTCGACACGACGATCGCGCTGCAGCGCCTGATTTTTGACGGCACGCTGGACCGCTTTCCGAATCTCAAGATCTGCGCGGCCCACGGTGGCGGCTACCTGCCTTCCTATGCGCCGCGGTCAGACCGCGGCTGCTTCGTGTCGCCGCAGAACTGCGACCCGTCGATCGTGCTGAAGAAAAAGCCGACCGAGTATTTGAACCAGCTCTATTTCGATTCGCTGGTTTTCACGCCCGAGGCGCTGCGCCATCTGGTGGCACAGGTCGGCGTCGGCCAGGTCGTGATCGGCACCGACCATCCGATCCCGTGGGAAGACCACCCGGTCGACCATATCCTGAACACCCCCAGTCTCACGTCGGCAGGCCGGGCCGCGATTCTGGGCGACAACGCGCGCCGGTTGCTGGGCCTCGGCTGAGCGGCGCATGCCTAGGGCGGTTTGCTATATTTTTCATAGCTATCGGCGCACGCCCCATGCGCGCGAACAGCACTTTTGATCAATATTTTTCGGCTGAAACGCCGCTGGGCTGAAATCCGGCTCAGTCTGCGGACCGTGCCAAAGCGCAGGCCTGCCGCGCCAGTGCGGTAATGGCCGCCCAGTCGCCGCGCGCGATGGCGTCCGGCGGCGTCAGCCAGGAGCCGCCGACGCACACCACATTCGGCAGCGCCAGGAACTCCGACGCGTTCGCCCGGCTCACGCCGCCGGTGGGGCAAAAGCGGACGTCGCCGAACGGCCCGCTCCAGGCTTTGAGCATGCCGATGCCGCCGGCCTGCAGCGCCGGAAAGAACTTCAGCTCGGTCAAGCCGTCGGCCTGCGCCATCATGATTTCGCTGGCGGTGGCCACACCCGGCAGCAGCGCCAGTCCGGCGTCGCGGCAGGCCTGGCCCACCGCGTGGGTGTAGCCAGGGCTGACGGCAAAGCGCGCGCCGGCCATGGCGCAGGCCTGCGCGTCGGCGGCGCTGCGCACCGTGCCGGCGCCGACCACCGCATCTGGCACATCGCGGGCGATCGCCTCGATGCAGGCCAGCGCATGCGGCGTGCGCAGCGTGACCTCGAGCATCCGAATGCCGCCGGCGGCCAGGGCGCGGGCCAGCGGCACCGCCTGCCGGACATCGTTCAGCACGATGACCGGAATCACCGGCGCGTCACGCATCACCTCCAGGGCGCTGAGCTTCACGCTCACATCCAGCGTCACGTCCATGACATCGCACCTTCCTCAGCCGTCAGCGCATGGCGGCGCATGCCGGCGAACAAGCCCCGGCCCATGCCAATGCCGTTGCGCCGGCGCAATTCTTCGGGCATGACGCTAACCGGCCGCGCCGCCCACTCGGCCTCGTCCACCGCCACCCGCAACTCGCCGGCGAGC
>CAXSGT010000113.1:0-10285 GCA_964236835.1 uncultured Polaromonas sp.
ATGTACCCAGCACCATGCAAAATCTATGCAACGTATTTCTGCGACAGAACACTAGTTGGAGCATTGTTAGCAAAAGAGAGCGGAGGCAACCTCAATCACGTCGCATACCGCGGATCAGGTCCTGGTCTGCAAGATTTGCTCGGTAGCCAGGTCGAAGCTATGGTGACACCGATTGGAGACTATCTCCCGTACATAGCATCGCAGAGACTGAGGGTGCTCGCGGTTAGCGGGGCCGAGCGCTCACGCTACGCGCCGGGAGTTCCTACTTTTGCAGAGCAAGGATTCAAAGATTTGATCGTAAACGACTGGTATGGCTATTTCTTGCCACCTCGTTCTTCGGCTTCGCTTGCCGAAGATACGGCTGCAGAGCTTCGTCGTGCTGCCGGAACACCTGAAGTTACTGCAGCCCTCGAAAGCTTTGGCCTGGAATTTGGCGGCCCAGCCACACCGCAGGAAGCACTCTCACAGTTGAAAAGCGATACCGCGCATTGGAGTGGAGTCGTTCAAAAGGTTGGGTTTACGCCCGAGGCGTGAGAGCTTATCTGCTTACTCGACTTGAACTGACAAACGCGGTCTGATGTGCATTGGTAGTGACCTGAAGACGAAATGACATTTCTCAAAAATCATTGGTATTGCGCCGGCTTCGCCAGCCTCCGTCACCTCATTTCGGGACCATACACCTAGGTCGATGTACCGTCGCATGGTGTCGTCCTGCAACAGGCGCTTGAGCTGGCTCCAGGCGTCCCATTTGGCGCGCCACTATGTCGTCGAAGCCGAGTGTTACCTCACTGTTGTCGCCTGCCCTACCCTTGTAAAGAGCATAAATTTTCATCAGGGCGGCATTGTCCGGGCGCTTACTGAGGTTTTTCGAGTTCAGCATGGCTTGCTCGAAGGCGGCTTTGATATCTGGCATGAAATGCTCGTTTCAATGACTGGCTTCGACCTTGACAGTATCAAACCGCAAACCGGCGCGACGCGATCTCCAGCAGGCCGTCGAAAATCAGCCCCTCGACCAGCTCGAAGTTCACCGACATGCTGGGCGCGACCTTCCAGCCCGCGCCGCCGGTCATGATGCATTCAGGTTTTTCGCCGCAGCGGCGCGTGATATTTTCGACCATGCGCTGCACCGCGCCGGCAATCGCGAAGGTGCCGCCGCTGGTCAGCGCGTCGCTGGTGTTCGTCGGAAAGTCGCGCACCTCGCCGGTCGGCACATGCAGCCCGGCGGTGCCCGATTCGAGCGCGCGCAGCATGATGCCGTGGCCCGGCAGGATGATGCCGCCGAGAAATTTCCCGGACGCGTCGATCGCCTCGACCGTGACCGCCGTGCCGACCATGACGACCAGGCAGGGCTTGCGCACGCCGCGCGCCAGCAGCCGGTGGTGCGCGCCGATCATCGCCACCCAGCGGTCGGAGCCGAGGCGGGAGGGATGGTCGTAGCCATTGCTCAGGCCCGCCTCTCGCGGGCTGGAGACGACCCAGCTGGGCGGCGCCTCCCAGATCTCCATCTGCTCGGCCAGCCTGCGCTTGATGGCGTCGCCGGCGACGATGCAGCCCAGGATCGCCGACGGCTCGGGCATCGCCCGCCAGTCTTCCTCGGCGAGCTTGTCGATGTGTTCCAGAAACACCGCGCCCTGAGCCAGCAATCGGGCGCCCAGCACGGGCGCTTCGTATTGGGCCCATTTCAGCCGGGTGTTGCCGACGTCGAGCGCTAGAAAAGTCATTGCGCCGAATTATGGACAGGTTTGCCGCCAAAGATCAAACCAGGCCGGGCGAGCGATCTCAAAGCCAGCGCCAGGCGCCTTGCCAGCCATGAGGTCGAAGAGGCACAATCACAGCGGATGTTAAAAAAAGTTGTTGCTTGTTACATATGACCTGGCTGGACACCATGGTCAAAGGCCACGGGCATTCGCGGCCCTTTCAGCACGTGCCTGGACGCTGGACCCTGGCGCCGCTGGAGGTGGTTTTGCCGCCATCTTCCGCGCGCCTGCGTTTGCTCGGGCTGGCGCTGGCGGGCGGAAATCCGCTTTGCTACTGGATCTGGTCGAGCTGGCTCGAGCAGCCCTATGAAAACGCCTGGCTGCGGGCCGTGATGAGCGTGCTGGGCCTGGCCCTGCTGGCCCGACCCGTCGCCCGCGGCCTGTCGAGCACCGGGGTTCGGGGACTGGTCGTCGTCATCATGTGGCTCGAGCTGCCCTGGTTCTTCAGCTGGATGTACCTGTGCAACGACGCCGGCTCGGCCTGGCTGCCCAGCGTGTGCGCCATGGTGCTGGTGTACTACCAGCTGACCGACTGGCGCATCGCCAGCGTCGGAACCATCGCCGGGGCGGGCGCCGCCTGGGGCATGTTCCAGGTAGTCAATCCGGACGCGCCCGCCCTGGCGGTCAAGGAATATGCGGTCGATGCCGTGCTTTTCGCATTCAGCTGGGGCGGCGCGCTGCTGCTGAGCGTGTCGTCGGCCAGCCTGCGCCACGCCTCTTTGGCGCACACGCTGACCACCCTGGGCATCATGGCGCACGAGCTGCGCACGCCGCTGTCGACGGTCGCGCTGGTCGGGGACGCGATCCATCTGGAAACGCAGCGCCAGCCGCCGCACCCGCGCGCCGCGAAACTCGATCAATTGGGAGAGCGCCTGCAGACGCTGGTGCGCGCGATGAATTACCACATCGACACGCAGGTCGCCAATGCCAAGCTGCTGCAGCCGCCAGGGCGCGCCCGCGAACAAATTTCCGCGGCAAAGCTGGTCGAAGAGGTCGCCGCAAGCTTTCCCTATGCGTCGAGCCGGCAGCGAAATTGCGTCGAGGTGGTCATTCACGAGGACTTCGCTTTTTGCGCTTCGCCCAGCCAGTTCTGCCAGGTGGTCAGCAACCTGATGAAAAACGCGCTTTACTCGCTGGCGGCCGCCGACTCGCTCTACCCGCCGGGGGCGCTGCGCATCGAGGTCGATCGGGTGCGAAGCTTCGGCCGCATCGTTGTGGCAGACGATGGCATGGGCATCGAGGCGGGGTTGCTGCCGCACATTTTCAAACCGTTTTTCTCCGGCAACCGTGAAATCCGGCATGGCCTCGGCCTGGCTTTTTGCCTGCGGGTCGTGCTCCGCGCGGGTGGCCGCATGCATGTGAAATCAATCCACGCGGTCGGCGCTCTTTTCACGATCATGCTGCCCATCGCGAAAAATGCCGACGGTGATGCCGGCCATGCGCGGTGAGCTATTTGCGCTAAACCCGAGAAAGTGGCTGACCATGTCTTTTTTACTGTACCGCCGCCCCGGACGCTTGGTTTTTCTCGACGATGACCGGGACTACCTGGAAATGCTCGGTGAAGTCATGCCGCCGGACTGGTGCGTGGGCCTGTTCCTCAGGCCCGTCGCCTGCATCGAGTCGCTGCGGCGCGACATCCAGGCCCGGGAAACCGACGCCTGGACGCAGCAAGCAATCATCAAACGCTGGCATGACGGCGCGCCCTTGATTCCCGAAATCCTCCAGTATTGGCGCGACGACGGCGCCGCCCGATTCGCATTCACCCAGGTCGCCGTGGTGGACTATGCCATGCCGGCGATGAGCGGACTGCGGGTGCTGGACGCGTTGACGCGCTGGCCGGGCGCGCGTATTTTGCTGACCGGCCGCGCCGACGAGGAGCTTGCGGTGTCGGCCTTCAACCGCGGCCTGATCGACCAGTTCATACCCAAGCAATCGCCCGATATCCGCCGGCGCCTGACCGACGCCATCCTGTACCTCCAGCACCAGCCCGATGCGCGCCATCAACAGCTCTGGAGCGCCACGCTGGCGCACGGCCAGCATGCGCTGCTGTGCGATCCGCTGATTGCCAAGGAACTGGCCGGCCTGGCGCGCCGGCACGGCTGGATAGAGCATGTCGCCATCGGCGCGCCCTTCGGCGTGCTGGCGCTGGACGCCCAGGGCGCTGTGAGCTGGCTGCAACTCGAGCGCTCCGAGGACCTGCCGGCGCTGGCGGACGCGGCCTTGTCGCAAGGCTGGAACGCCTCGACCGCCCAAGGCGTGCGCGACGGCAACACCTTGATCGACCTGGCGCTGCGCGTCGCGCTGGGCGCCGAGCACCAGTCCCAGCCAAGCGAGTCGTTCGCCCTGACGGGTGAGCGCGGCGTGCTTCATGGCGCGCTCTTCAGCATCGGCGCGCCTTTCAGCCCAGGCCTGGCGAGCAGCCACCAGCGTTACCTGGCCGACCACGGGGAAAGGCGGCCGCTGGAACACTAGCTGAAGGCCGGGCCGGCGGGGACGCGGCGGCCGGACACCGGCTCTATGTCTGCCGCCACGGCAGGCCGGCCAGGCGCCAGCCGCCGACCCGGCCGCGCTGCGCCTGGCCGTCGGCGTCGCCCTCGAAGCCCTCCAGGATGTTGTACGCCTCAAGCCCGAGCTCGGTGGCCCGCCTGGCCGCAGCCACCGAGCGCACGCCGCTGCGGCACAGCAGCAGCGCCTTCTTGCCAGCGGGAACGGCTGCCCTCAACTGCGCGTCAAAGGCGGCGTTCAGCGCCATGCCCGGCCACTGTTTCCACGCCAGCGGCACGGCGCCCGGCACGTAGCCGACCCATTCGCGTTCGGCATCGCTGCGCACATCGACCAGCACCGCGTCGCCCGCCTGCACCCATTGCCAGGCCAGGGGCGCGGCGATATCGCCGGCATAGCCTGCGGCGGGTTGGATCTGGGGGCTGGGCGCCTGGGCAGCATCGGAAGGGAAACCAGTTTTCATGAAGGCACCTAAGATTGGTTAAAACGGCCGATGGCGCCAGCCCAAAGACTGGCGCCATGGCGGCATAAATCCCAAGTTTATTCCTCAACGCCAGCGCATCGAGGGCAGGCAAAATCAACGCACTTTCCACAACTTTCGGAGCACCGATGCCTGCAAAACCCGCTGATACCCCCGCCGCGCCAGACGCCGGCAAAGCCGAACGCAAGGCGATCGCCGCGACGCTCGCCCGGTGGCAGCCGCCGCTGACAGACCCGGATGCCGCCGGCGATGGCAAAAAAAAGAAGAAAAAGGCTTGCAGCCTGGCCGACTTCGACCCCTCGGCCAAGCCCTTTTCAGGCGCCGACAAGACGCATGACAGGCAGGCTGTCGAAATGCTGGCGATCGAGCTCGACACCTTGCAAAACCTGTTTTATGCCGACCGGCGCTACAAGCTGCTGGTCGTGCTGCAGGGCACGGATACGTCGGGCAAGGACGGCACCTTGCGCGGCGTCTTCAGCCGCATGACGCCGCTGGGCGTGCACACGGCGGCCTGGAAGGCGCCGAACGACGACGAGCGCGCGCGCGACTACCTCTGGCGAATTCATCAAAAAGTGCCGGCCGCCGGCGAAATCGTGATTTTCAACCGCAGCCACTATGAAGACGTGCTGGTGCCGCCGGTCAACGGCTGGATCAGCGCGAAACAGACGGCGCAGCGCTACGCCCAGATCAACGACTTCGAACGCCTGCTCAGCGAGACCGGAACCGTGATTTTGAAGTTCATGCTGCACATCAGCTTCGACGAGCAGCGCAAGCGGCTGCAGCAGCGGATCGACGA
The DNA here is from genome assembly GCA_964236835.1 of uncultured Polaromonas sp. Classification (GTDB taxonomy): domain Bacteria; phylum Pseudomonadota; class Gammaproteobacteria; order Burkholderiales; family Burkholderiaceae_C; genus Polaromonas. Next base: position 5,537 of record CAXSGT010000113.1, read on the forward strand.
CCCCGCCAAACACTGGAAGTTCGCGATGGGCGACCTGGACGCGCGCAAGCAGTGGAAGCCCTATCAGCAGGCTTATGCAAACCTGCTCAACGCCACCAGCACGCCGTGGGCGCCGTGGACCATCGTTCCGGCCGACTCCAAAACCCACCGCAACCTGATGATCGCCACGCTGGTTCGCGAGCGTTTGCTGCAGCTCGGTCTGCGCTACCCGCCGGACAATCCGGAACTCAAGGGCATTAAGGTGGTTTGACGGCTAAAAAAGTGATCTTTTAAGCGATTCCGGCATACTGGCTGGACATAGTTAGCTATTTTTTTAATAGCATGCCGGGAAAACCCACTTTCGCGTCAATGCCCGCCGCCCAAATAAGCCGCTTTGACGGCCGGATCGTCGCGCAGGCTGGCGGCCTCGCCATGGACTGAGATGCGGCCGTTTTCCAGCACATAGCCGTAGTCGGCGACCTTCAGCGCCGCGGCGGCGAACTGCTCGACCAGCAGCATGGTGACGCCGCGCGACTTCAGGTCGGCGATGATGCGAAAGACTTCCTCAACCAGGATCGGCGCCAGCCCCATCGACGGCTCGTCGAGCAATACGATCTCCGGGTTCAGCATCACGGCGCGCGCCATCGCCAGCATTTGCTGCTCGCCGCCCGACAGCGTGCCGGCGAGCTGCGTGCGGCGCTCCTTCAGGCGAGGAAACAGCTCCAGCGCGCGCTCCAGGTCGCCCTGCACATCGCCCTTGGGCCGGCTGCCGGTCAGGCGCGGAAAGGCGCCCAGGATCAGGTTGTCGGTCACGCTCATGGTCGCGAAGACGCGCCGGCCTTCGGGCGAATGCGCCAGGCCCTGCTTGGCGATGGTGTAGGACTCCTGGCCGTCGATGCGCTTGCCGTGCAGCTCGATCCGGCCGGCCGTCGGCTGGATCATCCCCGAGACGGCGCGCATGGTCGTCGTCTTGCCGGCGCCGTTCGAGCCGATCAGGGTGACGACCTTGCCCTGGGGCACTTCCATCGAAATGCCGTGCAGGACCTGCACCTTGCCGTAGCCGGCTTCGAGATTTTTGATGCTCAGCATTGGGTTTGTCCTTCTAAAGTGTGCCCAGAAATTCGATTTGCGGGATGCAGGGCAAGGCGCACGGAGCGCAGGACACCGGAATGCACTTCAGTGCATGAGGATTCCGAGCACCGCGCAACGCGGCCATGTGCCCGGAAATCGGATTTATGGGCATACTTTTATGCGGCGGTGCCGCCGAGGTAGGCCTCGATGACCTTCTCATCGGCCTGCACGTCGGCCGGCTTGCCCTCGGCGATCTTCTGGCCGAAGTCGAGCACCGAGACGGTGTCGCACAGGTTCATCACGACGTCCATGTGGTGCTCGATCAGGATCACGGTGATGCTGTGATCGCGGATCTTGCGGATGATGGCGATCAGCTCCTTGATGTCGGGCGCGGTCAGGCCCGCCGCCGGCTCGTCGAGCAGCAGCAGTTGCGGGTCGAGCGCCAGCGCGCGGGCGATCTCGAGCAGGCGCTGCTTGCCGTACGGCAGGTTGCGCGCCTCCTCGCCGGCCAGATCGGCCAGGCCGACAAAGCGCAGCAGGCCCAGGCCGCGATCGATCGCCGACGCTTCCTCGCGCCGGTAGCGCGGCGTGTGCAATGCCACGTCGGCGATGTTGCTGGCGAAGGTGTGGTGCAGGCCGACCTGGACGTTTTGCAGCGCGGTCATTTCACCGAACAGCTGCACGTTCTGGAAGGTGCGCGCAATGCCCGACAGCGCGATGTCCGACGAGGTGCGGCCGACGACCGATCGGCCGCCAAAGTCAATGCTGCCCGCCGTCGGTACATAAATGCCCGTCAGCACATTCATCATCGTGCTTTTGCCCGAGCCGTTCGGGCCGATCAGGCCGTGAATCGTCCCGCGCCGGATTCGCAGATCGACCTGGTTGATCGCCTTGAGGCCGCCGAACTGCATCAGCACGCCGCTGGCGATCAGCAGGTCGCCGCCGGTTTCAGTCGCGCCGGCGCCGCCGGCTGTGGAAATCGCGTCCTTGCCGGCATTCGCGCCGGCACTATCGATGACGTCAAGCGTCGGCTTGCGCACCTGGAACAGCGCGCGGACGAAACCGACGATGCCGTTTTGCAGGTAATAGACGACGAACAAAATCATCAAACCGAAGATGCTTAAACGCCAGTCGGTGATCGACTCCAGCCAGAAGGAAAAACCGGCCAGCGCGATCGTTCCAATGACCGGAATCGCGACCGCTTTGGGCGTCGTGGCCTTGCGCGCCAGCCCGACGACCGCGCCGACGGTGATCACAACCGCGAGCGCCGTCGCGACAACGCGAAACAGCTCCAGGTCGTCGAGCAGCTTGGGCAAAATCACGATGATCGCCGCGCCCAGCAGGGCGCCGGTGCGGGTCTTGCGCCCGCCCATGATGACCGCCAGCAAAAACAGCACCGTCAGCTCGAAGTTGTAGGTGTTGGGCGAGATGTACTGCTCCGAATAGGCGTACAGGCACCCCGCCAGCCCGGCAAAACCGGCGCTGATGACGAAGGCATAGACCTTGTAGCGGTAGACCGACACGCCCATGCAGTCCGACGCCACCGGGCTGCCGCGCAGCGCCTCGAAGGCGCGGCCCAGCTGCGAGCGCAGGATGCGATCGACCACGATCAGCGAAACCACCATCAGCCCGAACACGAGCCAGTAAAAGCCGTGTTCATTGAGCTGATAACCGGCGATCGACGGCTTGGGAATCTTGATGCCGAGCGGCCCTTCGGTGAGGAAAGTCATCTCGTTGATCAGAATCTGGATGATGGTGCCGAAGGCGAGCGTCACCATCGCCAGATACGGTCCGGTCACGCGCAGCGCCGGCAGCGCCAGCAGCGCGCCGAAGCCGGCGGTGACCGCGATGCTGGCCGGAATGATGAGCCACAGCGGCGCGCCGAGCTTCAGGAACAGCACGCCGGCGGTGTACGAGCCGACGCCGAACAGCCCGGCGTGGCCGAGCGAGACCTGGCCGGTGTAGCCGACCACGATGTCCAGGCCGAACAGCAAAATCGCGTAGATCATGATCGTGCCGACCATGTGGACGTAGTACGGGTTGCCGGTCATCAGCGGCACCGCCGCCAGCAAGGCCAGCCCGACGATGGCGGCAACAAAAGTCATGCGGCGCATCGTCAGACTTTCTTGATCGCGTTCTTGCCGAACAGGCCGGCCGGCTTGAACGCCAGCACCAGCAGCAGCAGCACCAGTCCGGGAACGTCCTTGTAGCCGGTGGACAGGTAAAAGCCGGTCGTGGTTTCGGCGACACCCAGAATAATTCCGCCGACGATGATGCCCATGCCGCTCGTCAGCCCGCCGATGATCGCGACGGCGAAAGCCTTCAGGCCGAGCACCGAGCCCATGGTCGCGCCGGTCAGCGTCAAGGGCGCGATCAGCACGCCGGCGAAGGCGGCGGTGGCCGACGACAGCGCGTAGGAAAAGGTGATGACCAGGCCGGTGTTGATTCCCATCAGCTTGGCGGCGTCGCGGTCGTTGAAGGTCGCGACGACGGCCTTGCCGTAGATCGTCTTGCGGTTGAAAAACTCCACCGCCAGCATCATGAGGATGGCGCCGACAACGACCAAAATTTCCATCGGCAGCACGTTCGCGCCGAGTATCTTGATCGGCGACTCGGGCAACGGCGAAGGGAATTTCAGGTCGTCACGGCCCCAGAGGTTCTCGGCGACGTTCTTGAAAATAATGCCCAGCGCGATGGTCGACATGATCCAGCCGAATTCGCTCTTGATCTTGATCGCCGGGCGTACGCCGATGCGCTCGACCACGCCGCCCTGCGCCAGCCCGAAAACGATCACGAGCGGAATCATCAGCCAGTAGTTCACCCCGAGGTTGACCAGCGTCAAGCCGACCATCGCGCCGAGCATCAGCGCGTCGCCCTGGCCGAAGTTCAGCGTGTCCGAGGTCTGGAACGTCAGCTGGTAGCCGAAAGCGATGACCGCATAGATCATTCCCAGCGCGATGCCGCTGTAGACGAGTTGAAGCAGGATTTCCATAAATTCACTTCCGTAGGGAGAGCTCGGTGGCGGCAGACATTGGCCTCAAGCGAAGCCAGGCATAAAAAAGCACCGCGAAAGCCGCTTCAGCCCGCGCGGTGCCCTTGGGACCCTCTTGCCTGGAACGAAACAGCCCGATTACATCTTGGCTTTGGAGGCCTTCATGCGGGTTTCGCCGCCTTTTTTCATGTCGGCGTCATAGGCATAAACGACCTTGCCGCCCTTGACTTCGCCGAACACCGGAATATTGGCGCTGATGGCTTCATGGTCGGCTTTGCTAAAGGGCTTGTCGTACGTCGTCACGACGCCCTCGACCTTGGCGCCCAGGTTTTCCAGCGCCTCCTTGATCTTCGGGCCGTCGGTGCTGTTCGCCTGCTTGATCGCCGCGGCTAGCAGGAAAATCGAGTCGTAGCCCTGCGCCGCCGACACCGGCGAGTCGATGCGGTTGTTCTTCGGCTTGAAGGTTTTGAGGTACGAATCGATGAACGCCTTGCGCTTGGGCGTGTCGGCCTGCTGGATAAAGGTCTGCGGCATGCGCGCGCCCTCGCCGCCCGGGCCGGCGTTGTCGATGTAGTTCGCCATCGACAGCGTCCAGCTGCCGACCATCGGCACCTTCCAGCCGAGCTTGGTCATGCCGTTGGCGATTTGCGCCAGCTCCGGGCCGATGCCGTAGGTCAGCACCGCTTCGGCGCCGGCTTCCTTCGCCT
>CAXSGT010000114.1:0-2864 GCA_964236835.1 uncultured Polaromonas sp.
GCCGTGCTTTGCGCGCGAATGCCCGCTGGGGCATACGCGCTGCCTGAATGACATCAGTGCGGAGCAGGCATTGGAATTGCTATCAATAAAATAGCTGTATGCGAACGTGGCGCGTGCGCTGACGCCGGTTTTGATGAAGAAAATTTGACAATCTGGCTTTAGGGTCCAATTAAATCCGGGGCGGACTCGCGGGGTATCACCTGGCAAGCGCGGCCACAAGCCGAATCTGACGGGTTGTCCAGGGAAAAATGCCGCGGCTTTCGCTCCTCCCATTGCTCCGAACACATCCCTCATGAACGACTTCAGCCCCTCGGACCTCAAAACCATCCTTCATTCCAAGCGTGCAAATCTCTACTATCTGGAGCATTGCCGGGTGCTGGTCAATGGCGGGCGGGTCGAATATGTCACTGACGAGGGCAAGCGCTCGCTGTACTGGAACATTCCGATTGCCAACACCACGACCGTGCTGCTGGGCACCGGAACGTCCATTACCCAGGCGGCGATGCGCGAGCTGGCCAAAGCGGGCGTGCTGGTGGGCTTTTGCGGCGGTGGCGGAACGCCGCTGTTTTCGGCCAACGAGGTCGATGTGGAAGTGGCCTGGCTCACGCCGCAAAGCGAATACCGCCCGACCGAATATTTGCAGCACTGGGTGAGGTTCTGGTTTGACGACGAACGGCGCCTTGAAGCGGCCAAGGTCTTCCAGCTGGCCCGCCTGGAGCGGATCCGCCAGCACTGGCTGCATGGCAAGATGCTGCGCGATGCCGGTTTTGCGGTCGATGCCGCCGCGCTTGAGCAGGCGCTAGGCCAGTCCCGCCAGACCATTCATGGTGTGCCGGACAACACCCATTTGTTGACCGAAGAAGCGCGCCTGAGCAAACTATTGTTCAAACTCGCCGCCCGGGCCACGGGCTATGGCGATTTCACCCGTGCCCAGCGCGCCAGCGGCGGCGATCCGGCCAACCGTTTTCTGGATCACGGCAATTACCTGGCGTACGGCCTGGCCGCCAGCGCGACGTGGGTGCTGGGCCTGCCGCATGGCCTGGCCGTGCTGCACGGCAAGACACGGCGCGGCGGACTGGTGTTCGACGTGGCCGACCTGGTCAAGGACGCGACCATCCTGCCGCAGGCTTTTATTTCCGCCATGAAGGGCGACACCGAACAGGAATTTCGCCAGGCCTGCATCGACAACCTGACCCGCACCGAAGCACTGGACTTCATGATCGACACGCTCAAGGAGGTGGCCATGAAAACCGCTACCGCCGCCTTGCCTCCAGCAGGGGAGCGCACATGAACATCCTGCTGGTCTCCCAGTGCAGCAAGCGGGCGCTGACTGAATCGCGCCGCATCCTCGACCAATTCGCCGAGCGGCGCGGCGACCGCACCTGGCAAACGCCGATCACGCAGGCGGGCCTTGACACGCTGCGCCGCCTGCTGAAGAAAACCGCCCGCAAAAACACCGCCATCGCCTGCCACTGGATACGTGGGCTGGACCATAGCGAGCTGCTCTGGACGGTCGGAGATGCGCGGGCTTTCAATGCGCAGGGCGCGGTGCCGACCAACACCACCACGCGCAACATCCTGCGCGGCGACGATGAGAATGACTGGCATACGGGCGAGGATATTCATTTGCTGGCTGGCCTTGCGGCGCTGCTGCATGACCTGGGCAAGGCTAGCTGCGCTTTTCAGATGCGTCTGGAAGGCAAGCTGCTGGAGCGTAACCAGTACCGGCATGAATGGGTGTCGCTGCGCTTGTTCGAGGCTTTTGTCGGCAATGACGATGACGCTGGTTGGCTGGCGCGACTCGCCGCGCCCACTCCGGCTGACGATGCCGCTTGGCTGGATCGCCTGGCCTGCGACGGGCTGAATGCGCCGGTATCGCGCCCGTTTTCCGGCCTGGCCCATGCGCCGCTGGCGCAGGCCATCGGCTGGCTGGTGGTCACGCACCACCGGCTGCCCATTTTTCCCCGCGACAGCGAAGGCCGCCCAAGCGACTTCCAGGCCGGAATGCTGAAAAAGGCACTGGAGCGCATCGACGCCGGCTGGAATGAGCGCACCGACAACGGCGATGCCCGCACTCTGCCGCTGTACTGGCAATTTCCCCATGGCCTGCCGGTGAGCACCCAGTTGTGGCGCAAGCGCGCTGCCCGCCTGGCGCAGCGCCTTTTGCTGCTGCGCGTCCAGCCTGGCAAGGGCGGCTGGCTGGCCAATCCGTATGTGATGCACCTGTCGCGGCTGTGCCTGATGCTGGCCGATCACCACTATTCGAGCCTGTCAGGCAAGGATGCCGGCCGGGTCACCGGGGTCAAAGATTACCCGCTCTACGCCAATACCCACAGCGGTTCAGGCGATTTCAACCAGACGCTCGACGAGCACCTGCTTGGCGTGGCTCAGCACAGCGGCGAAGTCACCCATGCGCTGCCCCAGTTTCATAAGCACCTGGCGCGGCTGCGTCACAAGGCGCTGCGCAAACGCTCGCAGGACGAACGCTTTCGCTGGCAGGACAAGGCTGCCGACACCGCTGCCGGCATGCGCGAGCGTTCTCTCGATGAAGGCGCCTTCATCGTCAACATGGCCTCCACCGGCTGCGGCAAGACGCTGGCCAATGCCCGCATCATGTACGCGCTGGCGGACTCTGAAAAAGGGATGCGCTGCGCTTTTGCCATGGGCCTGCGCACCCTGACGCTACAGACCGGACGCGCCTTTGCGGGCCTGCTGGGCCTGGGCGATGACGAGCTGGCGATTCGCGTCGGCGGCGCGGCCAGCCGGGCGCTGTTCAACCATTATGAAAAGCTGGCCGAAGCCACCGGCTCGGCCTCGCGCCAGGCGGCGTCTCGGGAGAGCGGGTGCTTCGGGTCCTGCGCCAT
>CAXSGT010000114.1:2874-8853 GCA_964236835.1 uncultured Polaromonas sp.
CCAGGCGCTGATCGACGAAGACGGCGCGGTCGTGTTCGAGGGCAACCACGACGCCCATCCGCTGCTGCGCCGCGTCATGCACGACCCGCAGGTCCGCTCGTTGCTGGCCGCGCCGGTGCTCGTCTGCACCATCGACCACCTGACACCCGCCACCGAGAGCGAGCGCGGCGGCCGCCAGATCGCGCCCATGCTTCGGCTGATGAGCGGCGACCTGGTGCTCGACGAACCGGACGATTTCGACATCGGCGACTTGCCGGCGCTGGCGCGGCTGGTGCATTGGGCCGGCTTGCTCGGCGCCCGCGTGCTGCTGTCGTCGGCCACCCTACCGCCCGCGCTGGTGCGGGGCTTGTTCGAGGCCTACCGCAACGGGCGCCAGCATTTCCAGCGCAACCGCGGTCGGCAGCCCGGCGCCGCCGACCGCGCGCCGGCGGTGTGCTGCGCCTGGGTAGACGAATTCAGCCAGCGCCAGGCCGATTGCAGCGATTCACAAGCTTTCGCCGCCGCCCATCAGGCATTTACCGAGGTGCGCCGGCAGCATCTGGCCAAAGCCCCGGCGCTTCGGCGCTACGGCTTGCTGCCGCTGGACCTGGGCACCGACCGCAGCCAGCATGAGGCGCGTTTTGCCGAACTGGCACGCGGCGCGGCGCTGGGGCTGCACCAGGCGCATCACAGCCTTGATACGCGCAGCGACAAGCGTGTCAGCTTCGGCCTGATCCGTATGGCCAACATCGAGCAGCTGGTGGAAGTCGCGCTTGCGCTGTACTCGCAGGGCGCCCCCGATGGCGCGCGGATTCATCTGTGTACCTACCACTCGCAGTTTCCGCTGTTAATTCGCTCGGCCATCGAGCATCAACTCGACCAGGCGCTGAACCGCCGCCAGGCGGATGCGGTGTTCGAGCTGCCCGACATCCGCCAGCGGATTGATGCACATGACGGAAAAGACCATCTTTTTATCGTGTTGGGCTCGCCGGTGACTGAAGTCGGCCGCGACCATGATTACGACTGGGCCGTGGTCGAACCGTCGTCGATGCGGTCGCTGATCCAGCTGGCCGGACGCATTCGCCGGCATCGCGGTGGCGAATGCGAGTCGCCGAATCTGCTGGTGTTCGACACCAACCTGCGCCATTTCCGCGCATTGGGCCAGCCCGCGTTTTGCCGGCCGGGGTTTGAAAGTGCGGAGTTCCCGCTTGATACCCATTCGATGGCGCAATTGCTGCCGATGGCTGAAAACGGCGTCATCGACGCCCGGCCCCGCATCGTCGCCCCACCTGGCGCATTGCGGCTGCGCGGCCGGCTGGTGGACCTGGAACACGCCCGCATGATGAAACAGATGCTGGTGCAGACAGCAGCTGCGTCTACAACGCCCGGCATGCGCCAGCGCGCTTCTGCCCAGGCCGGCGCCGCGCCAGAGCTGAATGCCGCAAGCTGGTGGAGCCTGCCGCCGGTTGACGCCTTGCTCACCGCCGTGCTGCCGCAGCAGCAGCGGTTCCGGTACGACCCCGTGCCACGCGTTGAGCTGGTGCTACGCCCAAATGACGATGAAGACGACTACGAACTGGCGCAGCTGATCGACAAGCACAATGGCCGGCGTGGCGAAAAGGTATTTTTCCGAGTAGAAAATTCGCAAAACCACCGCATTCCCGACGCAGAGGTGAAAGGCCAGGGCATCAAACCCTGGAGCGAGACCAACTACTGGAACGCATTGCTTGAACTCGCCGCCGAGCTGGACATGCCGCTGGCCGAATGCGCCCGCCGCTTCGGCACTGTGACGTTGCCGGCGCATGCCAGTGGCTGGCGCTTTCATCCGGCGCTGGGATTCACCAAGTACAGGTAGGGCATTCGAATGACTAGCCAGGGTTTGCTTGCGGCGGATTTAATGCTATTTAATTCATAGCTGATAACACAGGCCCTGCCTGCGCTACAGCCCTGCTTGATGCTCAATCTTGGCCGGCAGGGCCTGCAGCCCCTTTGCGTGCTCTAGGCGGTGTCGCCTCGCAGAGTGCGCGAACGTTTGCCATGTCCGCTTTCGACAAGATGCCGTGGGCCTGGAGTCCTTGCGCTGTCTCCAGTATTTCCTTGCGCATGCGAGCGTCTTCGCTGTCCTTTTTGCGCAGTACCACTCTTCTTGAGTTCATCAGAGGCTTGGTTGTCGACTTGGCAGAAGTAATCTCTACCGCGCGCCAGAATTTTCGTCGCCATCTGCTGCCAGAGCCGCATCCCGGATCGCCGGCAACTGTGCCAGCAATGCGGGCAGGGCCGTATGCACGGTGTCCCACACCACCTCCAGGTTGATATCGAAATAGCCATGCGCCAGACGATTGCGCATGCCTTTCATGTTGCGCCATGGGACTTGCGGGTAGGACGCTGTAAAGGCCTCGTCCTGGCCCAGCAGCTTGGTCACCGCTTCGCCCAGGATGACCAGGTTCAGGATGACAGCCTGCTGGGTCCGTTTGTCGTTCAGAAAATCCGCCTTTTCCAGCCCTTCCATATACAAGCAAGCCTGCTGCGCGGCTTCCAGCATGTGCTCAAGATAGTCAGCCGCACGATGCGCCTTCATACCGGACGCGCTTCGGCCAGTATCTGGTCGCGGAATTTCCTCGGCAAGTCGCCTGGCGTCAGCAAGTCCACCGGGATGCCCAGCAGCGCTTCCAGCTCCATCTGGAGACCGCCCAGGTCAAACAGCGTCGTGCCCGGAAGCGCATCGACCAGCAAATCCAGATCGCTGCCTTCGGTGTCATTGCCATGCAGCACCGAGCCGAAGATGCGCGGATTCATCACGGCGAAGCGACTGGTTGCTTCGCGGATGGCGTCACGCTTGTCTTGCAGGGCTGTGGAGGCTTTCACGATTGCGATTCTAATGAGCAGTGAAAAAGGAGCCGATGCCATGTCGGCTCCGCTGCCCGCTGCGACACAAGCTGCCCGAAAAGTTCAACCATTGAAGGGAATCCTATGCCAAATAACGATCCGCAACGCAGCGATGCGCTGCGGGCCGTCATTGCCGAATTTTTGAAAAAGCGGCTCGATGACAAGCTCGAAAAAATCAAGGACGATGACGAGGCAGCGTCCGCCACGCGCACTGAACTCCACCAGCAATTCATCCCCGCCACCTGGCTCGAAGACGCTGCCCGACGCGCCAGCCAAATTCAGGCGGTTACCCACTCGCTCAAGCCGATTCACCCCGACGCTAGGGGCACCAGCCTTTACAGCCCGCCGCAGCTGTTGCCCGCGCTGCCCGTAGTGGGCAGCCACTGCCTGGGCAATGATTTTGCCGGCGATGTGGTCGGCAATGCCGCCGCGCTCGATGTGTACAAATTCCTCAAGCTGGAGCATGAAGGCCGCTGCTTGCTGGCACTGGTGCTCGAACGCGATGCTGATCTGGCGGAGGCGCTCAATGACGACCCGGCGCAGGCGCAAGACTGGGTCAACGCCTTTGCCGCGCTGACCGAGCCACGGGGCCGGCCAACTTCTCACACCCTGGCCAAGCAGCTCTATTGGCTCACTGGCAACGACCCGCACGACGACGCCTGCTACCACCTGCTGGCCCCGCTCTACGCCACCTCGCTGGCGCACCGCGTTTACCAGACGGTGCAGGACGACCGCTTTGGCGAGGACGCCAAGGCCGCCCGCGATGCTAAAAGGACAGGCGAATTCAGCCAGCGGCCGGTGCGCGAATACCCACACTTGGCCGTGCAGCAGCTCGGCGGCACCAAGCCGCAAAATATAAGCCAGCTCAACAGCGAGCGGCGTGGCAACAATTTTTTGCTCGCTTCGCTACCGCCCGTCTGGCGCTCGGTCGAGCTCAAGCCGCTGCTCAATACCGAGTCGATGTTTCCCCGCTACGGCCGCCGCCCGGAAGTCAAGCAAGCAGTGAAAGCGCTGCTGGACTATCTCAAGACCGACCCTGTACCCAACGCCAAGACCCAAGCACGCCGGCAAGCATGGTTCGATGCCCTGACGGACGAGTTCCTGCAATGCTCCGCCGAGCTGCGAGCCCTAGCACCAGGCTGGAGCCAATTGCCCGACTGCCACCTCGACAGCGCTACGGCGCACTGGCTGGACCCCGAAGGCGTGGAAGCAGCCAGCGCTGTCTCCGGTCAGCCGCTGCCGACTGACACCGCCGAGCGCATCAGCGCCGCATTCGCCAACTGGCTCAATGACCAGTTGCGCGACCCACTGCCGATGGGCGACCCCGAATTCCTGGAATGGCGCAAGCAGATGCACGAGCAGATCAAAGCCGAAGAACGCGAGGGTCGTGATGACTACTGAACCCACCTCCAATGATTCGCTGCTCAAGGCGCTGCTGGTGCTGCCGCGCCTGCGTATTCAAAACGCCAATGCCATTTCCAGCCCGCTGACCTGGGGCTTTCCCGCCATCACCGCCTTCACCGGCCTGATGACCGCGCTGGAGCGCCGGCTAGGGCCGCAAGCGGGCATCACGTTTTATGGCGTCGGCGTGATCTGCCATGGCTTTCAGCCGCAGGTCACCGGCGGCGGCTACACCCGCAGCTTTCACCTGACGCGCAACCCGGTGCTGCAGGACGGCAGCACCGCCGGGATTGTGGAAGAAGGCCGGGTTCACCTCGACATCACGCTGGTGTTCGATGTAGAGCTGGCCTTTTCCCAACAGGGCGAAGTCGAACGCGCTGCGCTGGCCGCGGACATCGGCGAGCTGGTGTCCAGCATGCGCGTTGCCGGCGGCAGTGTAATGCCCGCGCTGCCCGGCGCCTTTCGCCGCCTGCCGCGCCCAAGTCTGGTGATGCTGTCCGACAAACCCGAAGCCAGCCGTGACCAGTTTCGCCAGCTCAGCCGCCGCTGGCTTCCCGGCTTTGCGCTGGTGTCACGTGACGACCTGTTGCAGACCCGGCTCCTTGAGTTGCAGGCGATAGAGGCCGGTGCCACGGTGCTCGACGCCTGGCTCGACCTGTCGCGGCTGAACCACCGCGCCAGCAAAATCCAGACGCAAGACAAGGCAACTGGCGACACGCAGGAAGCGGTTGAATGGAACATCGACAGCCGCCCCGGCTGGACTGTGCCGATGCCGGTCGGCTTTGCGCCGCTGACAGCGCTGCATCCGCCCGGCGTTGTCGCCGGCGCACGGGATGTCACTATGCCCTTACAGTTTGTCGAAAGCGTCTATTCGATAGGCCAGTGGATTAGCCCGCACCGGCTGGGCAATATCGACCAGGTGATGTGGCGGCCGTTCCATGATCCGGCCACTGGTCTTTACCGCTGCATCAACGCCTTCGATCCCGCATCTCTTTCCGCTTCTGTTTCTTCTTCTGTTGACTGAATTTCCAAGGAATCTACTCATGGCAACCATCGCCCTCAAAACCGCTTCCGTGCTCGCCTTTGAACGCAAGCTCGACCCGTCCGACGCGCTGTTTTCTTCCGGTTCCTGGGCTGACCGGGCCAACAGCACTCTATGGCCCGCCGTGGCCGTGCGCGAGAAATCGGTGCGCGGCACGATTTCCAACCGCCTCAAGACCAAGGATCAGGACCCGGCCAAGCTCGATGCCGCGATTGAAAACCCGAACCTTCAAACCGTCGATGTCGCTACCTTGCCGGCCGACGCCGACACGCTCAAGGTCAGCTTCACCCTGCGCGTACTTGGCGGCGCGGGCACGCCCTCGGCCTGTAACAACGCCGACTATCAGCGCAAGCTGCTGGACACGGTGAAAGGCTATGTCGATGCGCAGGGCTTTGGCGAGTTGGCCCGGCGCTATGCCTGCAACCTGGCCAACGGGCGCTTCCTCTGGCGCAACCGGCTGGGCGCCGAACAGGTGGAAGTGCGGGTGGCGCAACTGATTAACGGCCAGCCCGCGCAGAGCTGGACATTCGATGCGCTGGCGTTGTCTATGCGCGACTTCGAAGCGCCGCCCGATGCGGCGCCAGCGCTGGCGCAACTTGGCGCCCTGATCGCCGAAGGCCTGGGCGGCAGTCGCCACGTGCTGCTGCAAGTCACCGCCTATGTGCGTGCCG
>CAXSGT010000114.1:8863-10219 GCA_964236835.1 uncultured Polaromonas sp.
CAGGAAGTGTTCCCGTCGCAGGAGCTGATTCTGGACAAGGCCAAGACCTCCAAGAGCAAAACGCTCTACAGCGTAAGCAATATCGCCGCCATGCATTCGCAAAAGATCGGCAACGCGCTGCGCTCCATCGACACCTGGTATCTGGATGCCGACCAAAATGGCCCAATTGCCGTCGAGCCCTATGGCTCTGTCACCACGCAAGGCAGGGCCTACCGCCAGCCCAAGCTGAAGGAAAAGGGCGACTTCTACACCTTATTCGACAACTGGCTCGTCAAGGACCAGGCGCCGCCCATGGAGCAGCAGCACTTCGTGATGGCCACGTTGATTCGCGGCGGCGTGTTCGGCGACGCCGGCAAGGACTGACGCCATGGACCACTACGTTGACATCGACGTGCGGCCCGACCCGGAATTTCCGGCGCACCACCTGATGACCGCGCTGTACGCCAAGCTGCACCGTGCGCTGGTAGCGCAGGCCAGCACCGGCATTGGCATAAGCTTTCCCGGTGTCGATTCGCAGGCGCCCTACCTGGGCACACGCCTGCGCCTGCACGGGCATCTTGCGGACTTGTCCGCGCTGCTGGAAAGCGATTGGCTCTCGGGCATGCGCGATCATGTCGCGCTGACGCCGGCTTTGCAGGCGCCAGACACTGCCCGGCACCTTTCAGTAAGGCGTGTGCAGGTCAAAAGCAGCCCCGAGCGGCTGCGTCGCCGACTGATGCGCCGCCGGGGTATTGACGAGCGGGAGGCGCGCCAGCGCATTCCGGACGACTCGGCCCGCTTGGCAAGCCTGCCTTTTTTGCAACTGCGCAGCAGCAGCACCGGCCAGAGCTTCAGGCTGTTTATCGACCATGGCCCGACGCAGCCCAGCGCGGTGCTGGGCGACTTCAACGCCTATGGGCTGAGTCAGGGAGCCACAATTCCCTGGTTCTGACCCTTTTTTCAGGCGTCTGAACAGTTCTTTAAAAATCAACAACTTATGCGCCACCTGATTATTTGGGTTGGTTGGTCCTTTTAAGAAAATACGCTTGTACGACTGGTACTTGCGGAATTTATGCGCTAGTTCACTGCCGGATAGGCAGCTCAGAAAGACCTGAACGTCACGACCTTTGGCGCATCCGAGTTCACTGCCGGATAGGCAGCTCAGAAATCTGCGGCACCGAAGCTCGTGACGTTCAGGTCAGTTCACTGCCGGATAGGCAGCTCAGAAATCTGCGGCACCGAAGCTCGTGACGTTCAGGTCAGTTCACTGCCGGATAGGCAGCTCAGAAATCTGCGGCACCGAAGCTCGTGACGTTCAGGTCAGTTCACTGCCGGATAGGCAGCTCAGAAATCTGCGGCACCGAAGCTCGTGACGTT
>CAXSGT010000115.1:0-10157 GCA_964236835.1 uncultured Polaromonas sp.
CATTTTCTTTCGGAACCACGGTGCGCTCCATAAGCGGCGCCGGCTGAGTTTTTGGCGGGCCAGAGGCTTGCATCATCGCGGTGATGTCGCCGATCAACTGCCGGACCGACGCCGCGTCGCCAGCTCCATCCCAGTCGATCAGGTCGGTGGCCTGAATCCCGCGCAGTCCTAGCGGCGGCCTGACGCGCTCGATCAGCACCGGCATCAATTTACCCGCCGCGCGCCCCTCTTCAGCCTCTTCGTTCACCCACTCGCTGCCGATCGAGTGGCCGGACCAGAGCACGACCATGCAGCGCATGTCGCGGATGCCGTCCTCGATCGCCGAGCGCCAGGTCTTGCCGGTGGGAATGCGGCGGTCCCACCAGACCGACCAGCCCTGCGACTCCAGCACGCCGACAATCCGGCGAGCCGCCGCGCGGTCTTCTTCCGCATAGCTGAGGAAAATGTCGGCCATCGTGGCCAGAGTTTATCTGCGGACAGGGTTTCGGACGCCCAGCCGCCATCTTGCCTCCGCCGCGCCGCTGGTCATCAGCGCAGCGTCGTCGCCTTCACCGCGACATCGAAGCGCAGCTGGCTGGCCGCTTCGCCGCGGCCGGCGGTCTTGCTGCGCCCGATCCAGAGCCAGCTCTTGCCGTCGCTGGTGCGCGCATACTGGAATTTGCGTTTCAGGCTGGCGCCGATGCGCGGCACTTCCTCTTCCTCGATCAGCAGGCGCTCGTCGTCGGGCATCGGCTGCCCGGGATCGCTGCGCAGCAGGTGGCCGCGCGGATAAAACACATAGGCGCGCAGGTGCGCATCGATTTGCAGCTTCTTGACAAAATTTTTCTGCGCATCGAGCCGGTCCAGAAAGGCCGCATAGTCCGGGTCGCTGGCGCCGAGCATCTCGACCGACGCTTCCGGGTAAAAACGCTTCATCCCGGCGCGCTCGAGCCGGATCGCCAGCGGATTCGCCAGGTCGAGCGGCAGCGGCCGCACCGGCAGCAAGGGCGTCCAGTTCGCCGGCACCGGCGTTGCCAGGCGGTAGACCAGCTGCGGGCTTGCAGCATCCTCGGTCTTGAAGTCGATCTTCTGCTGGAATGCGAGCGCGCCGGCTTCCATGTCGCGGTCCAGCGGCTCGCCCGAGACGCCCTGCACTTTTTTCTCGATCGCCCACGCCAGGTTGGCCATTTCGTCGCGAACCAGGAAGGTGTGCTCCAGCACGGCGCCTTCCTGCACGCCATCGACGCTGTCGAGCAGCAGCAGGGTGTGGCGCAGCCGACGCTCCAGGTCGGCGTTCGCGCTCAACTCGAACATCGTCCAAGGTACGGAGTCGGCCTGAATGCCAGGGCCTTCGATCGGGCCGACATTCGCCGGAACGCCGAAGGTGTCGGTGATCCTGAAGCTGGCCACGCGATACAGCCCGCCTACCGGCAGGCGCACCGGCGTGACGAACCAGTCGTTGCCGAAGGTGAGCGCGAATTCGGTGACCGTCATGCGCAGCAAGTCGGTGACGCCGGCTTCGGCGCCGGCAAAGCTAACATTGCCGTCCTCGAACTCCCAGTAGCGCTCGGCCGGCATGCCAGGGTATCGGACCGGCGACGGATGGCGCGCGGCGACGGCGAAGGAGTGACCCAGTGGCACGCCGTTGTTCGCCGCGTTCGCCGGGTCCGCTGGTAGTGTCTCGGCGCGAAAGTCGTCCCAATCGACATGGCCGTCGGTGTATTCATCGGCCAAGAGCCACACATCGGCGCTTTTCAGCGAAAACGCATATTCCATCCGGTTGCGCTGCCAGGATTTGTTGTCCTCGGCGCCATTGCCTGGGCCTTCATAGGCCAGTTCATCGAGCCACGCCAGCCAGCCGGCAAGCGCATTTTTGGTGGGTTCTTCGTCCACCGGGGCAATGTTCAGCGCTCCAGGCAAGCCGGCAAGGCCGCCCGCCCCGTCGGCCAGCGGATGCAGATCGCCAGCCAGGCGCTGCGCATCGACCGTTCGCGAATTGAACAGCGTTGACCACATCAGCCCGGCCTGGTCGGCCTGCGGGTCGGCCGGCGCGTCGAGCTTCATCGCGTAGGCGGCCAGCAGCGCAGCGCGCACCGTTGCGTTGGGCGCCAGCCGCAGCGCCTGCAGCCCGGCCTCGCCGCGCAGCCGGGCATGCGTCTTCCAGACCGGCTCGGCTTCGACCCGCGCTTCCAGCGGCGCGCCGCCCTGCTCCAGCGTCTCCCAAGGGCTGTCCGCGTCGTGGCCCGGACGAAACGCATCGACCGGCGTGCCTTCGACCGAAAACGCCAGGTTCAACGGCGTACCCGCGTCCTCGCCCTGAAACTCGTTGAACTGCCACTGGCGCGACAGCAGCCATAGCGGGTCGGCCAGCGCCGCCTGTAGGCCGCTTTTGAGGTTGACCGCCGTCGGCTGGGTTTCCAGCCGGGTCACGCCGGTGATCGACGGCTTTTTCTCGCCGAAATACCTGGGCGACGCAAATTCCTTCTTCAGCTCCCATGCCATCGCGCGCTCCTAAAAAATTTTCTAGATTTTCCCAAGCGTGAAGGCCGCGCCGTTTTTCACGACTGCCGAGGCCAGCCGCTCGCGCGCATCGCGCTGCAGCTTGAGCATCTGCACGCTCGGCAGGTGGTCGGTGTAGCTCTGCGGCAGATAGCTGCCGGGCAGCACCAGGCCCAACCCGCCTTCGAGGTCGCGCGGCCGCACCGCGCGCAATTTCGCCAGGTCCCAGGCCTCGTGGATCACATCGAGGACATCGTCGAAATGCCAGCTGTCCTGTCCGAGGCGCGGCGGCAGCGCCAGCAAGATGCTTTGCGGCGGCCGCGCGCCCGGCGCGTCGTAGTGAAAGGCGATGCCGGCGGTCTGAAACGGGTCAGGAACGAATTCCGGCCATTCATCGCAGACCAGGCCGGCGAGCAGGCTGTCATCGGCCAGCGCGTCCAGACCGCCGGGTGCATGCAGCGCCAGCGCCAGGTCAGGCGCGGCGCGGTTGATGTCCTTATACGGTGCGCCGGGGCGCCGCGCCAGCCAGTCATGCAGCTCCTCGGGCACTTTTTTCGCGTCCAGCGGCGTGCCTTCGGGCTCGCGCCAGGCGTCGGGCAGCGCGGCCCAGATCTGCGCGGGGCGATGCGGAAATTGAACCAGCTTGAATTTGTCTTCCATCGCGGCGTCATCGTCTGCGCCCACGGCAATCAGCGCGTCATGCGCCGACAGCGTCGCCGCGAACCGGTCGAGCCCGTCGCGCACCCGTGCCAGCTTGGGCAGCCAGGCGGAGACGCACCACGGTTTGTTCTGCGTCAGCGCGTCCTGTTCCGCCAGCGAGGCATTGAATTCGGTGGCATAGGCGCCAAGCGAAAAGCGCGGCAGCACCGGGAAGTCCTTGCCGAGCAGGAGCTTGATGCGGTCGATCGCCTGCTTGACGAGCTGGCCATGGGTCGGCGCGGGCTGATCCTGCGGCGGCTCGATTTCTTCGTTCAGCGCTTCAAGTTTGCCGTCCATCAGCGTTTTCAGCACGCGGCGCGCCTCGTTGGCGCGGTCGTCGCGCCCCGCCGGGTCGGCGTTCGGCGCGTCGATGGCCAGCACCTGCTGCGGCCAGGCCTGGCGGGGCACAAAATCGTCCATCGCGTCCAGGGCGGCCAGCAGTTCATCGGCATCGAGGCTTGCGACCAGCGTCGCCGTCAGCGTCGTGAATTCTTTGACCAATGCGGCGGCGCGCGCCTGCAATTCGTCCCTGTCAACGCCCGGATACTCGCCTTCCGGCGGCAGCGTCTTTTCAATCTTGTCGGCGGGCGGGACGACGTCTTTTCGCGTCAGCACGCGGGTTTTGTCGAGCAGCGCCCGCAAGGCGGTTGCCAGCGCCTCGAAATGCCCCAGCCCCAGCGTGCCGGCGCTTGGGCCCTCCTGCGCAATATCTAGGCCAGTGACATTGCCCGAGTCGGCCACCTGAGCGGCAAACGCCTTGATGAGCCGGGCGCGAAAACCGGTGTCTGCGCCATTCGCCACCGGGCCGGCCATGTGGCTCGCCGAGCTGTTGGTCGCCAGCAGAACCACCGACAGCGGCGACAAACCAAGCGCATCCATTGCGACGTCGATGGGATCGGCATCGATCACAGGCTGGCCCTCTGGATGCGCCTCGTCGATCACGAGCCGATGCACCCTGGCCCGGAACACATAGCGCGCCGGCGCGCCCAGCATGTGCGCCAGCCAGGCATTCAGCGAGGGTTCGGTGCGCGAACGCCGGTCGCCCGGCCACCCTTCGTCGGCGGGCGGGCACAGGAGCGCGACGCGCTGGGTATAGCTTGCGCCGCCGCGCGGTATGCGCGCCACCTGCGTCTCGATCGGCAGCGACTGCTTGTCGGCGACCGCCATCGCCGCACCGGCGCGCTCGAAGTTGCCCTGCATGATCTGGTGCATGCCTTCGGCCATCAGCAGGTCGCTCACGCTGTCGGCCAGGTCGAGCGCGTCGGCAACGATGTGGGCGATGCCGGTCCATTCCGCGTCGGAGGGCGGCGTGCCGGTGCCCGGACGATCATTCATCGTCTTGGTGAGGCGCGCACGGACGGCGATGCCGGCATCGAGCTCCCACGCCGCCAGCAGCGCCACGCCATCGACGACGTCGCGCGCGCCGACCGCCTCCTGCGGTTCGCTCGCGGGCTCGGCGCCCGCCGCCCGCCAGGGATAGGACAGCCGCAGCGGCCAGATGTACTTGCCCAGCACGGCGTCGCGCAGCCCGCGCTCGACGCGGTAGCCGTACAGCGCGGCCAGCGGCTGGTCGCGCCTGAGCCCCTCCAGAATCGACTGCGCGCGCTGGGTGCGCCGCGAATCCAGGTCGATGTTGAAGGCGCCCTGCTCATGGTTGGCCATGAATCCGCTGCGCAGGATTGCCGCGCTCGATGCCTGGCCGAGAGACGGGGCCAGCAGGTGGCCGTCGCTGTCCGGGCGGGAATCGGCTTTCAGGTTTTCGACCCAGGCGAAGCCGCCGACATGCACGCCGGTCGGCTTTTCGGATCGCATTTGTTCGAGCCGCCGGTTGGCGCGCGCGGTGTACCAGGCGTCGAGCCGGTAGGAAAACGCGTCGAGCGTGGTGCGCATGGCATGGTTCAGGTTGCCGACGGTCTGGCGGGAAAGATAGTCCAGGCTGAGCGCGACCGCGCCGACGTCGCGCGTGGCCGGCGTCAGGGTCTTCACCGCGTCGAACAGCCCCGTCGCCGCCAGCGCGGCCTCGCCATGCGCCAGCGCGAGCGGCTGCAGCGCCAGCTGTTGGGAGACATGCTCGCCCAGCGTCGCGTTGCCGGTGACCGAGGGAATCGACACGCTGGCCAGCTCTTTCGGGCTGGTCACCGTAAAAGTGGCCTGGTTGTCGCGCACCGCTTCGACAAACAGCATTTTCGTCGTCGCATACGACGCGCCCTTGGCCATCGCCGAGCCTAGCATGGCGGTCGATTCCACCGCGTCGTGGCGCTCCATCTGCGCCGAATAGGCCACCAGCGTTTGCAGCAGCGCCGGGCCGGCCTGGTTCGCGTTCAGGTCGATGTCGCCTGCCGCCGGCGGCTTGCGCAAGGCGGCGGCGATATTGGCCAGGTAGTTGTGTCCCGCCGGCAGCATTGCGGCGTCGGGCGCTTCGTCCTGCGGCTGTTTCGCGTCGGCCAGCACCCACGGCACGCCGGCCAGGTATTCGGCTGGATAGGCGTCGTCGGGCAGGAAGTTCTTGTAGGTGTATAGATTGACGCGCCAGTAGTCCTTGACGCCCAGCGGCGCGAGCAGTTTTTGCACCAAAAAACCCTTGGTGCCGGGCTTTTCCGCCAGCAGCGGCGGCTGCACCGACATCAGAAGGTCGGCGGGCCGGTCGCGGTAGAACGCCGTCTGCGACCAGGGCGAGGTCTGCAAAATGCTCTGAGCTTTTTCAACATCGCCGTCCTTGAGCAAGGGCACTTTCGCCAGCACGGCCTCCCACATCGGCCGCAGCACGCCCAGCACCCCGCCGATGGCGGTTTCGATCGCCGTCTCGGACCCACGCTGGGGCGGGTTCTCGAAGCGTCGGCCGACGACGGGCAGCACGCCGTAGGGCTGCTTGTTCACGCGCAGCAGCGGCAGAGGGCCGGCCGGGCGCAAATACTGGACGGCATAGCGGCGCAGCGCATACAGCGTCGGCGTTTTCAGGATCCGATCTTTTTCCTCGCCGGGGGTGTTCCATAGCTCCATCAGATAGTGGCCGAAGGTGCCCCGCCACAGCGCGTTCATCATGTGCAGCGCGGTGCGCTGCTCGGCCAGGTGGGCGTTGGCGATGTTGTCCGCCAGCAGGCTGCCGGGCGGCAGGCCCAGGGCGCTTGCCAGCAGCTGCAGCGCGTCTTTATCTTTGGGCAGCAGCGCGTTTTCAGCCGGCGTCGCGGGCGCCGCGCGCTCCTGGGCGGGGCTGTAGCCGGCCGGCGCCGCCTCGGTGTTGTTCGTCGGCGTTCCCAGCGGCACGAAGCCCAAGCCGTGCGAATCGCGCTGCGCCGCCAGCAGGTCGGCCAGTTCGGCGGCGCTGGTTTGCGGGTCCTTGGTCCATTCGATGCCGACGACGACCAGCCGCTCCAGCGTTCCAGTGGCCAGATCGAAAGGGCGGGCGCGGTGCAGCCGGGCGAAGTCGTCGACGGCCTGCTGGCTGATGACCAGCGCCATGCCTTTGTCGACGGCGGCGTCGAAATCGACCAGCCAGGCGCGCTCGCCGCCCAGTAGCGGTTCCGGCTCGCCGGCGTTCAGCCAGTCGGGCGACAGCGGCAGCTCGTCCGGGATGCGCTTGCCCCAGACGCGAAACACCTCGCGCCGCCCTGCCGCGTAACCGATCGCGCACCAGCGGTCGGGCAGCAGCACCGCGCGCGTTTCCTTGGCTTTGGCGCTGATCGTCTGGACATCGGGAAAACGCGGCGCGGCATCCTGCTGGCCCAGCTCATCAAGGTTGTCGGGCGTCGTCGAGCGGATCACCCAGGCCGCCCGGCCGCGCCCGAGCGCCAGCGCCAGGTCGCGCGCAACGCGTTCGGCGTCGGCTTCGTCGCCGCGAAAGCGGGCGTTCCAATGCGCCATGCCGCTTTGCAGTTCGTCGTCGGTCAGCGCGTTGGTGTGCTCGATCGTGTTGAGGTCGTCCGGATAGATGCGCACGCACAGGCCTTCAGGGTGCGCCGGCGGGAAATAGCGGGTTTCAAGCCGCATCGGCAGCAGCGCGACCGGTATTCCGCCGGCCAGTGTTTCGACCATCAGCGCCGGGTCGCGCTCCCGCAGCAAGCCGTTGGCGATGGCATCGACGCGCACCGCCTGGCCGCTACGTTTTTCAGCCAGGCGCTGGCGCGCAAGGCCGGCCTGCACAAGCTCCTCGCGCATCACGCCGGTGACGTTGGGCGACTCGCCGGCGCGCAACGCGGCGTCCAGCGCCGCCTGCTTGCCGGCCAAGTCCCGGTCAAGGCGGCGCTGCGCGTCCAGCAGCGCCTGCAGCGACTGGCGCTCCCGCGTCAGTGTCGATAGATCCAGATCGATGCGTGGCATGGCGCAAAAGCCTCCGTGTTGCTTGTCCTGTGCTCAGGCGTTTTTCGGCGTCTTAAGGCTGGCGCCGGTGTAGTAGCCGCGAAACGGCCGCTGCAGCAGCGCGTCGGCAACCAGGGCGGCATGCGGCACGGCCCATTTCGGGTTGATTTTTGCCGGCTGCGCAAGCTTCAGGCTGGCGCCGCCGAAATACCTGCCCGGACCGACGCCGACATCGACCCAGTCCACGTCAAGCCATTTGTTGCTGTTCTCGCCATCGCCGACGCGCTCGTCAAAGCCAAAGCGCGGCTCGGTCATGTGCTCCTCGAGAATGAAGAAGTACTCGGCCATTTTGTCGGGGTCGATCGCGAAGCCGACGTAGCTGATGTCCTTGCCGAGGTGACCTTTCATCACCGGCACGATCATGCGGCCCGGATCCATTTCTTTCGCATCGTCCACCCCCGCGGCGGGCGGCGGGCTGGTGCCGCCGGGCCGTTTCTCCTGCGCATCAAGCGGATAGGCGTAAATCGACAGCGCCGGAAAGCGCGCGAGCAGCTGGCCGCGAATCAAAAGCACCAGCATCGGCGTGCTGCCGCGCTGCTGGCCGAGCGGACTGGCCAGCCATTCGTTGACCGGCGCGATGTCCACGTCGCCGTTCAGGCGCTGCCAGAAGTGCTGGAACGGCGTTCCGCGCTGATCGGTCGGAAAGCCCTGCCAGAGCAGCTCGCGGCCCATTTCGTGGTTCGCGCCGACCATCAGCGCCTCGACAAAGCGCGGATTCGTCATCACCGCCATGATGAAGTCATCGGGCAGCGCCCCGACGCCCGGCAGGAACACCTCGGGTGCGAGCGCTTCGAGTTTTCTGGACAGCGGAAACGGCAGGTGCGGGTACGCCATCACGCGGTCGAAGGTGCGCGGGATCACATAGCGCAGCTGCTCGGCGAAGACGCTATCCAGTCGGCTGCCGATGAAGGTGTTCGCCAGCCCCGAGGCAGTCCATGAGACCGCCTGGCCGCCCAGCGACAGCGTGCTGGCCAGCCGCGCCGGAACGGTCTGCGCCGGGTCGATGCGGGTACGTGCCTGGCTGCTGGCGGCCGCCAAGGCGAAATCGACCGCCTGAACCGACAGCTGGGCGGGCGGATTTTTCCATTGTTCCTGGTAGGCTTTGAACGCTTCGGAATAGCGGTGCAGCACCGTGCGGTCCTTGATCGCCGGCGGCAGCGTAATGGTCGGCACCACCTTGTCCGGGCGCACGCCGGGCAGCGCGTCGAAACGGCCCGGCGCCCGCAGGGCGATCTGGACCGGCTCGCCGCCCTGCCCAAGGGTATTGGCGGGCAGGCTGGCGAAGACCGCCACGTTGCCGTACAGCCGCAGCGCACGGATCGGCACCGCCGCCACGCTGCCGGCGGCAATGCGCGCGCCGCGCGTCGATGGCAGCGCCCGCACGCCCCGGTTGCCGCCGCCGGTCACGAACTGGCTGGCGAATGGTGTCAAGCTGCCGCTGCGGCCGTCGATCTTCAAGGCCTGCGCCGTCAGCTGGCTGGCTTGCGCGCCGTCCTGCTGCACCGACAGCAACACGCCTTCGGCGCCGCGCCGGCTGGCGGCCTGGATCAGCTGAACGAAATTGCCGGCGAGGGGCGCGCCGGCGGCCGCTTCAAGCTCGACCAGCCGCAGCGCATGCGTTTCGGTCACCAGGCCGCGATGCCAGACATCGCCCATGGCGGGCGGCTTGCGAACGGCTTTTATCGCCTGGCCGCGCAGCTTCGCATTGTCGAGCTGGATCTGGCGAATCTCGCCCGCCGGCAGGCTGGCGGCCAGTCCCAGATACGGCGTCAGATCGACCATCGCCGCCGCGTCATCAGGCAGCGCGATGTTGTCGAACGAGCGGCTTCCCAGGAAACCGTCGGGAACAAAGCGGTTCGGATCGACGGCGTCGAGGTTCCGGCTGACATTGGCGAAGCGATCGACCAGCGTTTTCATCTGCTGCGCGATGCCGACGGGTGCCAGGTCGCGCTCGTGCCACTGCGCCATTCGCAGCGTCGGCCGGCGCGCGCTGGTCAGCCTGCGCATGGCGCCGCCGAACAACTCATCGGGCAGCGTCGCCGCGCCGATGCGGCCGTAGAGGCTC
Organism: uncultured Polaromonas sp.; assembly: GCA_964236835.1. Taxonomy (GTDB): domain Bacteria; phylum Pseudomonadota; class Gammaproteobacteria; order Burkholderiales; family Burkholderiaceae_C; genus Polaromonas. Next base: position 9,599 of record CAXSGT010000115.1, read on the forward strand.
TCGTCGGGCGCGACCCGGATGCGCGCGCGCGCCGGCGCCAGCAGCGCCAGCAGCCGCGCCTCGGGCAGTTTCGCCAGGTGCCTTACTTCGACGCGCTTCAAAATGTCGCGCGACAGCCGGGACAGCGAAAACGCGCGTTCGGCGGCCAGCACATCGCCCACCTGCTGCCACGCCGCCTGCATGAATTCATCTTGGTTGCGGCGGACGATTTCGGCGCCCCAGCCCGCCGCCAGCCGGTAGCGCGGCTGCAGGCTCAGGCCGTCGAGCCAATTCCGGTCAACCTCGGCGCGCGCTACCGAATGCCGCCGGGCCGGGTGCTCGCCGTAGATCGGCGGCGACAGCGTAGGAACAAGGTCGGCTTTCGGCGTGCCGCTTTCAGCCAGCGCCTGGCCGCTGTTGAGCATCGCCTCCAGGCCGGTTGCAAAGCCGCCGTCGGCCAGCGCAGGCTTGAAGTCGAGCGACACCATCGCGCCTTCGAAAATCGTTCGTCCGGGCTTCGTTCCCGTGAACAGCAGATGGTCGCCATCGACCGCGACCACCTGCTCGCCGATGTGCCGCA
>CAXSGT010000116.1:0-10139 GCA_964236835.1 uncultured Polaromonas sp.
GTGCGCATTCCCGGCGCGTATGACGGAATGTCGGCCAGGATCGCACAGCAGGTCGGCTTCGCGGCGGTGGCGTTTTCCGGCAACGCGGTCTCCGCCAGCCTGCTCGGCGCGCCCGATGTCGGCGTGCTCGGCATGACCGAGAACATCGAACACGCGGGCCGGATCGCCCGCAACCTCGACATCCCGCTGCTTTGCGACGCCGACACGGGCTACGGCGGCGTCATGAACGTAATCCGCACGGTGCGCGACTTCGAGGCCGCGGGCGTCGCCGGCATCCATATCGAGGACCAGGTCACGCCCAAGCGCTGCGGCCTGCTGCCGCAGGGGATTCCGGTGATCTCGCGCGAAGAGCAGGCGATGAAACTACGCGCCGCCGTCGATGCGCGGAGCAGCCGCGACTTCCTGATCATCGCCAGGACCGACGCCAAATCCATGCACGGGCTGGAAGACGCCGCCGCGAGGGCGCGCGCCTATATCGAGGCGGGCGCCGACGCCGCACTGGTCATGGGCGCCAACACGCCAGACGAGTTGCGCTATGTGGCCGGAGTCGTCCGCGCGCCGCTGGTCACGGTGATCCAGGAAACGCCGCCAACGACGGAGTTGAGCGACGAATTGCTCAACGAAGTCGGCTGCGCGTTCGCCCTGCATGCGGGGGTGGTGCGTTACGCTGTGGTCAAGGCGGTGCACGACGCGCTCGCGGCGCTGCACCGCGACGGCAACACGGCATCGGTTCGTTCCATGATGGCCAGCTTCGAGGAATACAACGCGGTGCTCGACCTGCAAAAGTGGCTGGCTCTGGAAGAGCGCTATCTGGGCGTAGCGCCGCGGCCCGACCCATCCTGAAAAGGAAAACACCATGCGCACGCTGTTCGACAAAATCTGGGACCTGCATCTCGTCGGCCAACGCGCCGATGGCCGCGAGCTGCTCTACATCGACCGCCATGTGGTGCACGAGCTGCATGCCCCGCACGCGTTTGCCGATCTGCAAAAGGCGGGGCGCAGCGTGCGCCGGCAAGACCTGACCATCGTCGTGCAGGACCACACGGTGCCGACCCGGCCCGGCGTGACTCTGGGTTCGTCGCACATCGATGCGACACGTATCGGCGCAAAGCGGTATGGCGTCCGGCTGATCGACGTGGCCGAGCCCGAGCACGGCATTGTCCATGTCGTGTCGCCCGAGCTGGGCATCGCCCTGCCGGGGTTGACGCTTGCCTGTCCCGACAGCCACGCATCGACGGTTGGCGCGCTGGGTTGCCTGGCTTTTGGCTGCGGCACCACCGAGCTTGGGCATGTGCTGGTGACGCAGACGATGGCGCTGGAAAAACCCAAACAGATGCGTATCAATTTCTCGGGCCGGCTCGGGCGGGGCGTTGGCGCCAAAGACCTGGCGCTGCACCTGATCCGCACGGTCGGCGTCAACGCGGGGCGCGGCCATGCGATCGAATACGCGGGCGCGGCGATACGCGCCATGGACATCGAAGCCCGCATGACGCTGTGCAACATGACTATCGAATGGGGCGGGCGCACCTGCCTGATCGCACCCGACGAAAAAACCTACGCTTATTGCCACGGAAGGCCGGGTGCGCCGTCGGGCGCCGAGTGGGAAAGCGCCATCGCCTGGTGGAAAACGCTGGCAAGCGACGCCGGCGCCGTTTTCGACAGCGAGTGGGACATCGATTGCGCCGACGTGGCGCCGCAGATCACCTGGGGCACCGATCCGGGACAGACGATGGGTGTCAGCGAGCGCATTCCGGAACACACGGCGGGGCAGAGCGCGAAAGCGGCCACGCAGCTCGCCCTCGACTACATGGGACTCGCGCCTGGAGGGCTGATGACCGGCGTGCCGATCGACCGCGTCTTCATCGGCTCGTGCTCGAACGCGCGGCTGTCGGACCTGCGCAGCGCGGCCGATATCGTTCGCGGGCGCAAGGTCGCGCCGGGCGTGAGCGCGGTGGTGGTCCCCGGCTCGAGCACCGTCAAGCGGTTGGCCGAAAGCGAAGGCCTGGACGAGGTCTTTCGCTCGGCGGGCTTTGAATGGCACAACTCGGGCTGCTCGATGTGCGCCGGAGCGAACGGCGATATCGGCCAGCCGGGCGAGCGCTGCGTGTCGACGACCAACCGCAATTTTGAAAACCGCCAGGGCCGGGGCGTCCGGACGCACCTTGCCAGCGCCGCCATGGCCGCCGCCGCCGCCATCGCGGGGTGCATCGTCGATGTGCGCGACATGCTGCGGGAAAGCGAGTAGGCATGGAGCCCTTTCAGACTGTCACCGGAGCCGCGGCGCCGCTCCTTATGGACGACATCAACACCGACCAGATCATTCCCTCGGCTTATTTGAAGGACCTGAACGCCGACCTTGCAGCCGGGTTTCTGGCGTATATGCGCCGCCGGCCCGACGGCAGCCGCAATCTCGACTTCGTCCTGGAAAAGCCGCAGTACGCCCGGGCGCCGATCCTCGTCGTCGGCCGCAATTTCGGCTGCGGCAGTTCGCGCGAGCACGCGGTGTGGGCTTTGCGGGCATTCGGCGTCCGCTGCGTGATCGGCCATGATCTGGCCGAAATGTTTTGGGGAAATTGCCTGAAAAATGGCGTCCTGCCGATCGTCCTGGACGATGAGCGGATGCGTGTTCTGCTGCGGCAGGTGACGCAGGCGGACGGCCGCGGGCCTTTCACCGTGGACCTCGAAGCGTGCGAGCTTCGCGGGCCTGACGACTACCGCTGCCGGTTCGACATCGCTAGCCATGAACGGACGGCGCTGCTCGAAGGGCTCGACGACATCGGGCTGACGCTCAAGCACCAGGAAGAAATAGCCGCCTGGGAGGCGCGTATCGCCGCCGAACGGCCTTTCATGCAGGCATCCATCGCGCGCCTGAAGGCGTCGCCGTAGCGACCTGTCACCTATGGAGGCGTCGCGTTGCGCTCTTAGGAACCCGCCGCATCCTTACCGGCTGCCTCGAAGACGCCGCGGCAGCCGCAGGGGAAAAATGGTTTTCATGGGTGGGTAACCGGCAAGGCGGCATAGTTCAGCACCGCGACGTAGTGGCACGCCGTGCCGGCCGCGACGAACAGATGCCAGACGAAATGGCCGTAGCGAAGCCGCCTGTCGGTGGCATAGAACGCGACGCCCAGGGTATAGGACAGGCCGCCGGCGACCAGCCAGAACAGTCCCCAGCCGGGCAGGCGCTGCCACATCGGCCTGATCGCGATCACGACGCACCAGCCCATCGCCAGGTAGATCGCTGTCGAGAGCCGGGGAAAACTCAAGCCCGCCACCGCCTTGAGCACGACGCCCGCCAGCGCCATCGACCAGATCAGCGCCAGCAAACTCCAGCCCCAGGGTCCGCGCAGCACGCCCAGGGTGAACGGCGTGTAGGTGCCGGCGATCAGCAGGTAGATCGCGCTGTGGTCGAGCAGCTGGAACACGCGCTTCGCGCCGCGCGACGCGGGCAGCGCGTGGTAGAGCATCGAGGTGAAGTACAGCAGCACCATGCTCGCGGCGAAAACGGCGGCGCCGGCCACATTCAGCCGGTCGCCGTGCCGCGCCGCGCTGACGATCAGAAACGGCGTGCCGGCCACGGCCGCCGCCAGCGCCGCGCCGTGGCTGACGCTGTTGGCGATTTCCTCGCCCAGCGTCTGGCGCCTCTCGGGTGCAGCCTTGCCGCCCGAAGCGCTCACCAAACCGGCATGGCGCGAAAACTCATCGTTTGAGCAGCGCCTTCAGCACGTTTTGCAGGCGCCGCGCATTGCCGGCGTCGAAAGGCGATGCCAGCACCTGCGCGCTGTCTTCGCCCCAGGTTTGCGCTGGCGCGGGCGCATTGCGGCGCGTCAGCAGCTGCAACTGCAGCAGGCGGCGCGCGCTGATGTGTTCGGCCGGCGTCGGCAGCTCGGCGCCGATTTCCAGCCGCAGCAGCGCGTCGGCCGCGTCCTTGCCGGCAGGCGCGCTCAGCGACCGCACCCAGCCCGCCCGCACCGCCGGCGCGACCTGCTTGCCGAGCTCGGATGCGGCCGGCAGCAGCGCCGGATCGCGCTTTTCCCACGCCGCGAGCAGGTTCGTCAGCACCTCGCCATGCGCCTGCACGGCGAGCTTTTTGAGGGCGTGGTTGGCGGCATCGAACGCTTCGCGCTGGGCGCGGAACGCGGCATCGCCCAGGCGCGGCCCCCGGTCTTCGAACGCTGGCCGGTCGCTGAAACGCTCGCCACGCTCGCTCCGGTCGGGACGGCCCTCGCGTTCGGGGCGGTAGGGCTCGAACTTGTTGTCGGTGCTGGCGCGCGGGCCTGACGGCTTGCCGCCCGGACGCGTATCCTTGCGGTCGCCGAATTTTCCGCTGCGGCCCGCGCCCGCGGGCTCGGCCCGGCGCATGCCGGGACGGTCGTCGCCGCGCATCGCGACGATGGGTTTGGCAGGCGGTTTGGGCGGCGCTGCCGGCTCGGCGGGCGCGCTTGCGGGCTGCGACGATTCGGCGAACTCGCCGGGCGCGGCTGCGGCTGTCGGGTTACCGTCCGCATCGACGGCGGGCTGCGATTCGCTGGACGACTCGCTGGCCGCGTTTGCTATGCTTTCAGTAGCTACCTCGGCACGTGGCTGTTGCGTGGAAGGCTGATTCGACTCGGAAACCGGCGCCGGTTCAGGCGCAGCGGCTTGCGGCGCCTCAGCCGTCGCGGCATGGGCCGCCGCCATGGCCGCCTGGCCGCGCACCGCGGCTTCCAGCGCCTTCGCGGCGGCATGGATTTTTTGCGCGTCGCCGCTGGCCGCGGCCGCTTCGACCGCCTTGGCGGCGTCTAGCACATAGCGGTCGTGCTCGCCGAGCGCAGCGGCGGCTTTTTCGCGCTCGAGCGTCTTGCGCTGGAAGGCGTCGTCGATCGGCTTTCTGAACGCGTCCCAGAGCTTTTGCTCCTGCTTGCGCTCGATCGGCACGCTTTGCGCCTCATGCTGCCAGCGCTGCTGCAGCTGCTTGACAGCGTCGATGCGCAGCTGCGGCTCGGCGCCCAGGCCTTGCGCCTCCTCGATCATCGCCCTGCGGCGCGCCAGGCTGGCGCTGCGCGCGGCGGTCAGTGGTGCATCGGCAATGTCCATCGCGGCCTTCCAGAGCGGCTGGATTTCAGCGAAGGCCTTCTCGCCGAGGTGGCCGGCGCCCTGCCATTTCTCGACCAGACCGTTCAGGCCGCGGATATGCTGCTTCCAGTCGGTGTTGTCCTTATGGGCCTGGCCCCAAGCCAGCACCTCGTCGATCAGCACGCGGCGCTCGGCCTTGACGGTGTCGCTTTGCTCCTTGACCTTTTCCAGCCAGGCCTCGACGACCTTGTGCGCCTCGTTGCAGGCGTCGTCGAAGCGCTTCCACAGCGCATGGTTAGGCGTGCCGCCCTGGTCGCTGGTCTTCCACTGCTCGCGCAGGTGGCGCAGCGCGTCCTGCTGCTTGCGCCCGCCCAGCGGCTTGGCCACCAGCGCTTCGGCCTTGTGCACCAGGTCGTCGCGAATCTGGTCGGCGCGCCAGCGCTGCCAGCCTTCGAGCTCGCCCGCGGCCGTCAGCGCGGCATGCGCGGCGGCTTCGAGCTGGCTGTCGATGTTGCGGACATGCTCCTTCAAGGTCTGGCGCAGATCGGCGGCGACCTTGGGCGTCGATTTGCCGTGGCCTTCGGTGACTTCATGCTCGAGTTTCACCAGCGCGTCGCGCACGATGGCGGAAGACTTCGCGCGCATTTCCTCGCGCGCCGCCGGGTCGAGCTTGACCCTGGGGCCGCGCGCCGGCGCACCGCCGTCGCCGGCCGTGGGCTGGTCGGCTTTGAGGCCCGGCTGGCCGCGCGCCGCGCGGATTTCTTCGGCCCAGACCGGCACGGCGGGCAGCGGCGCGCCGGCATCTTCAGCCGCTTTCAGCGCCAGCGCGAGCGCGCCCTGGAAAGCGCCCCACACCGCCAGCAGCTGGCCGCGCGAGGCGTCGAGCAACGGCGGGAATTTGGCATCGACGCTGGCCCAGTTGGCGTCTTGCGCCAGCTCGTCGGCCTGCGCCTGCCAGTGCGCCACGTCGGCGCGCAGCGTTTCCAGCGCCGCCTGCGCGTCGCGCCAGGGCTTGATCGACAGCACCTCGATGCGCTGCGCGATCAGCACGGCGGCCTCGCGCTGCACCTGGGTGCGGTGCTGCAGGTCCTCGATCGTCTTGACGCGCTCGGCCAGCTGCGTTTTCAGGCCGGCCAGCGGCTCCCGCGACAGCGGCGCGCCGGCCTTGGCGGCGTCGCGCTGCCAGGCCAGCGCATCGGCCAGGTTCAGCTTGGGCACGCCCAGCAATGCCTTCGCCTTTTCGCCCCATTCGGCGGCGGCAGCCTCCTGGCCCTTGCTGCGCCTGGCGTCGTCGAGCTTTTCCTTCAGCGGCCTGGCGGCGCCCTTGTCGCGGTTGGCCAGTTCCTTGTACACCTCGGCCATCTGCTCGGTCGCAGGCTCGCTGGCCAGCCACTGGCGGATGCGCGCGGCGCGCTCGCCTGAAGTGGGCGCGGAAAAAGCGCCGCCCGTCAGGCTGTCCAGCGGATGGGCTTCGGCGCTTTTAGGCGGGTTGATTTTCACGGCGGCGGCCGGTGCGGGTTCAGCTTTGGAAGATTTTGACAAGGGAAAACGCAGCATGGTGGGTTAACAATCGTTTCGGAAAAAGCCGCCGGCAACAGCGCCCCGCTCAATGGGTGCTCAAGTCATCTGACGCCCGTCCGTAGGCGGTCGCGCAAGTCAGGGGCGCATGGAACGGGAACTTTTGTCAGCGAAGAAAAAATTAGCAGGTTATGGCTTGACTCACCGCTAGCAAGGCCGCACTACAGCGTTGGAAATTAAAGCAACCGGCGTATTTTCGCTGTTTTTGCGGCATTGCCAAATTAACTTTGGCGGGCGGTGTCAATTTGGCATCGGCCCCGAGTGTCCTGGGCAGGCGGCGGATCAAACCAACCCGGACGTTACTCGATGCAACGGTTGCAAAGAAAATTCCGGCAACGGCTTATTTTAGTTTTTCTCTAAAAAAACCTTATGATTTTTGCGATTTCTAATATATAGAACGAATTTCTTATTATTGACAGGTTATTTAACACCCAACTAGAATTTGCCGGTATCCACAACACCTAGGGACAACCCCAATCCGCTGCCGCTGTCGCTACCGCTACACCGGCATCAATAAACGAGGGTCGACAACCACACTGCAACATCGCATGCCGTGGTTTGATGGCGACCCATTCAAAGCCTGCCGGCCTTTACAAGGTCGGCAGGAATGGAAAAGGAGTGCTATGACGGCGCTGGTGAATAAACGTCTTGCCTTGAACTTCAAGGCGCAACTAAATAACGCGAGGAACTGCGTCGCAACCGTTGGCAGCGACATCGGCCATGGGCTGTTCGAGGTCACGCACAACGGTTTTGCCGTGGTGGGATTGAGCGTGGTGCTTGCAGTGGTCGCCTTGACCGCCAGGCCCGACCTGCGCGACGCGGGCGAGCTCAAGCTCATGACTTGGCTGGAACAGCGGCGCGATGCGGAAAGCGGCACGCCGGTCGGCAAGGCCGAAACCGAAACCGAGGCTAGTCAAGCCGAAACGCCCGCGCCGGTTGCCGCCGCGCCTGCGAAACTGCCGGTTCAGCAAGCGGCGGTCGCGTCGTGGCTCAGCAAGAAATATGCGGTGGCGCCCGAACCCCTGAGCGTTCTGGTGGCGCAGGCGTTCGAGATCGGCCGCAAAGTGAAGCTCGACCCGACTTTGATTCTGGCGATCATGGCGATCGAGTCGGGCTTCAATCCGTTCGCCCAAAGCCCGGTCGGCGCGCAAGGCCTGATGCAGGTCATGACCCGGGTGCATCACGACAAGTACCAAAATTTCGGCGGCAAGCTGGCCGCGTTCGATCCTGTTACCAATCTACAGGTCGGCGTCAAGGTGCTGCAAGATTGCATCAGCCGCGCCGGCTCGATCGAAGGCGGCCTGAAATACTATGTCGGCGCGGCCAATTTCGAGGGCGACGGCGGTTATGCCGGCAAGGTGATGGCCGAGCATGCGCGCCTGATCGCCGTGGTGGGCGGCAACCGCCCTTCCACGTCGCGGATTTCCACCGTGCCCGCCATGCGCTCGGCCCGACTGTCAGCGCCCAGGGCCCAATCGGAGTCGGAAGGCAAGACCGACGAGGCGGCGCCCGCCCAGGACGAATCTTGAGCGCTACGCCTGCCGGGAAGCCCTGCGCTACACTTGGCCGGTGCGCAACTGGCGATGGGCTTCATGGTTTTTCAGCCATCGACGCCGACGTGGGGCACCACGGGGAAGCGCACCGCTTACAGCCGTCCGGCCAAAAAGCGTTTGGCCGTTCGCCTGGGCAGCCCTTGCTTTTTTCGGCGCGCATGGCCGCTCCGAAGGACAAGGAACCAACGTCTTGAAGGACTGCCATGTTCCCGCGCCACATCCTGATTGAACAAACCGACCCCGAAATTTTTTCCGCCATCGAGTCTGAAAATGCTCGGCAGGAGGAGCACATCGAGCTGATCGCCAGCGAAAACTACGCCTCGCCCGCCGTGCTGGCCGCGCAAGGCTCGCAGCTCACCAACAAATACGCCGAAGGCTATCCCGGCCGCCGCTACTACGGCGGCTGCGAATACGTCGACATCGCCGAACAGCTTGCCATCGACCGCGTCAAGCAGATCTTCGGCGCCGACGCGGCCAATGTGCAGCCGCACTGCGGCGCGTCCGCCAACGAGGCGGTGTTCCTGGCGTTTTTGAAGCCCGGCGACACCATTATGGGAATGAGCCTGGCCGAAGGCGGCCACCTGACGCACGGCATGGCGCTGAACATCAGCGGCAAGTGGTTCAATGTCGTGTCCTACGGCCTCGATGCGAACGAAGCCATCGACTACGACGCGATGGAGCGCAAGGCGCATGAAAGCAGGCCAAAACTGATCATCGCCGGCGCCAGCGCGTACTCGCTTGCGATCGATTTCGAGCGCTTCGCCAAGGTCGCGAAGGATGTCGGCGCGATTTTCATGGTCGATATGGCGCACTATGCCGGGCTGGTCGCCGCCGGCGTCTATCCGAACCCGGTGCCGCATGCCGACATCGTGACCTCGACCACGCACAAAAGCCTGCGCGGCCCGCGCGGCGGCATCATTTTGATGAAAGCGCAGCACGAAAAAGCCATCAACAGCGCGATTTTCCCCGGCCTTCAGGGCGGCCCGCTGATGCACGTGATCGCCGCAAAGGCGGTGGCCTTCAAGGAAGCGCTGTCGCCCGAGTTCAAAATCTACCAGCGGCAGGTCGTCAAAAACGCGCAGATCGTCGCCGAAACACTGGCCCAGCGCGGCTTGCGCATCGTCAGCGGCCGCACCGAAAGCCACCTCATGCTGGTCGATCTGCGCGCCAAGGGCATCACCGGCAAGGAAGCCGAAGCGGTGCTGGGCAGCGCGCACATGACGATCAACAAGAACGCGATTCCGAACGACCCGGAAAAGCCGATGGTGACCAGCGGCGTTCGCATCGGCACGCCCGCGATGACGACGCGCGGCTTCGGCGACGAAGAGGCGCGCATGACCGCCAACCTGGTGGCCGATGTGCTCGACAACCCGCGCGACGCGGCGAATATCGATGCGGTGCGCGCCAAGGTCCACGCCCTGACCCGCCGCTTTCCGGTCTACGGCTGAGTTCATGACTACGCTGGATGCTATTTTTTTAATAGCTACAGACGCACGCCCCGCATGCGAAAATGGCACTTTTTACTGGAAAATAGCGAGGTGAACAGGTGAAATGCCCGTTTTGCGGCCACCTTGAAACCCAGGTCGTCGAAACCCGCGTCGCCGAAGACGCCGATTTCATCCGCCGCCGCCGCCAGTGCGGCGCGTGCGAAAAGCGCTTCACCACCTATGAGCGGCCCGACGTCAGCTTTCCATCGATCGTCAAGAAAGACGGCCGCCGGACCGACTACCAGCGCGGCAAGATTTTCGGCTCGATGACGCTGGCGCTGCGCAAACGCCCGGTCGGCACCTCGCAGGTCGATGCGGCGGTCGAGCGTATCGAAGAAACGCTGCTGAACCTCGGCGCGCGCGAGGTCGAGTCCAGCCGACTGGGCGAGCTGGTGATGCAGGAGCTTAAAAAACTCGACAAGATCGCCTATATCCGCTTCGCCAGCGTGTACCGCAGTTTCGAGGATAT
>CAXSGT010000117.1:0-10113 GCA_964236835.1 uncultured Polaromonas sp.
GCCCCGTTTGCCAGGTGTGCATGTGCGCGTTGACCAGGCCGGGGATGACGATGAAGCCCGCGCCGTCGATGACCTGCGCGTCGTCGGCATGGATGGCCGGCGCTATTTCCGTCAGCGTGTCGCCCGTGACTAGGATGTCGCCGTGCGGCAGGTCGCCCTGCGCGTCCATCGTGATGATCGACGCGCCCTTGATTAATGTTCGTTGGATTGGATGCATGGCTAACAAGGAGTCAGGCAATCAGCTTTCCAGCCCGTCGCTAATTTTGACATTTTCGGATTTCAACTCGAGACCAGCATCCTTGGCGGTCTCATCGAGCAACACCGCGAAATCGATGTTGTCATGGCCGCGCCCAACCATGCGCGACACCGACTCGCGCGTCGCCGCCGCCGCCGGCATCGCCACGCCGTACGCCTTGGCCGCCGCCATGCCCAGGTCCATGTCCTTGAGCAGCAGTTTCGGCGTGAACGTGACCTGGTCGAACGTCAGATTGGTCAGCACCGGCGTCTTGTAGCGGGTATACATCGAGCCCAGCACCGAGTCGTTGATGCTCTCCAGGAACACATGGCGCGGAATGCCGGCTTTTTCAGCCAGCACGGTGATTTCGCACAGGTTCTGGATGACGACGCCGAACATCGTGTTGTGGGCGATTTTCCAGACCCGCGCCAGCTCGCCCTCGCCGACCCACATCACCTTGCGCGCCATCGCCTGCAGATAGGGCTCGACCTGTTCGTACAGCGCGCGCGGCCCGCTCGACACCGTCAGCAGCTTGCCGGCCTTGGCGACCTTGGCGTTGCCCGACACCGGCGTGCAGAGATAGGCGACGCCGAGCGCTTCGAGCCGTGTGCGAATCTCGGCCGAGCCTTCCTGCGAGATCGACGAGCTGTCAACGACCACTTTCGGCTTCGTGTCCCCAGCCGCCAGGCCGCCTGCGCCGAACAGCACTTCCTTCAGGTCGTCGGTGGTCGAGACCATGGTGAACACGACATCGCAATTCGACAGCTCCTGCTTGCCGCCGGCGATCGTCGCGCCGTATTCGACCAGCGGCGCGGCTTTGGCGGCGGTGCGGTTCCAGACGCTCACCGGATGCCCGGCTTTCAAAAGGCGCTTGACCATCGCCTCGCCCATGCGGCCCAGGCCGATCCAGCCGATCGTCGTGTTCGTTGTCATGCTTTTTTCCTTTGTTTTTTGCTTTGCCGGCGCCCTGGAGCCGGCATGGGTTTCACAGGCAGCCCCGGAGTTTGTCCGCCGGCGCCGCCGCTGGCAAGCGAAGATGCGAAATTCAGTTTTCCGTTGGTCGAAAAACTATTGGCGGCACTTGAGCAAGAGTTACAACGCCTGGTTTTCAACCGTGTTGCGCAGCACGCCGATGCCTTCGATATCGACCTCGATGGTGTCGCCGGCGGCCATCCAGACCGGCGGCTTGCGCGCGTAGCCGACGCCGGCGGGGGTTCCCATGACGATCACGTCGCCCGGCTCGAGCGTCATGCAGGCCGACATTAGCGCAATGGTCGGCGCGACGTGAAACACCATGTCGGTGGTCGATGCGCTCTGCATCACACGGCCGTTGAGGCGCGACTCGATGTGCAGTCCCTTGCAGCCCGGCGGAAGCTCGTCGGCCGTGACCAGATACGGCCCGAAGCCGCCGGTCAGGTCGAAGTTCTTGCCGACGGTCCACTGGGCGGTCTTGCGCTGGTAGTCGCGAAACGTCGCGTCGTTGAAGCAGGCATAGGCGAAAACCGACTCGAGCGCGTTTTCCTCCGATGCGTTGCGCGTGGTCTTGCCGATCACCAGCGCCAGCTCGGCCTCATAGTCGAGCGCAGTCGAAATCGGCGGGATCGGGATCGCGGCGCCGTGCGCCAGCAGCGACGACGGCCCGCGAAAAAAGATCGCCGGATAGTCGGCGACCTTGTTGCCGCCCTCGGCCGCGTGGTCGTAATAGTTCAAACCCAGGCAGATGATCTTGCTCGGGCGCGGAATGCACGGCAGCAGCTCGACCTGTTCCAGCGGCACCGGCTGCGCGCCGGCAGAGCGCGCGGCGATCGACGCCATCAGGCCAGGCTGGCTGCTCGCCGCCGCGATGAAGTCGTTGATGCCGTCCGGCGCATCGTTCATGCACTGGCGCATGTCCACGACGCCGCCCGGCAACAGCGCGCCGTAGCGCGCCTGGCGGCTGTCCGGAGTTTGATAGCTGATGAGTTTCATGGCCGAAATTCCCGAGGTAAAGATGAAAAAACAATCAATCGACCCTGGCGCCGGTTTGCTGCACGACGCCGCCCCACTTTCTGGCTTCGCCGGCGATATAGGCGTCGAGCGTCGGCCGGTCCATGCGCACGGCTTCGAGCGACTGCGCCGCGAAGCCCTCGTTGATGGCGCGGTTTTGCAGGATTTTGTTGACCTCCAGATTCAGCCGGTCGAGCACCTCGGGCGGCGTCGCCGACGGCGCGAGCATCGCGAACCAGGTGTTCGCCTCAAACCCCGGATAGCCCGATTCGGCCACGGTGGGCACATCGGGCAGCGCGCCGCTTCGCTTGGCGCTGGTGACGGCCAGCGCGCGCACTTTGCCGGCCTTGGCCAGTTGCACCACCGGCGGAATCGACGTCGAGCCGACCGGCACCTGGCCGCTGACGACCGCGTTGGCCGCCGCCGCCGGCGCATAGGGCGCGTGCAGGATATCGACCTTCGCCAGGTTCTTGAACAGCAGCTCGGCGCCCAGGTGCGTGGTCGTGCCGTTGCCCGACGAGGCATAGCTCAGCTTGTCGGTTTTCGCCAGCGCCAGCAGCTCCTTCAGGTCATTGGCTTTGACGGAAGGATGCACATAGATGATGTTCGGCGACACCGCCGCCATGGCGACGCCGGTCAGGTCCTTGCCGACTTCGTAGCCGGCCTTGGAGTAGAGCGACGGATTGACCGAATAGGCGACGCTGTGCATCAAAAACGTGTAGCCGTCGGCCGCCGAACGCGCGACCGCGACGGTGCCGATGTTGCCGCCCGCGCCGGGACGGTTTTCAATCACCACCGGCTGCCCCAGCGCTTCGGACAAGGGCTGCGCCAGCGTGCGCGCGACGATGTCGGTCGAGCTGCCCGGCGGAAACGCCACGATGATCTTGATCGGCTTGTCGGGATAGGCGGCGTGGGCCGCGCTCGCCATCAATGCCAGGCCGAAAAGCCACAATAGTGAGCGACGTTGCATGAATGAGCCTCATAGTGCGGACGGTATGCCGGAATCATATTAATAGATAAAGACCCGGTATAGGCCTGCGATGGACTAGCGTAATCCCTGAAATGCCGGTCGGAAACAGCGCTTCGCACCGAGCGATCAGCCCGGCGAAATTTCAGCGGACGCCCGCATTCCGCTGGGTTGGCGCGCTCTACACTGAGTTTTTTATTGGAGCTTTTGATGTCCAAGGACTCGCATTTCAACCGGCTGCACGACTCCTTAGCTGCGCGCTTTCCGGGGAAGCCCGTCGCAGGCCGAAGCAATCAGGCCGAAAAACTTCACCTTTACCATGCGCCCAATTCGATCTGTTCTCAAAAGGTTCGCGCCGTGCTGGCGCAAATCGATCAGCCTTACGAGTCGCATCTGGTGAATATCTTCGAAGGCGAAAACTACGATCCGGCGTATGTGCGGCTGCGCATGAGCGGCTGCGTTGCCATCGGCCTGCCGCTGGCCGGCGAGCACCTGGGATCGACGTCGGTGTCCAGCGCCGGCTGCGACGCCTGCGTGGTGCCGACCCTTGTCGACGCCGACGCGGCGCAAGTGCTGGTGGACTCGCGCCGCATCTGCCTGGAGCTCGACCGCGCCAACCCGGCGGCGCCGGGTGCCTTGATGCCTGCGCAGCTGCGCGCGCGGATCGAGGCGGAAATCGCCATCGTCGATGAGCTGCCGAACTATCAGCTGCTGGCCGTCGGCGTCGGGAAGGCGCCGGCGTCCGGCCTGAAAAACGGTTTTTCAATCGGCAAGGTCGCGCGCTGCGACGCGCTCTTGGCCGAACACGCCGATGACGAGGCGCTGTGCGCGGCGTATGCGTCGAAACGGGCCAAGGAACAGATGGCTGCGGACCGGCTGTTCGACGCGGCCCCGATGGCGCGCGCATATCAGGCCATGGCAATTGCGCTGCGCGAACTCGACGCGCGCCTGGCGGCAACGAACAGCGGCTACCTGCTCGCCGACACTGTCACCATGGCGGACCTGTTCTGGGGCGTGGAATTGATACGCCTCGATGATCTCGGTTTGTCGATCCTGTGGGCCGATGGCCGGTTGCCGCGCGTTGCGGACTATTTCCGGAAGATCTGCGCGCTGCCGGCGATTGCGCAAGCGGTGATCGACTGGCCGGGTGCGCGTCTGACACGCCGGCCCGACCTGGACGCTGGCCTGGTGGAAACCCTGACGGCATTGGCGCATTGAGAACTGGACGCCATGGCTGCCGATGGAACCCGTCCTCGGCGCGTGCCGCTCGATTCCGCGCTGGCGCAGTGGCCAAGACCCGAAGATGAGCGACGCGCGCTGCTAACGCGCAAGCTGCGCGAGTTCGCGCGCCTCGCCGGTCACGCGCAGGATGTGCAGCCCGGTGTTGGCGCGGTCGGCAATGTAGATAAATCCGCGCTCGTCGACTTCGACGTTGTTGGTCTGGATCGCCGTCTTGCAGCGATCCTGCCCATCGACCTTCAGGCAGCGCAGCGCCGTCAGGGCCGTCTTTGCGGGGATGTAGTAGCCCACTTCACGCGGCCGCATGGGATCGCGGATGTCAACCGCGCGCACGCCGGCATTGAAGTGCGCCAAGAACACCATGCGCTTGTAGTACACCGAGGTGAAGCTCTCGTTGGACGAGTGCGTGCCGAAGCGGCCGCCGCGGCTGCAGAAGTTGCCGCTGGCCTCGGGCACCGTGAAGTTGGACACAAACTGCGGTTTGGCCTCGACCGTGATGTCCAGCATCCACGCCATCTGCCGGGACTCGGTGCACTCGTTCACCAGCGACTCGTTGACCACCAGGAGGAAGTCGCGGCGCGGGTCGCGGTCGCGCGCGTACTCGGCGACCTCCATGCCGAGGATCGGAAACACCGTGTGCGCCCCGCTCTTGGGGGACAGGTCGATGCGCCCGACCTGCGGGTACGCTAGGTTCTCGTTGGTTGGCTCGCGCGGCCCTTCCAGCAGCTTCTTGCGGTCAACGATCTGCACCACACCGTTCTTGTTGGTGCCGTAGCCAAAGTAGACGCGGTTGCCGGCCGGGCCCGTGGAGATGGGGCCGTGCAGTTCTTCCGGCGCCGTGCCCGTGCCGCCCGGCTGCTGTCCGGCCAAGCCGAAGTTGCGGATGAAGACCGGATGCGCCGGATCGCTCAGGTCGTAGATCTGCGTCATGCGCCGCGTGCGCCAGCCCTCGAGGCCCGAGACGACATAGGCGATGCCGGTGTCGCATTCCCAAAAATTCTTGTGCGTCCCCTTGAGCCCGCCCATCTGCGCGATACGCGCCGGCGCCGACGGATCGGTCACGTCCCAGACCTCATGCGCGGAGTTGCCGAACACACGCAGGATGTAGAAGTGGGCTGGATCTCCCTTGGGCAGCGAACGGCCCGGACAGGCGCGCACCATCTGCGCACCGCCGGCTTCGTCCTGTCCTTCTTCGCCGGGGATGTGAAACAAGTATTTCGGATGCGCCGGGTCGGTGACGTCGAGGATCGACGTGCCGTTGAATTCCGCGTGTCCCGTGAGCGGATTCATGGGCTTGGGGTTCTGCGCGCCACCGCCGTGGTGTCCGACGTAAGCGATCCAGCGGCCGTTCTGCTGCAGCAGCGTGGGCTGGTAGGCGCTGCGCCCCTGCAGGTCGTGGCTGCCCACCAATTCCATGTTGCGCGCCTCGGCGCCGCCCTGCGGACCGAGCGAGGAACAGGCGGCGAGCAGCAGCGCGGTGGCGCTGGCGCCGAACAGCCGCAGCGCGGCCTTCGTGTTTTCCTTCATAGTCGTTTACCTTTGTGGCTTGGCGAAAAAATGCCGAGCTTCGAAAAATGAGACTTGATGCTTGGCAAGATTCGCCCGATTCCCGCCATCGTCCCATTCGAAGTCCATTGCCCAACTTTATTATGGAATAGTACTTTTTACCATGTCATCCCAAGCCGGTTGTGGCCACAACGAGTGCGTCGCTTGCAGTAGCAGACACCCCGACCGGCGAGTCCCGCGCGTTGAGATGCCCTTGAATCGTGCTGCACTGGCAGCGCAATGGTCGGTTCACGGAACGAGCCGACCGCATTGGCGCGGCGGTGTGAAGTCTTGCAGCGCTGGCGCGGCAACCTGTAGCCGGGCGTGGCGATGAACGCCGCTAGCTTAAAGAGGCGGCCTCGCTCGGGCAGTCAAGGCCGTTATCTACCGGGTTGAGCCGTCTTGGCAGCTGCGGCGCCCTGCTTGCGGGACACGCGACCTGAATTAACAGTTAGAGGACGCTTTTCCTGCACTTCAACGTAGGCATCAAGAAGGCGGCGGATCATTCGCTGGTACTGGGTTTGATGCTTCGACGCTTCCAATTTGAAAAATTCCACGCTTTTCTTGCTTAGCGCCAGCGTGACCTTGACTCCTTCTTCACGAAACGCCAGCTCGGCAGGCGGCGGCAAAAAGTCAGGAACGACCTCGATGTCGCCCAAGGGCTCATCCGTGTAAGTGATTTTCGTTTTCATAAATTGCCTTTCCTTTGCGCCAGTAGCCGGCGCCAATAATGCGAACCACGCCGCCTCGATAAGTAAAACGCACCGTGAGTACGCCGCCTTCGACTTTGCCGAAGCAGTAAAAACGCTCTTCGACCTTGCTGTGACCAATATCTCAGGCGATTACGCGATGCGGGTCAGCGAACGCTAATTGGGCTTCGAAGAAAGTGACCTGATGCTTGGCAAGATTCGCCGAATTCTTGCCGTCGTCCCACTCGAAGTTCATACCGGAACGTTATCATCAAACCATACATTTAGCCATACTATAGTAAGCCAACCTTAGCCGGGAAGGTACGTTTGCATGGAACGGTGGGCGACGGGCGTTCAATGCGCTACTACCTGAATTTGCGAAATTTTAAAAGTCAAAGCAACGTAAACAACGCCATACCTACCTTGCCCTCTCGCCCTTCGCGAAAGCGCTGCGGTGAGGGCTCCCGCACGCCGCCCAATGCGTAAAACAGGCCGGATGCTGCCGAAAAGGCAATTTAGTGCATCGAATTGACCTGAATCGCCCTATCCACGGGCGCAGGCAGCTATGTATTTAATAGTGGTCATTTGCGAATTCAACGCCAAGCCGATGCTGTTCGACATTCACCCTGGCGCTTGAAACGACGGGTTCGACTGCAATGGCCGGATATGCCCATTCAAGTCAAGTGCAACTCTTCACGCAGCACCTGCCGCAATATTGATGAGCGTCTGCTCGCCATTCAAGATGCTTACTTTCCAGATACCGCCAACACCGCCTTCGGATTCGTACGCGCGATTGCAAGCAGTGTCCGCGCTGCGCCGCTTGGCTGCTTGCGGCCTTGTTCCCAGCCTTGAAGCGTGCGAACCGACACGCCCAGCAAGGCTGCGAACTGCGATTGGGAAAGCCCTGTCTTGCTCCGCGCTTCAATGGCGGGCGACGCCACCACTTCCCCTTTCCCCGCCTTCATGTCCCGAATCGACTGCAACAGTTCTTCGCCAATGTCGCGAGTAGCTTCAAAGACATCAATCTCAGCCTGTGTGAGGCGTTTACTTTTCGAGGGCACGGCGAATCTCCTTGAGTTTGGCGGTTGGGATATTTCCAGTGTTGCCCTTCGCGAACATGGTCAGATCCTGACACCACCGGATTTTCCAGAGCCTGGGCGAGCCCACCGGACCTTGCGCAACCCTCCGGACTCCCGAATCACAGCTCCGGCCGTCGCATCCAGGGCAATGTACGCCGCGAATTCGCCGCGCTCGTCTTCAGACCAGTACAACGGCCAAAGCTTCTGGAAAAGTGGACTTCGATAACCGTGAGCACTTTCTGACTATACGCCTAAGGCGTACGCTTGTCAAGCGCCCTCCTGCTCCCTCGCCCTCTGGGAAAGGGCCGGGGTGAGGGCTCCCCGCAAGGTGTCCAAAGCGCAAAGCAGAGTCATACTGTCGAACATACTTGGATCAAATCGACCTGCAACGCCCAATCGGCGGGCGTTAACCGCTATGCATTTCATAGTAGTCATTCTGGAATTCAACATTAAGCCGATTCTGTCCGGGTTCGGCTTGGCTGGTCGAATGTGGCAATTCAAGTCGAGTGCAGTTCCTCACGCAGCACCTGCCGCAATTCGGCAACCGTCAAGGGCTTTTCTGCCGCGGCTCCGATCGCTTCTTTGAGTGCGGCATTGATGAGCGTCTGATAGCCCATCCCAGCGCGCTCCGCGCGGGACTTGAACACGTCAATGATTTCGTCGTCCAGCATGATGGTGATGCGGGTCTTGCCCGGCGACCGGATCACCGCGCCGCGCCTGCCTTTACTGAAGTCGTATTCATCACGCATGGTATTGCTCCGATTCGCCAGGGCTGGGTTTGCGCGCGGAGATCAAACGTGTCCGTTCGCCGCGCTGGGTGTGGATCACGACAAGCAACCGACCCAGTGCGTCCATACCCAGGGTAATGAAACGCTGCTCGCCGATGGCGTTCGGGTCTTCGATCGTGACCGCCCTTTCGTCCCGCAACTCTAGCTCGGCATGGGCGAAACTCACACCATGCTTGCGCTGGTTCAGATGCGCCTTGTTAGGATCGAATTCGAACTCCATGTGCGTAGTATGCATAACTTATGCATATAGTCAAGAGTTTCTGGACAGAAAAAGGGC
Organism: uncultured Polaromonas sp.; assembly: GCA_964236835.1. Lineage (GTDB taxonomy): Bacteria > Pseudomonadota > Gammaproteobacteria > Burkholderiales > Burkholderiaceae_C > Polaromonas. The sequence continues at coordinate 8,806 of CAXSGT010000117.1, forward strand.
CTGTGTTTGAGTCCAGTAGCAATAAATCTCAGAGCTTTGGTGTGCTGCTACATACGATGGATTACCAGCTATACAGTCACTTCAACATACTCCACCCGACTGGCGCCCGGTGGCACGGGCAGCCCATCTTCGCGCAAGCCATCAAGGTGAAAAGCGATGGCATCACGAATTTCAGATTCGATTTCGGCGGTGGTTGCTCCCGTGGCAACGCATCCAGGCAGATCGGGAACATATGCCGAGTAACTGCTTTCGGCTTACTCGATAACGATTGCGTAGCGCATGCGACCTCACTTAGGACCTGCCTTTTTGAGAACACTGTTCTGCGTACCTGGAGCCAGATCGTCGCTGGGCTTTCCCGGAGCAGTTACCCGGCCAGGCTTGCTCGGGTGCTTGAACTGGCGATTGAGTTCCCCGCGTGGCGATCAAATTCCAACCGTCACCTTGAAGGAGGCGGAGAATTTCAGCGACCTTCATCCTGAAAGGATATCAGGTCACACCCAGCATGCTGAACGATCTCAGCGATAAGGCATTCGATTCGATTGACGATTGAGTTTGCCATTGACTCTTCAAAGTCACGAGGCCAAATCTTCTCAAGCATCACAAAGAACTGCTTGCCGATGCGGGCATCATCCCCAAAACCTGACCAGTTACTAGCTGTCATAACAAGCAAAAAGAGCTTGGAATCTGGAAAATGATCTCGCAAGCGAGTTTCGCGCTGTGTAAAGTCCTCCAACCAACCGTTCCTATTCCAACCAAGTTGAGTCTTGCATTCGATTGCCGCCACGACCTGCTCGCCTCTCCAAATTGAAATGTCAGGACGCATTGACCCACGTTCCCTCACGACATTTCGTTCCGAAGCAACCGTCAGTGAAGGCTGCAATCGTGCCAACGTCACACGAACATAGAACAGCACTGTTTCAACTAAAAAGTCCGCTGCTGAGGCTGCATAGACCTTGTCCAAACCCTTTTTAATCGCGTCTTGCGTTATGAAGAAGGATCGCAAACGTAAAAGAACTGCTCGCGAAATGTCATCTCCGTTTAGATTGATAAAAGGTACTTGTTGGGCAGATACGAATGCAGCCGATAGGTCACGGCCAGTAGCTTCTATGGCGTGGCGATAGTCGGAATCAGCGCTAACAAATGAGGACACTATTTCTCCTAGAACCAAACAATCTATAGCGCAATATAGTTCGGCTTAACGAAGCTACTTTTACTATAAAAATTGATATTTTCGCTTGTCTCAAATGGTTAGTTCGTCGTCCCTGAGAAACTCGATTTTCAAGTAGCCTGAGGCATTAGTCGGGTGGT
>CAXSGT010000118.1:0-10047 GCA_964236835.1 uncultured Polaromonas sp.
GCGGACTTCATCGTTTCGCCGACCTTGTCGGTCGCGAAAAGCAGATTGCCCTTGATCTGCTGATCGGTCAGGCCGATGTCCTTCAGGCGGTTGTAGCGCATGTACGCCGCCGAGTGGCAGTTCAGGCAGTAATTGACAAACAGCTTGGCGCCGTTTTGCAGCGCCGCCACGTCGTTCGTGTTGTTCGGCGCCTTGTCCCAGGCGAAACCGCCTTCGGACGCGTGAGCGCCCGTCAGCAGGCCGAGCGCGCTAATCAGAGCGAGAATGATTTTTTTCATGACGATGGCTTCTTCCTGGCTAGTGAGGCGTGTAGTGCACGCGATCGGGAACAGGCTTGAAAGTGCCGAGCCGGCTCCACCATGGCATCAAAAGAAAAAAGCCGAAATAAAACAGCGTTCCCACCTGCGAGACGCGCTCGCCGAGCGCCGATGGCGGCTGCACGCCCAGATAGCCGAGGGCAAAGAAGTTGATGACGAAAATACCGTAGAGTATCTTGTTCCAGCTCGGCCGGTAGCGAATCGACCTGACTTCGCTGTTGTCCAGCCAGGGCAGGAAGAACAAGATGATGACCGCGCCACCCATGACCACGACGCCCCAGAACTTGGCGTCGATCATCAGCATGGCGGCGACCAGCGCCACGGCGGCGCCAACGATGAGCAACTTGAAAAGGCCCGAGATTCTGGCTTTGAGCACCCCGAGCACGGCGCCTAGCAGCACGCAGGCGATCAGCGCGTACATCATCTCGCTGGTGATGGCGCGCAGCATCGAGTAGTACGGCGTGAAATACCAGACCGGGGCGATATGCAAAGGCGTTTTCAGCGAATCGGCGGGAATGAAGTTGTTGTATTCCAGGAAGTAGCCGCCGAACTCGGGCGCGAAGAAGATGACGGCCGAAAAAACCATCAAGAACACGGTGACGCCGAAAACGTCGTGCACCGTGTAGTAAGGATGAAACGGGATGGCGTCCAGCGGATGGCCGGCGGCGTCGCGCGGCGCGTTCGGCCCCTTGACTTCGATGCCGTCGGGATTGTTTGAGCCGACTTCATGCAGCGCGATGATATGCGCCACGACGAGCCCCAGCAGCACCAGCGGCACAGCGATCACGTGAAAGGCGAAGAATCGGTTCAGCGTCGCGTCGCCGACCACATAGTCGCCGCGAATCAGCAGCGCCAGGTCGGGGCCGATGAACGGGATGGCGGCGAACAGGTTGACGATCACCTGGGCGCCCCAGTAGCTCATCTGGCCCCAGGGCAGCAGGTAGCCCATGAAGGCTTCGGCCATCAGCGCCAGGAAAATCGCGCAGCCGAACACCCAGATCAATTCGCGCGGCTTTCTGTAGCTGCCATAGATCAGGCCGCGGAACATGTGCAGGTACACGACGATGAAAAAGGCCGATGCGCCGGTCGAATGCATATAGCGGATCAGCCAGCCCCAGGGCACGTCGCGCATGATGTATTCGACCGAACCGAACGCCAGCGCGGCGTCGGGCTTGTAGTTCATCGTGAGGAAGATGCCGGTGACGATCTGGATCACCAGCACCAAGAGCGCCAGCGAGCCGAAGATGTACCAGATATTGAAATTTTTCGGCGCGTAATACTCGCTCATGTGCTCTTTGAAGAGCGTGCTGGCGGGGAAGCGGTTGTCGAGCCAGTTCATCGCCCTGGCGGACAGCGGAGCGTCGGGAGAAATTTCTTTGAATTCAGCCATCACTGATCCTGTTTCGTTGGGTTTCTTTGGCCAAGGCTTGGCCAAGCGAATGAAAGCAAGCGTTCTCAGGCCTTCTTGTCGTCGCCGATCAGTAGCCGGTTGGCGGTCATATACATATGCGGCGGCACCTCGAGATTGTCCGGCGACGGCTTGTTTTTATAGACCCGGCCGGCCAGATCGAAGGTCGAGCCATGGCAGGGACATAGAAAGCCGCCGACCCAGCTGTCGGGCAGCGACGGCTGGGCGCCGGGCTGGAACTTATCCGACGGCGAGCAGCCCAGATGCGGGCAGATACCGACGACCACCAGGGTTTCGGGCTTGATCGAGCGGTTTTCGTTGCGCGCGTAGGGGGGCGTCCACTCGGGCAGTTTGCGCAGCGACTTCGGGTCGGCCAGCAAGTCATCGACCTTCGGCAGGGTGGCAATCTGCTCAGGCGTGCGCTTGAGTATCCAGACCGGTTTGCCGCGCCATTCGACGGTCATTTTTTCGCCCGGCTTGAGCGCTGAAATATCGACTTCGACCGCGGCGCCGGTCGCCTTGGCCCGCTCCGAAGGCTCGAACGTGCTGACAAACGGCACCGCCACGGCCGCCACGCCCGCGCCCCCCATGGCGCAAGTCGCCACGATCCAGTTTCTTTTGTTTTTATCAACAGGCGCGCTGGGCGGCGCATCCATTACGCTTGCTTGAGTCATGAAAGTCCTTCAAGAGCCGGCTTGAAAAAGGGCATAGTAAAAGTCAACCAGGAATTGTAGCGGAGCGGGAAACGCGCTTTCAACCGAGCGGCGCCTGAATCGGCCTGCGCTGGCGCGGCATCGCCGGCTCGAAAACAGCGTGCTTATGCGTGGAATTCGCGACAGCTTGGGATCAAGCGGCAAGCACCGAGCCGTGACGCTTTCTTACCGCTGGGCGGCCAGCTGCCGCGCCATGCCGATGGCGGCCAGCAGGCTGGACGCATCGGCCCGGCCGGTGCCGGCGATGTCGAAGGCGGTGCCGTGGTCTGGACTGGTGCGCACCAGCGGCAGGCCGAGCGTGACGTTGACGCCGCGCTCGACGCCCAGGTACTTGACCGGAATCAGCCCCTGGTCGTGGTACATCGCGACCACCGCATCGAACTCGCCGGGCTTTTTCGGCGTGTTGCGCGCCCGCATGAACACCGTGTCCGGCGCGAACGGGCCGTGCGCGTCCACCCCCTCGGCGCGGGCGGCGGCGATCGCCGGCGCGATGATCGCCTGCTCCTCGCCGCCGAACAGCCCGCCCTCGCCGGCATGCGGATTGAGGCCGGCGACAGCGATGCGCGGCGGCCAGCCCAGACCGGCGCCGACGGCGCTGTGGGTGATGCGCAGGGTTTGCAGCACGTTGTCGAAAGTGACGGCCTCGATGGCGCGCCTGAGCGACATGTGGATGCTGACCAGCACGGTTTTCAGCTCGTCATTGGCCAGCATCATTCGCACCGGCACCTCGCCGACCGGTCTGCCGAGAAAGGCGGCGGCTTGCGCCTGAAGCATCTCGGTGTGGCCAGGAAAACCCGCGACCCAGCCGCCCGCCGCGGCCAGTGCCTCCTTGTGGATCGGCGCGGTCACCATGGCCTGCGCCTCGCCCGCGAGCACCGCGCGCGCCGCCCAGACAATGCAATCGGCGGCGGCTTGGCCCGCCAAACCACTGATCTGCGCATAGGGGACGGGCGCGGTCAGCTCACATTTTTGTAGCACGCCGATGCAGCGCGGCGGCAGCGACGACGCGGCGGCCGGCGCATCGAGCCGCGCCACCGGCAGCGCGACCGTTCCCGCCGCCTTCGCCGTCAGGGCGGCGGCGCGGCGCAGCGTCGCCACATCGCCGACGACGACGCAGCCGGCCAGATCGGCGGGCGACTCCAGATACGCTTTGGCGATGATTTCGGGACCGATGCCGGCGGCGTCGCCCATGGTGATGAGCAGGGGCCTGAATGCGGTCGTCATGCGGGATTGTCGATGTCGATGAACTGGTGCTGCAAGCCGAATTCCGTCGCGACGTGCGCCGCGACGGCCGGCGCGCCGTAACGCTCCGACGCATGGTGGCCGCAGGCGATGAAGGCCACGTCCATCTCGCGCGCGTAGTGCGCCTGCGGCTCGGAAATCTCGCCGGTGATGAAAGCGTGCGCGCCCGCGGCAATGGCGGCTTCGAAATAGCTTTGCGCGCCGCCGCTGCACCATGCTATGTTTTGAATAGCTAACTTTTCACGACCAGCTTGCGTGACAGGCCTTTTTAATGTGTTTTTGATGTGTTCAGCAAGCGCGCCGGTGCCGGTAAAGCCGCCGCCATCGGCTCGCCTGCCGAGGAAGCCCAGGTCCTGCTCGCCGAAGCGCGTGCTTGCCTTCAGGCCGAGCTGAACGCCCAATTGCGCGTTGTTGCCCAGCTCCGGATGCGCATCGAGCGGCAGGTGGTAGGCGTACAAGTTGATGTCGTGCGCCAGCAGCAATGCCAGGCGCTGCCTCATCCAGCCGGTGACGGTGCCGTCCTGCCCGCGCCAGAACAGGCCGTGGTGGACGAAAATCGCGTCGGCCCGCGCGGCAATGGCCGCTTCGATCAGCGCCCGGCTCGCGGTGACGCCGGAGACGATGCGTCGAATTTTCGCTTTGCCTTCGACTTGCAATCCATTGGGGCCGTAGTCTTTAAAGCGCGCCGGCTGCAGCAGCGCATCGAAGGCGCGAAGCAAGTCGTGTCGTGTGATGGTGCTCATTGTTCGATTGTCTCAGGCAAGCGGCGGACAGCGAGTTTTCCCGTTTTTCCCGGATTCGCAGCTTTTCAAGGCGCTCCGTCCTACGCGCAGCGAACTCGCATCACGCACAATAGATCGAGTTCGTTGTTGGCCTGCAGGCATCGGCAACTCGGTCTTTCTTTCACATCGTCGCATCCGCCAACCACTTTTCCACCCATGAAGCGCACCTGGCTGCTGTTTTCCCAGACCGTCACTATCCTGGTCGCCGCCTACTTCGTGGTGGCCACGCTGCAGCCGCAGTGGCTGAACAAAAGGACGTCGGTGGCGGGCGTTTCGGTGATGGAAGCGCCAGCCGGCAATTCGCCGCGCGCGGCCACGCCCGCCTCGTCGGGCACCATCGGCAGTTTCGCTGGAGCGGCAAAAACAGCGTCGGCCGCCGTCGTGAGCATCAACACCAGCCGGGCCGCCGCCAGCAACCCGCACGCCGGCGACCCGTGGTTCAAGTTTTTCTATGGCGACCAGGGCCGCGCCGAGCCGCAGGGCGGCCTGGGCAGCGGCGTCATCATCAGCGCCAGCGGTTTCATTCTGACCAATAACCACGTCGTCGAGGGCGCCGACCAGATCGAGGTCGTCCTGAACGACACCCGCAAGACCGCAGCCAAGGTGATCGGCACCGACCCCGACACCGACCTGGCGATTCTCAAGATCGAACTCGACAAGCTGCCGGTGATCGTGCTGGGCGACTCCGACGCGCTGCAGGTCGGCGACCCGGTGCTGGCCATCGGCAACCCGTTCGGCGTCGGCCAGACGGTGACCGGCGGCATCGTCAGCGCGCTGGGGCGAAATCAGCTCGGCATCAACACGTTCGAGAACTTCATCCAGACCGACGCCGCGATCAACCCCGGCAACTCGGGCGGTGCGCTGGTCGATGTGAACGGCAACCTGATGGGAATCAACACCGCGATCTACTCGCGCTCGGGCGGCTCGATGGGCATCGGCTTCGCGATTCCGGTGTCAACCGCCAAGCAGGTGCTCGAAGGCATCGTGAAGGAGGGGCAGGTGACGCGCGGCTGGATCGGCGTCGAGCCGCAGGAGTTGAATGCCGAACTGGCCGAGGCCTTCAGGCTCAAGCCCGACGCGGCGAAAGCCGGCGGCGTCATCATCACCGGCGTGCTGCAAAACGGTCCGGCCGCGCAGGGCGGCATCCGGCCCGGCGACGTGATTACGGCGGTCGGCGGCAAGCCTGTGGGAAATGTCAGCCAGCTGCTGACCGCCGTCGCCGCCCTCAAGCCGGGAACGCCCGCGCCGCTAAAGGTGCTGCGCGGCGATGGCCCGATCGAGATTGCGGTGACGCCCGGCAAACGCCAGCGGCCCGGCGCGGCGCAGCGCTGAAACCACAAAGATCAGAAAAAAAAACCGCTCAGGGTTTGGCCGCTTCGGCGGCATCGGCGTCCGCCGTCTGGCTGCGCTTGATGAACATATGCGCCGCCAGAATCCCGACCTCGTAGAGCCCGCCCACGACCATCAAGAGCATGATCATCGAGCCCGCGTCGGGCGGCGTGACCAGCGCGGTGCCGATGGCGGCGATCACCCAAAAATAACCGCGATATTGCCGCAGCTGGGCCACGCTGAGAACGCCCATGCGGACCAGCAAAATCACCGCGATCGGCACCTCGAACGCCAAGCCGAACGCCAAAAACATGCCGAGCACAAAGTTCAGATATTCCTCGATGTCCGGCGCGGCGGTGATCGACTTCGGCGCAAAGCTCTGGATGAATCTGAACACCTGGCCGAACACGAAGTAGTAGCAAAAGGCGACGCCGGCAAAAAACAGCAGCGTGCTGGACACCACCAGCGGCATCACCAAGCGCTTTTCGTGCGAATACAGCCCCGGCGCGACAAAAGCCCAAAGCTGGTAGAGCACCACCGGCAGCGCGATCATGAACGCGGCCATGAACAATATCTTGATCGGCACCACAAAGGGCGAGATGACGTTGGTCGCGATCAGCGTCGCGCCCTTCGGCAGGCTGGCGACCAGCGGCGCGGCCATCAGGTCGTAGAGCGCGCCGGGACCGGGGAAAACCGCCAGGATGGCGGCGGCGATGCCGATGGCGATGATCGCCTTGATCATGCGGTCGCGCAACTCGACCAGATGCTGCACGAAGGGCTGCTCGGTGCCCGCGAGTTCGTCGGGCGGGTCGCCGCCGGGGGGATTGGAGTCGCTCATGAAGAAAAGAGGGTTCGCGCCGGGTGGGTTGCGCCGGAATGCGCGCAATGATTATTCGCAAATAAGCCCGAAAAAACAACCCGCGTCAGGCCTTGCGGCCCGGCTGCGGCCGAAAGCGGGCCACGCGCGCCGCACCCGACTGCGCCTTGCTGCGCACGCCGGAGCGCGCCTTGAACCACTGCGGCGTCGCGCCGCGCTTGAGCCGCCACTTCTTTTTCGGATTCTGGTAATGCGGAAACGCCTCGAAACCCGGCATTTCGCCGCTGGGCGCGACGGTTTCATGGGTACCTGCCCACGATTTTTCAAAATCGCTCGCGCCGGTCTTGATCGAGTGTTCAGCGTCGCGGGCCGCGCTTTCGACGCTTTCCTTCATTTTCCTGAACTCGTCCAAATCCATCGAGCGGTTGACCTCCTGCTTCACGTCATTGACATAGCGCCGCGCCTTGCCCAGCAGCGTGCCGACGGTGCGCGCCACGCGCGGCAATTTCTCCGGGCCGATGACGATCAGCGCGACCGCGCCGATCAGCGCCATCTTGGAAATGCCCAGGTCAATCATGCGCAATTGTCCTAGTAGACACGCTGGCGGCTTCGTCGCCCCAGGCCTGCGAAGAACTTAGCGGTCGCAGCGCCGGGCCGCCCCAAGCAAGGCCAGCCCCCTCGGGGGGCAGCGCATTGCGCGTTGTGAAAAGCGTGGGGGTCAAGATTTCTGCCGAGCCTGGACGTCGATCGTATTGCGCTCGACCTTGTCAGCCGCCTGGGCGTTGGCGACCTGGCCAGCGGTCACGACCACCGGCTTTTCGTCCGCCGGAGACTGCCCGCCTTCGTTCATGCCGTCCTTGAAGCCCTTGACGGCGCCACCCAGGTCGCTGCCCATGTTGCGCAACTTCTTGGTGCCGAACACCATCACCACGATCAGCAGCACGATCAACCAGTGCCAAATTGAAAATCCACCCATTTTTTGCTCCTGTCTTGCGATTGCCAAGTAACCACGATACGCCGACTGCCAGCTTCGATTCTAAAGGCGCGCCGCATCGGCGCCTATGACCCCACCAGCCTGCGGGGTAGCTGCGGCTTGTGTCAGCCCCTGAGCCAGGGCCGGGGGCCGCCCATCACATGCAGATGCAGATGATGCACTTCCTGACCGCCTTCGGCGCCGGTATTGATCACCGCGCGAAAGCCGCCTTGCGGATAGGGCTTGCAGCCCTGCTCCAGCGCCAGGCGAGGCGCGAGCGCGAGCATGCGCCCCAGCAGCGGCGCCTGCTCCGCCTCTACTTGCGCCAACGAAGGAATATGCACCTTGGGAATGATCAAAAAATGCACCGGCGCCGCCGGATGAAGGTCGTGAAAGGCGAAGAACTCGTCGTCCTCGTGCACCTTGCGGCTCGGAACGGCGCCGGCGGCGATCTTGCAAAAGATGCAGTTGCCGGCGTCGCTCATGATGCGTCCACCGCGCGGCCGGCGTTCATGCGCACCATGCCCTTGACGATGCGGTACAGAAACCAGACCGAAATCAAGCCCCAGGCGATCCAGCCGGGAACAATGAACAGCAGCCACAACGGCGCCGTCACCAAATACAGCACCCCCGCCCATATCACCGAGCGGATGCGCCAGCTGAAATGCGACGCCTGCCAGGTGTTGGCGGCGTCACCGCGCTTGGCCAGATCGATCACCAGCGCCACAACCAACAGCGCGATCGACACCTGCGCGCCCGGCAGCACGGCCGCGACGGCGACGATGAGGTGCAGGATGTAGCTGATCCATCCCCAGGTTCTGAGGCCTTCGTCGGGCTCGATCGTCACGATGTCATTGTTCATGCTGCATCCTTTTTTATCAATCGTCGCCGGCTTCGCGAAGCCGCACCTTGCGCAGCGCTTTTTCGTCGATGCCGCTGGTGCCCGCGCGGCGCTCCAATTCAACGAGCACATCGGCGGGCGACAGGCCATAATGAGACAGCGCGATCAGGCTGTGAAACCACAAATCGGCGACCTCGCCGACCAGCTTGCCGAGCAGTTCGGCGGTCGGGCCGCCATGGTCGATGTCCTTGGCGGCCATCACGGTTTCGCACGCTTCCTCGCCGATTTTTTTCAGGAACGCATCCGGGCCCTTGTGCAGCAGCCGCGCGACATAGCTTTTGTCCGGGTCGCCGCCACGAGCCGGCGTGCGGCTTTCGATGGTGCGCGCAAGGCGCTCGAGGGTGTCGCTGGAATTCATTGAAAGCTATTTATAGATGCTGCCAGGCTCTTTCAAGACCGGCTCGACCGCGACCCATCGGCCATCCCGGTAAAGGCTGAAAAAGCAGCTGTGGCGGCCGGTGTGGCAGGCGATTGCCGGCTCGCCCCGCGCAGACCCGAGCTGCGTCACCTTGAGCAATATCACGTCGGCGTCGCAGTCGAGCCGTATTTCATGCACCGCCTGAAAATTTCCGGACTCCTCGCCCTTGTGCCACAGGCGCCCGCGCGAACGGCTGAAATACACCGCCTGCCCGAGCGCGGCGGTCTTTTCCAGCGCCTCGCGGTTCATCCAGGCGAACATCAGCACGTCGCCGCTCGCGGCTTCCTGCGCAATGACGGGCACCAGGCCCTTGTCATCCCAGCGTACAGTTTCCAGCCAATTCATGACGCGTATTGTCGGCGATCGCTGAAACTATTAAATTGATAGCTGCCTGCGCCCGCCCAGTATGCGCAAAGTGCCAAAAATGCTGGAATTCAGAGCCGGACCGGAATGCTGCGCGCGGCCATGTGGCGTTTTGCCTGCTCGACCGTGTATTCGCCGTAGTGAAAGATGCTCGCCGCCAGCACCGCGTCGGCGCCACCCAGCTGCACGCCGTCGGCCAGGTGGTCCAGGCTGCCGACGCCGCCCGAGGCGATCACCGGAACGCCGACGGCGTCGCTGACAGCGCGGGTCAGCGCCAGGTCGAAGCCCGCCTTGGTGCCGTCGCGGTCCATGCTGGTGAGCAAAATTTCGCCGGCGCCGCGCCGCGCCATCTCGCACGCCCAGGCGACGGCGTCGAGCCCGGTGTTTTTGCGCCCGCCGTGGCTGTACACGTCCCAGCCCGGGCCGCGCGTCCGGGCGTCTTCCGGCGTGCGGCGCTTGGCGTCGATCGCCACGACAATGCACTGCGCGCCGTATTTGCCCGAGGCATCCTCGATCACCTGCGGATTGGCCAGCGCGGCAGAGTTGAAGCTGGTCTTGTCGGCGCCGGCATTGAGCAGGCGGCGCACATCCTCCACCGTGCGGACGCCGCCGCCGACTGTCAGCGGAATAAAGACTTGCGACGCCACCGCCTCGATGATGTGCAGGATCAAATCGCGCCCGTCGCTGGTCGCGGTGATGTCGAGAAACGTCAGCTCGTCGGCGCCCTGGTCGTTGTAGCGCGCGGCGATTTCAACCGGGTCGCCGGCGTCGCGCAGTTCGAGGA